>JBGATX010000010.1:21162-66454 GCA_044228975.1 Planctomycetota bacterium | reverse complement strand
GTGTTGCGCAGGACGCGCACGAGCCACGCGCGTTGCGTCTGCGCGCTCCTCGTCGGCTCGGCGCGCGGACCGCGCTCCCAGCCGCGCACGAGCGTCTCCTGCGCGAGATCGTCGGCCTCGCCGGAGTCGCGCACCAGCGCGCGCGCCAGACCGCGAACCCAACCGGCGTGGGAGAGGAGGACTTGCGTGTCGTGGTGGACGTCCATGCCCTGCGAGATGCCGCGCGACGCGAATCTACCCCCGGAAATCGAGCACGTTGCGCTCGGAAGCGTCGTCGCGGGCGCGAATCGAGCCCCGGCAGGCTGGACGCGGACGCTCGAACGGGAAGAACGGAGCGCCCTGGACGCGCTCCTCGCGCGCCCGGACAATCCCGCGCCCCATGGCCCGCGTTCCGCTCTCCCCCATCGGTTCCCAGCGCGACGCGTTCCTCGATCGCGCGACCTTCGAGAAGAACGCGGCGGAGCTCGCCGAGCGCGAAGGCGAGCTCGCGAAGCGCCGCGCGAAGGTCGCCGCGGGTTGGGGCGAGAGCTACGTCGCGCGCGTGCACGAGAAGCAGAAGCTCACGGCGCGCGAGCGCATCGAACTCCTCAAGGATGCGGGCACGCGACTCTTCGAGGTCGGCACGTTCGTCAATTGGGGTCGCGCGTTCGGCAAGCTCGAGAGCCCGGGCGCGGGCGTGGTCACGGCCTTCGCGCGCATCGAAGGCCGCTGGACGATGGTGATCGCCAACGACAACACCGTCGCGTCGGGCTCGTGGTGGCCGCTCACGCCCGAGAAGATCGAGCGCGCGCAGGAGATGGCGCTGCGCCTGCGTCTGCCGGTCGTCTATCTCGTCGATTGCTCGGGCCTGTACTTGCCCGAGCAGGCGCTCTCGTTCCCCGGCCGCACGGGCGCGGGACACATCTTCAAGAAGAACAGCGAGCTTTCCGCCGCCGGCGTGCCGCAGATCGCGGGCGTCTTCGGCGACTGCATCGCCGGTGGCGGCTACATGCCGATCATCTCCGATCGCGTGTACATGACCGAGAGCGCGTACATGGTCATCGCCGGCGCGGCGCTGATCAAAGGCGCGAAGAGCCAGCACCTCTCGAGCCTCGACATCGGCGGGCCCGAGGTGCACGTGCACCAGTCGCGCTGCGCCGACGTGCGCGTGCCCGACGACGCGACGGCGATCACGCTGATTCGGAGGGAAATCGCGCTGCTCGCGAGCTCCGCGCATGCGTTCCATCGCCACGGAGCCGACGCCGCGCTCCCGTTCCAGCCCGCGCACGAGATCTCCGGTCTCTTCCCCGGCGATCACCGCATGACGTATTCGATCGAGGAGGTGCTCGCGCGCCTCGTCGACCACAGTCTCTTCTGGGAGATCTTGCCCGAGCGCGGACGCGAGATGATCGTCGGCGTCGGGCGCGTCGACGGGCTCTACATGGGTTTCGTCGCGAATCGCCAGGGCTTGATGGACGATCCCGAGCACCACGGCGCGAAGAAGCCGCTCGGCATCCTCTACAAGGAAGGCATCGCGAAGGTCGCGGCGTTCAGCCGCGCGTGCAACGACGACGGCATCCCGATCGTGTGGCTGCAGGACATCTCGGGGTTCGACATCGGCGTCGAGGCGGAGCGCCAGGGATTGCTCGGCTACGGCTCGAGCCTGATCTACGCGAACAGCACGAATGCAGTGCCGATGTTCACGCTGCTGCTGCGCAAGGCGAGCGGTGCGGGCTACTACGCGATGGCGGGTTTGCCGTACGAGCCCGTCGTGCAGCTCTCGACGACGCTCGCGCGCCTGGCGGTCATGGAGGGGCGCACGCTCGCGATCGCGGCGTACAACACCAAGCTCGACGACGAGTTCAACATCGCCACGAGCGATCCGGCGGAGCGCGCGAAGATCGAGCAGGGCATGCGCGACACCGAAGCGCGCATCGAGAGCGACATGGATCCCTACAAGTCCGCCGCGCAGATGGACACCGACGAGATCGTGCGCTGCGACGAGCTGCGCGCGTGGCTCGAGCTCTTCGCGCAGGCGTCGTACCAGTCGCCCGGCTACCGCCGCCTGAAGAACCCGCGCATCTGGTCGCTGCACGATCTGGCGGCGTTGACGGAGCGCAAGGCGTGAGCTCGGAATCGAACGAGATCCTCGAGCTTCGCGTCGAGAAGCGCGGCGAGCGCGTGCAGCTGTGCTCCCCCGCCGTCGGCTCGTTCACCGAAGCGCGCGAGGAGCGATGCATCGTCCAGGCGGGCGAATTCGCCGGCACGTTGCTCGTGCTCGGCCGCGCGCTGCGCCTGCGCGTGCCCGAGGGCGTGTACGGTCGCGTCGTGACGCCGCGTCGCGAGCGCGTGCAGGCTCCCGTCGGCTGGGGCGAGGTGCTGTACGAGCTCGAACCGGTCGGCGATGTCGACGCGAGCGCTCGAGAGGCATCGAAGGGCGTCGCCGGCGCGACGAACGCGCTCGTCCTGCGTTCTCCGCAGAGCGGCCGCTTCTACCACCGCTCCGCGCCCGGAGCCGCGGCCTTCGTCGACGCGGGACAAGTGCTCGCCGACGGCCAGCCCGTCGGCCTGATCGAGGTCATGAAGACCTTCGCGCACGTCACCTACCGCGCCGGCG
This sequence comes from Planctomycetota bacterium, assembly GCA_044228975.1. Lineage (GTDB taxonomy): Bacteria > Planctomycetota > UBA1135 > UBA1135 > JADJNY01. Next base: position 63,858 of record JBGATX010000010.1, on the reverse strand, counting down.
GAACCCTGCCCGCGCGCGCGAGACTCGTCCGGCACGTCGCGGCGGACGGCGCCGAAGTGCGCGCGGGCGACGTGCTGCTCGAGCTCGCGCCCGAGTGACGCGGCGCGGCGTCGGTTGAGTCGAAGCGTGCGCTCGGTGATGATCGCTCCGATGGCAATCGTCGCTCTCGGGATGGACCTCGCTCAGATTGCGCGCTTCGAGGCCGCGCACGCCCGGCATGGGGAGCGCCTGCTCGCGCGGCTCTTCACCGACGGCGAGCGCGCCTACTGCGAGCGCCGCAAGGCGCGCATGGCGAGCTACACCGGGCGCTTCGCGGTCAAGGAGGCCGTGATGAAGGTGCTCGGCACCGGCTGGGCGCGCGGAGTGCGCTGGCGCGACATCGAGGTCGTGCGCGCGTCGGGCGAAGCGCCGAGCGTCGTGCTCCACGGCGTCGCGGCGCAGCTCGCCGCGTCGAAATGCATCGCGCGCATCCACATCACGATCACGCACGACGCCGGTATCGCGGCGGCGGTCGCGGTCGCGGAGAGCTGATCCTCGGATCGCGGCTCGATCCGGCTGGCGCGCTCGGCGTTCCGCGTTCAGCGATACGTGAGGACGAGCTTCACGATCAACCCGAGCGTGCCGAGGATGCCCATCACGATGCCGAACCACGCGCGCCCTCGGCCGTGCAAGCGCGGGTTCGTCTTCAGCTCGCGCAACGCGAGCCAGCCGAAGATCAGCGCGAGCGGCGCGGGATAGAGCAGCAGCGCGGCGATCCCGAGATAGCCGGCGATGATCGAGAGCGCCGAGCGGCCGACGGGCAGCACGAAGCGCAGGCCCGCGCTCGGTTCCTGCGCGAGCTCCGCGGCTCCTCCGCCCGGCGGCGTCAGATCGCCCGGCCCGACCGCCGCGGCGCAGCTCACGCAGCGCAACGCGCTGTCGGGATTGCGCGAGCCGCACTTCTGGCAATAGAGCATGGCGTTCGAGCTCGATGCGCGCGCCAGCGGCCGGTACCGCTCGGCGAGCTCACGTCTCGCGGTATCCCAGCACGACGAGCAGGCACGGTCCACCGGCGATCACCGAAAGCCCCAGTGCCTCCGCGCGCTCGATCGCGCGCCGGCTCTCGGCGCCCGGTTGCATCCACACGCGCTGGATCCCGGCGCGCGCCGCTTCCTCGACCAGCCGTTCCGTCACCGGCGGCGGCGTGATGATCGAGAGACCGTGCACGGGCTCGCCGAGCGACGCGAGATCCTTCACGCACGCGACGCCTTCGACCGTCGCTTCGTTGGGATTCACCGGGATCGCGCGCAGCGCGTGCTGCAGGTAGCAGCGCAGGACCTTGTTGCCGTACTTCGAGCGATCCTTCGACGCGCCCGCCACGGCGTAGACGCGGCCGGCGAGGAAGTCGTCGATGCGCGCTTGCAGATCCATGGCGCGTATTGTCGTCGCCGCAACCCGCGCGTCCAGCCTGCGTGCGCGCGAGAAGACAACGGAGCTCGCGCCGGGAGCTGCGCGACGGCCGCTTGCGCGCGGCTGGTAGCATGCGCGCGACCATGAAGCTCGCCGACAAGGCCGCGCGCATTCGCGAGACGCTGGAGAAGCTCTATCCCGCTCCGCCGATCCCGCTCGCGCATCGCGATCCCTTCACGCTGCTCGTCGCCGTGCTGCTCTCGGCGCAGACGACCGACGCGCGCGTGAACCTGGTCACGCCGGCGCTCTTCGCGCGCGCGGACACGCCCGAGACGATGAGCCGCGTGCCGGTCGACGAGATCCTGGCGCTGATCCGCACGTGCGGGCTCGCGCCGTCGAAGGCGCGCAACCTGAGCGCGCTCTCGAAGCTCCTGGTCGAGAAGCACGGCGGGCGCGTGCCGCGCACCTTCGAGGAGCTCGAGGCGCTGCCCGGGGTCGGGCACAAGACGGCGAGCGTCGTGCTCTGCCAGGCGTTCGGCATCCCGGCGTTCCCCGTCGACACGCACATCCATCGTCTCGCGCGGCGCTGGGGGCTCTCCGATGGATCGTCGGTCGAACGCACCGAGCGCGATCTCAAGGCGCTCTTCCCCGAGAGCACGTGGATCCATCTGCATCTCGCGATGATCCTCTTCGGTCGCGAGCACTGCCCCGCTCTGCGTCACGACATGACGCGCTGTCCGATCTGCTCGTGGGCGGCGAGCAAGAGCGAGCTCGCGGCGAGCGCGAAGCCCGCGCGCGGCATGACACGCGAGCCGTCCGAGCGCGCTCCCAAACGCGCTACCAAGGCCGGTCGTCGATCGCGAGCGCGTTGAACACGCGCGGGCGCCGATCGGTGCTGGAGTTTGACTCGGCGTCGCGCGAGAATGCCGCGCCGCTTTCCCGACGAGGCAAGATGTCCCCCTACGACACCGAAGAAGACGAGGACCTGGGCCCCGAAGACGAGGTCCTCGACCGCGCCTGGTCCGCGCTCGACGAGGGGCGCGCGAGCGATGCGTTGGAGGCGTTGGAGGAGCTCGATCCGGACTGGCCCGAGCGCTGGATCCCCGAGGCACTGGCGTGCATCGAGCTCGGCAATCTGCGCCGGGCGCACGGCTTGATCGAGCATGCGAGGTCGCTGTCGCAGGACTCGGGGGATGCCGAGGGCGACGATCCCGATCTGCTCTGGGCGCGCGCGGAGCTCGCGCTGCGCGAGTGGAATCTCGAGGAGGCGGAGCGGCTCTTTCGCGTGTTGCGCGCGCGCGACGAGAACGCGGCGACGCTCGATCGTCTGGCGCTGCTCGCGGATCTGCGCGGCGAGTTCGAGATGGCGGATGCGCTGCTCGTGCAAGCGCATGAGCTCGATCCGGCGGCGTCGTTGCCGCCGAGGTGCACGGCGGAGGAGTTCGAGCTGGTCGTCGAACAGGCCGTGGAGTCGCTGCCGAAGGAGTTCCGCGCGCCGCTGGAGACGACGGAGGTGGTGGTGGAGCCGGTGCCGTCGGAGTGGATGATCGATCGAGAGGATCCGGCGGGGACGCCGCCGGATCTGTTGGGGTTGTTCGTCGGGGCGTCGGAGTTGGAGAAGGGCGAGCCGACGGGGGATTTGCTGCCGCGCAGGATTCTGTTGTTCCAGAGGAACATCGAGCGCGCGGTGAAGACGCGGGAGGAGTTGCAGGAGCAGATCCGGGTGACGCTGTATCACGAGATCGGGCATCTGCTCGGGTTCGATGAGGATGGGGTGGCGGGGATGGGGTTGGAGTGACGAGGGGGCGCGCGCGCGGCAAGTGAGAAGCCCGCGGCGAGAAGCAGAGCAACGCGCCACACGCGCGTGCTCCGCACGTGGACCCCGCACAACCCGCGGCCGCCGCGCCACCGCTTCTGCGGCGCGCGCGCGGCGCGCCGCGGACGGAGGCGGCTCAACCGGCGGCCACGGATTGCGCGGGGTGCTGGGGCGGAAGCGGAGACGGAGTGATCGGGTGGATTGCGTGGGGTGAGGTTGTTGGGTGGTAACCGGGGTGGTGCACGGGGTCGGGGGTGGTTTTTCTTGGGGGTGGGTGCATCCGGGGGTGCGCCACGGTACGTATGGAGGGGGCAACAAGACCGGATTCAACCGCGTCGCGGAACCCTCTCAGCTCCTCAACCACATCGAGAAAGCAAACATGGCTCACAAGAAGCTCCACGTTCTGACCGCCGCCGCCATCGCCGCGATGGTCGCGGGCACGCCGGCGATGACCAGCTGCAAGTCGACCCACGATTCGGGCGCGAGCGCGAGCTCGAAGCACGCTTGCAAGGGACTCAATGCCTGCAAGGGTCAGGGTGGCTGCTCCAGCAGCGACAACGGCTGCAAGGGCAAGAACTCCTGCAAGGGCAAGGGCGGCTGCAACGCCGACAAGAACTCGTGCAAGTCGAACTCTTGCAAGAGCAACTCCTGCAAGTCGAACTCCTGCAAGAGCGGCTGAACCGTATCGCGCAACGCGCGAGTCGCATCGAACTTGGGCGGAGGACGGCTTCGACCGTGCTCCGCCCGCTGTTTTGATCGCGGGAGCGGGCGACGCTCCCCCACGTCTCCCGCGCGCTCGGCAGCGGCGGCGTGCGTACGCACTGCGACTCTTGCGCCCCGCTACTATCATTCGGATCCCATGACGCCCGCGCCCGCCGCACCGCGCAAGATCGAGAAGCCGCGCTTCGACATGCCCGACCTCGGGCTGGGAGTCGGCCTGCGCAGCCAGCATTTCCAGCACGTCCTCGGCAAGCAGCCGAAGGTCGACTGGTTCGAGATCGTGTCCGAGAACTTCATGGACTCGGGCGGGAGGCCGCTGCACATCCTCGAGGAGGTCGCGGAGCGCTATCCGATCGTGATGCACGGCGTGTCGATGTCGATCGGCAGCACGGATCCGCTCGATCGCGAGTACCTGCGCAAGCTCAAGCGTCTCGCCGATCACATCGGCGCGAAGTTCGTCAGCGATCACCTGTGCTGGACCGGCGTCGCGGGGCGCAACGTGCACGATCTCCTGCCGATGCCGTACACCGAGGCGGCGCTGAAGCACGTCACGGCGCGCGTGAAGACCGTGATGGACGTGCTCGAGCGGCCGATCGCGCTCGAGAATCCTTCGTCGTACGTCGAGTTCTCCTCGTCGACGCTGGGCGAGGCGGAGTTCCTCGCGCGCCTCGCCGAAGATGCCGATTGCGCGCTCATGCTCGACGTGAACAACGTCTACGTGAGCTCGTTCAACCACGGCTTCGACGCGCGCGCCTACATCGACGCGATCCCGCACGAGCGCGTCGTCTACTACCACCTCGCCGGGCACACGAACAAAGGCACGCACATCGTCGACACGCACTCCGATCACGTCATCCCGGAGGTGTGGAAGCTCTACGAGCACTCGGTCAAGCTCTCGGGCGGACGCTCGACCTTGCTCGAGTGGGACGACGAGATCCCGGCCTTCGAGGTCGTGCACGCGGAAGTGCTCAAGGCGAGGAAACACATCGAGCGCGCGCTCGGGAGCTCCGCCCGCGCGACGCGCGCGCTCTCGAAGGCGGGTGCGCGATGAGCGCCAAGCCGCGCGCGAACGCGGCGCGCAGGAACGCGGCGCGCGCGAAGACCTCGCCCTCGCGCGCCGCCGCGAAGGCCTCGCGCAAGGCGCGCACGCTCGCGCCGCGACCCGAGCGGCGCATCGAGCGGACGGCGGCTGGCGCGAAGCGAGCTCCGGTCCGCGCGTCGAACGCTCCGAAGCCTCGAACGAGCCTGAAAGCGCTGCAGGATTGGATGCAGGAAGCCGTCGTCGGACCGCACGAAGGCCGCGCCGCCGACGCGCAGCTCGCGCGCGCGCACATCCTGCCGTCGAAATCGCTCGCGCCGGACGAGCGCGTCGAGATCTACACGACGATGTACCGCCTGCGCATGCTCGAAGCGCTCGCGGTCGATTTCCCCGCGCTGCGCCGCTTCCTCGGTCCCGAGGGGTTCGACGAGCTGATGGTCGCGTACCTGCGCGCGCATCCGTCGCGGCACTACTCGCTCAACTTCCTCGGCTACGCGCTGCCCGAGTTCCTCTCGAAAGGGAAGGGCGCGCCCAAGCTGCGCCAGCGCGCCTTCCTCGCCGACGTCGCGCGCGTCGAGAACACGATCACGATCGTCTTCGACGAGCCCGAGTCGCCGCGTCTGGACGCTCAGGCGCTGGCGCAGGTGCCGCCCGAGGCGTGGGAGCGCGCGCGCATCGAGCTCATCCGCGCAGCGCGCCTGCTCGAGCTCGATCACGCCGCCAACGCGGCCGTCAGCGCGCTGCGCAACGACCGCGAGGCTCCGATCACCAAGCGCACGAAGAGCTGGATCGTCGTCTACCGCAAGGAGTGGGTCATGTGGCGCATGGACCTCGAGCATGCGGCCTTCGCCGTGCTCGCGGCGCTGCGCGCCGGCCGCACGCTCCCGCAAGCGATCGAAGCCGGCGCGGAGGTCTTCGACGGCACGCCCGACGAGCTGCAGGGCAAGGTGCGCGCGTGGTTCGCCGACTGGGTCGCCGAGGGGTTGTTCAGCGCCGTGAAGCGTTGAGGGCGCGAACAAGTGCGCACGCGCGCGCCCTCGGTTGCTCGAACGCCTGCCGTCGTCGCGCGGGTCCGGGCGGGCGGCGTGAAACGGAGCGCATTGCCAGGCTCGAGTGTCCCGTCTCGCAAGTCCCTTGAACGATCCGCCGCGCTGGATCGACGCTGGCGGCGTTGCGCCTCCTCCGAGTATTGCAGCGAATACGCGTCGTCGGGGCGCCTTGCCAGCCTCGATCCATCACGTCGCCTCGTTCAAGGTACTTGCGAGACGGGACACTAGACTCGTCGCGCCGCGCGAGTGAGGACTCCGAGAACCCGCGCGTCCCTCCGGCATGCAATCCTCCTCGCGCGCGTCGACGATCCTCGGCCTCTTCGTCGCGCTCGCGCTTCTCCCGCTGTGCGTCGCCGCGGCGGCGCGTCACGAGCTCGGCGCGCGCGATTTCGTGGCCGCTCTCGGCCTCGCGGCCGGATTCGTGGCCTTTGCGCTGCTCGCGCTCGAGTTCGCGCTCGTGGCGCGCGTGTCCTGGGTCTCCGAACCCTTCGGAACCGACGCACTGGCTCTCTTCCACCGCCAGATGGGTTGCCTCGCGCTCGCCTTCGCGGGCGCGCACACCGCGTTGCTCCTCGGCGGCGGACGCGCGTCCGCGAGCTTCCTCGATCCGCTGCACGGCTCGTGGGCGAGTCGCGCGGGCGCGATCGCGCTCTGGAGCGCCGGCCTCGTCGTCGCGAGCGCGCTCCTGCGCCGCAAGCTGCCGGTCTCCTACGAGCTCTGGCGCGCGGCGCACCGCGTGCTCGCGCTCGTCATCGTCGCCGGGATGCTCGCGCACGCGCTGCTCGCGGGCTCGGCGTCGCGAGCCTCATCGGTTCGCTTCGTGCTGTGCTCGTTCGCGCTCCTCGTGCTCGTCCTCGTCGTGCGACATCGGCTGCTGCGGCCGCTCGCGCTGCGGCGAGCGCCGTGGGAGATCGTCGAGAACCGCGACGAAGGCGCTTCGACGCGCACTCTCGTCATCGAGCCGCGCGGGCACGCCGGCCTCGCGTTCGAAGCGGGACAGTTCGTGTGGCTGATCACGGGCCGCTCACCGTTCGCGCGCGAGCAGCATCCGCTCTCGATCGCTTCCTCGGCCGTCGCGCGCGAGCGCGGGCGCGTGGAGCTCGCGATCAAGGCGCTCGGCGACTGGTCGGGCACCACGGTGCCGGCGATGCGCGCGGGGACGCGCGTGTGGCTCGACGGGCCGTTCGGCGGTTTCACGCCCGAGCGCGTCGCGGCGCCGGGCTTCGTTCTCATCGCCGGCGGCATCGGCATCACGCCGATGCGCTCGATCGTGCTCACGCTGCGCGAGCGCCGCGATCCGCGCCCGGTGATCCTGTTCCACGCCGCGCGCAACCGCGAGCGCGCCGTGTTCGCGAGCGAGCTCGCGGCGCTCGCGACCGAGCGGTTCCGGTGGATCGCGGTCTTCGAGGAGCGCGATCCCGATCCGCGCGCCGAAGCGGGCTTCGTCGACGCCGCGCTGCTCGCGCGGCACTTGCCGGCCGGCTTCGAACGCTGGGCCTTCTTCGTCTGCGGACCTCCGCCGATGATGGACGCGATCGAGCGCGCGCTCGCGCAGCTCTCCGTCGACCCCGAACGCATCCATTCGGAACGCTTCGATCGCGTCTGAGCATGCAACCCAAGAGCGTCCGTCGCACGTCGCTCTCGATCGCGCTCGTCGGCGCGGGAGCGTGCCTGTTGTACGCGTGGGTCGTCACCGCCGACGCCTCGCTGGCGGTCGCGCCCGGGCCGGCCGTCGAGCTCTCGATCGCCGCCGGCGCGCGCGAGTTCGAGCTCCGCTGCGCGCGCTGCCACACGCCAGCCGAGGCGGCGGAGTTCCTGCGCGCGCGTTCCGACAGCGCCGCGGCCGCGCTCGAGCTGTGCGCGTACCTGCTCGAGCACGCGCAGCTCGACGACGCGCGCTCGAGAGCGATCGTGCTCTTCCTCGCGCGGGAAACGACGCGACGTTGACGCCGAACGCGGCGCTCCGCGCGGAGGCGCCGGCTGGTCGCGGCGTGACTCGACCCGCGAGGTCGTTGCCGAGCGCACTCTCGAACGCGCCGGCTACCGATTCGGGCGTAGAGACCCGGCTACGCACTCGGTTCTAATCTGCGCCGTGGACTCCACTCGCCGCGTGCCGCGCTTTCTCGGTCCGCTGCTCGCGTTGGCTGCGTGCGCGTCCCACCAGCCGCGCCGCACCGAAGCGTCGGACCACGCCCCGCTGGCGAGAGCACCGCATGTCGACAGCGCGCCACCGATCGTGGCCGGCGGTCCTCTCGAGCTCGAGGAGCTCCTCGACTTGCTCGCGCGACGCAACCCGACGCTCGCGGAAGCGCGCGCGCGCAGCGACGCGGCGCGGGCGCTGCTCGAACAGGCACAGAGCGCGCTCGCGCCGCGACTGGATCTCTCGAGCGCGGTGCTGCGCAGCAACGCGCCTTCGACCTTCCTCTTCGAGAAGATCGACGCGCAACGTCTCGCGGCGGGCACGGACTTCAACGCGCCAGGAACCTTCAACGCGACGCAGGCCGGGCTCGCCTTGAGCTGGAACCTCTGGCGCGGCGGGCAGGACGGACTCGCGCGCGAGGGCGCCGCGCAGGAGCTCGCCGCGCGCCACCAGGACGCGCGCGCCCTCGAATCGAGCCTGATCGCGTCGGCTCTCGCGGCCTGGCTCGACGTGCGCGCCGCCGAGGAGCTGCTGCACACGGACGAAGCGAGCGTGACGAGCGCGCGCTCGCGCGTCGCGGCCGGGGCGGCCCTGCGTTCCGACGAGCTCTCGCTCGCCGTGCGCCTCGCGCAGGCGCGCGAGCGCGCTCTCTCGACTCAACGCGCGCGCCGCCTGGCGCAAGCTGCATTGCGCGCGCTCCTCTCGCTCGACCCGGGCACGCCGATCGAACTCTCCGCCGCGGAGCCGCGTTTCGCGCTCGCACCGCCCGACCTCGACGCCGCGCGCGCGGAAGCGCGACGCACGCGCGCGGAGCTGGGAGCTCTCGATCGCCGCCTCGACGCCGTGGACCGCGCGCTCGAGGCCTCGCGACGCGCGTGGTGGCCGAGCCTCGATGCGCAAGTCCGCTCGTGGGCCGTCGACGACCACGCCGGTCTCGACTTCGGCGACCCGAACGTCGAGGCGCGCCTCGCGCTGAGCTGGTCGCTCTTCGACGGCGGTGCGCGCCGCGCGACGGTGCACGGCCGCGAAGCCGAGCGGCTCGCGCTCGCGGCGCAGCGCCGCAGGCTCGAGATCGCGATCGACGTCGAGCTCGAGGCCGCGTGGATCGGTCTGGAGGAAGCGCTCGCGCGCCAGATCGTCGCCGACGGCGCGCGCGCGGCCGCGGACGAGACGCTGCAGCTCGTCGAGAGCCAGTTCCGCGCCGGCGCCGCGCCAGTCACGCGTTTCCTCGAGGTCGAGGGCGATCGCACGCGCGCGCAAGGCGACTGCGTGCGCGCGCGCATCGACGTGCTGCGCGCTCGCGTCGCGCTCGCGCACGCGCTCGGCCGCTGGGACCTGGGCGCGCGGGAGCCGGCTCCATGAGCTCGAAGTCCTCGGCCACGACGCGTCTCGTGCTCCTGATCGCCGGCGCGGCGCTGGCCTGGTTCGCGTGGCGCACATGGAAAGGCGCGCCGCCCGAGCCCGGTGTCGCGCGCGAGCGGCAACACGAACCGGAATGGCCGGCTCCGAGAGAGAGCGGGCTCGCGGAGCTCGCGCGCGTCGCCGATCACGAAGAGGTCGTCGGCAGCGTGCGCTCGCGGCGCACGATCCACGTCGCGGCGCAGATCGCCGGTCGCGTGCTCGAGGTTGCGCGCCAGGCGGGCGAGCGCGTGTCGCAAGGCGAGCTGCTCGTGCGCCTCGACGATCGCGAGTTCGTCGCGCGCGTCGACCAGTCGCGCCAGGCGCTCGCCGCGGCCGAAGCGTCGATCGAGAGCGCGCGCCAGCGCGAGCAGCAGGCGCATGCGCGCCTCGACCAGTCGAGTGCTGCGTTCGAACGCACGCGCACGCTGCTGGCGCAGCGCGCTGCCACGCAAGCGCAGCTCGAGGACGCGCAACGCGCCGATCTCGAGGCGCGCGCGGGCGTCGCCGAGTCCGCGGCCGCGCTCGCGTCGGCCACGGCGCAGCGCGAAGCGGCGCGCGCCGCGCTGGCGGAGACGGAAGCCGCGCTCTCGCACGCGGGCATCCGCTCGCCGATCGACGGCCTGGTGTCCGAGCGCCGCGCCGAGCCCGGCGACAGCGCCGCGCCGGGCGTGCCGCTGCTCGTGCTGCTCGATCCGGCCGCGCTGCGCGTCGAAGCGTCGGTGCGCGAGGGCTTGATCGGTCACGTCAGCCGCGGACAAGAGCTCGCCGTCGAGCTGCCCGCCACCGGCGCGCACCTCATGGGCCGCGTGAGCGAGATCCTGCCCGCGGCCGACGCGCGCACGCGCAGCTTCGAGGTGCGCATCGACCTGCCCGAGAGCTCGGGTGTGCACGCCGGCATGTTCGCGCGCGTGCGCATCGCCGTGGGCGAGCGCGAGCTCGTGCGCGCTCCCGCGAAGTGCTTCCAGCGCGTCGGCCAGCTGTGGACGACGCTCGTGCGCGAAGAGGGCGTGTGGCGCGCGCGCGTCGTGACGCTCGGCGAGGAGCTCGCACCCGGAACGGTGGAAGTCCTGAGCGGTCTGCGCGGCGGCGAGACGCTCGGTTGCAGCGAGCGCGGCCGATGAACACGCCGGAGCCGGATGCGGGCGGCTGGATCGGGCGCATCGTCCAGCAGGCGGTCACGGGGCCGCTGTCGCCGCTCGTGCTCGTCGCGGCGGCGCTCGCGGGCGTGATCGCGTTGTGGTTCACGCCGCGCGAGGAGGAACCGCAGATCGTCGTGCCGACGGTCGACGTCTCCGTCGCGTTCCCGGGAGCGAGCGCGGCGGAGGTCGAGACGCTCGTGGCGACGCCGCTCGAGAAGCTCCTGTGGCAGCTCGAAGGCGTCGAGCACGTCTACTCCGTCTCGCGCCGCGAGGGCGCGGTGGTCACGGTGCGCTTCTTCGTCGGCCAGGATCGGGAACGCGCGCTGGTGCGCATCTCCGCCGCGATCGACGCGCACCGCCACGAGGTGCCGCCGGGGGTCGCCGGCTGGAGCGTGCGTCCGGTCGACGTCGACGACGTGCCGATCGTCGCGCTCACGCTGCATTCGAACGAGCTCGACGAAGGAGCGCTGCGGCGCGTGGCCGAGGAACTGCTCGGCCGCCTCGAGACGATCGAGGACGTGTCGAAGTCGGGCATCCTCGGCGGCGCGGCGCGCGAGGTGCGCGTCGAGCTCGATGCGGATGCGCTCGCGGCGCGCGGTCTCGCGCCCGCGGACGTGCGCGAGGCGCTCGCGCGCGCGGACGCGGCCGTCGTCGCAGGCAGCTTCGATCGCGCCGATCGGCGCGTCGAGGTGCTCGCCGGACCTTTCCTCGAGTCGGCGCGCGACGTCGGCGCGGTGGTCGTCGGCGTGCACGAGGGTGCGCCGGTGCACCTCGCGGACGTGGCGCGAGTCATCGACGGGCCGGCCGAGCTCGACGCCTACGTATCCCTCGCCTTCGGCCCCGCGGCAGGGGCGCAGGAGAGTGGTGGGAGCTCGCGCGCGGTCACGCTCACCTTCGCCAAGAAGCGCGGCACGAACGCGGTCGGCGTCTCGCGCGCACTGCTCGCGGAGCTCGAGCGCGTGCGCCCCGCGGTCGTGCCCGCCGGCGTCGGCGTGCTCGTCTCGCGCGACTGGGGCCGCACGGCGGACGAGAAGGTCGACGAGCTGCTCGGGCATCTCCTGCTCGCGATCGCGACGGTCATCGCGCTGGTGTGCTGGGCGCTGGGCTGGCGCGAGGGCTGGATCGTCGCCGCGGCCGTGCCCGTGACCTTCGCGCTGACGCTGCTCGTCAACCTCGTCGCCGGCTACAGCGTGAACCGCGTGACGTTGTTCGCGCTCGTGCTCGTGCTCGGTCTGGTCTGCGACGATCCGATCGTCGACGTCGAGAACGTGCACCGGCATCTCGCGCGCGGGAAGCTCTCGCCGCTGAAGTCGGTGCTCGTCGCGGTGAACGAAGTGCGCCCGCCGGTGATCGTCGCGACGCTGGCGGTGATGCTCTCCTTCCTGCCGCTCTTCTTCATCACCGGCATGATGGGGCCGTACATGCGGCCGATGGCGCTGACCGTGCCGGTCGCGATGGCGATGAGCCTGCTCGTCGCGTTCACGATCACGCCCTGGATGGCCTACGGACTGCTCGCGCGCCGCGCACAGCCGGTGCAGCACGAGACCGCGCGCGAAGGCCGATTCCTCGGCGCGTACCGGCGGCTGCTCGGCGCGTTGATCGACCGGCGCGGACCGCGAGCGCTGCTTGGCCTCGTGCTGCTCGGGCTGAGCGCGCTCGCCGGCTGGCTCGTGATCAGCGGCGGCGTGCCGCTCAAGATGCTGCCGTACGCCGACAAGCAGGATCTCGAGCTCGTGATCGACCTCCCCGAAGGCTCGACGCTCGAAGCGACGGATCGCGCGGCCGCGGACTTCGTGCGCGTCCTGACGCGCGTGCCCGAGGTCGCGCACGTGACTTCCTACGTCGGCCTCGCGGGCCCGATCGACTTCAACGGCCTCGTGCGCCGCTACGACCTGCGACGCGGCGCGCATCTGGCGGACTTGCGCATCGCGCTCTCGCCCAAGGACGAGCGCGAGCGCAAGAGCCACACGATCGCGCTCGCACTGCGCGCCGAGCTCGACGCCGTCGCCGCGCGCCACGCGGCGCGCGTGCAGGTCGTCGAGATCCCGCCCGGGCCGCCGGTGCTGGCGACGATCGTCGCCGAAGTGCACGGCGCGCCAGAGCGCAGCCCGCCCGAGCTCGTCGCCGCCGCGCGCACGGTCGCCGGGCGTCTCGCGAACCTGCGCGGCGTCGTGGACGTCGACGTGCTCGCCGAGGACGAGCACGCGCGGGTCGACTTCCGGCTCGACAAGGAGAAGGCTGCGCTGCACGGCGTCGGCGCCGAGGCGATCGCCGCCACGTTGCGTCTGGCGCTTTCGGGCAGCAGCGCCGCGACGGTGCACGAGGAAGGCGAACGGCAACCGCTGCTCGTGCGCGTCGTGCTCCCGCGCGCGGAGCGCAGCGGCACGAGCGAGCTCGCGCGCATCGGCGTGCGCTGCGCCGACGGTTCGATCGTGGCGCTCGCGGAGCTCGGGCGATTCGCCGCGGTGCTCGGCGACGCGCCGATCTACCACAAGGATCTCGAGCGCACGGTCTTCGTCATCGGCGAGATCGCCGGACGCGCGCCCTTCGACGTCGTCTCGACGCTCGAGAAGAGCCTCGCGACCGACCCGCTGCCGGCGGGCATCGCCGCGCGCTGGACCGGCGAAGGCGAGTGGAAGGTGACGCTGGATGTGTTCCGCGATCTCGGCCTGGCCTTCGGCGGAGCGCTGGTCGGGATCTACGTGCTGCTCGTGCTCCAGACCGGGTCGTTCGTGCTCGCGCTGGTCGTGATGGCGGCGATTCCGCTCGGATTGCTCGGCATCCTGCCGGGCTTCTGGCTCCTGCAGGTCTTCGGCAGCAGCGACGTCGGCGGCTTCCACGATCCGGTGTGGTTCACCGCCACGGCGATGATCGGCATGATCGCGCTCGCCGGCATCGCGGTGCGCAACTCGATCATCCTGATCGACTTCGCCCGCGAACGCGAGGCGGGCGGGAGCTCCGCTCGCGATGCCGCGATCGAAGCGGGAGTGCAGCGCTTGCGGCCGATCGCGCTGACGGCAGGCGCCGCGATGCTCGGCGCGTGGCCGATCACGCTCGATCCGATCTTCTCGGGCCTGGCGTGGAGCCTGATCTTCGGTCTGGTCGCGTCGACGGTCTTCAGCGCGCTCGTCATTCCGTTCGCGTACCAGGCATTGCGCAAACGCGCGCGCGCGACGAGCCCGGCGTGAGGCGGCCGTCGCGTCGCGCGATCTTGCCCTTCCGTGCGACGTCGCTTGGCGCGGGAAAGCGATCTGACCAGCGCGACGCGCGACCCGCCGAGCCGCGGCATGCGCTGGCGTCGTCGGAGAAGCGGCGCGCGGGCGCCGAATCGCGGGGCCCGGAGGTGCGCGAAGCCCCTCCCGCCGCCTCGAACCCGCGCCGCGCACGCTGGCTCGGCGCCGGAAGTTCGCCCATACTCGAACGCGCAACGCGCCTCGCGGTCCCGGGCTGCGAACCTGCCGCGAAGGCTCCCACCGTCGTCTCTCCCCCGCGCGAGTCGGATGCGCTCGCACCCTTCATGATCGCCTCGTTGGTCCTCACCCTGCTCCCCACGTCGATCGCGCGACCGGAGTCCGTTTCCACGCCGCTCGTGTTCGTCGCCGACGATGCCGAGCTCGACGCCAAGATCGCCGCCGCGGGCAAGGACGTCGCCAAGCTGCTCGAGCTGGCCGCCGCGTGCTCGACCAGCGCGCAGGAGGAGAACGCGAAGAAGGTGTACCGCAAGGTGCTCGAGCTCGACGCGAACAACGAGGTCGCGCACAAGGCGCTGCGTCACCAGCTCTACGACAAGAAGTGGTTCGAGAGCTTCGCCGAACTCTCGAAGTACAAGCGCGAGGAAGCCGCGCGCATGAAGAGCAAGGGGCTCGCGCGCTACAAGGACGACTGGGTGCCCGAGGGCGACGTGCCGTTCCTCAACATGGGCTGGACGAAGGACGAGAAGGGCGCGTGGGTCAATCCGTTCGACGTGGCGCGCGAGAAGCAGGTCGAGCAGTGGAAGGCCGCCGGCTACGCGTTCCGCGCCGACGACAACAGCTGGATCGCGCCGGACGACACGGCGAAGTGGACCGCGCTCTTGTGGAAGTGCGGCGACGAGTGGCTCGACATGGCCAAGGCCAACGAATACCACTCGAGCGTCGAACACACCTGGGAGCTCGCCGGGGAGCACTTCATCGTCTCGACGACCTGCGATTGGGAGGGCGGCAACCTCGCGCGCTGGCACGCGGACAAGACCTGGGCCGAGCTCGTGCGCATCTTCGGCGTCGAGCCGAAGACGAAGCTCGAGTTCGTCGTGCTCAACAGCCTCGAGCAGTACAACCAGGTGGCCGGCAACAAGCCGGTCTTCCCCGAGGCGGAGGGCTACTCCTCGCTGCACGGCGCGTACTTCGCGGACCTCTTCTTCGACACCGAGGCGAAGCCGCCGCAGTTCCTGGGCTGCGGCGTCAGCTACTGGGATCGCAAGGACCCCAAGGCCGGCAGCTGGGGGCCGCTGTGGTTGCGCTGGGCGGCGGCGCAGAGTTTCGTCGAAGCGATCGATCCTTCGTGGATGTCCGTGAGCGAGCGCATCGCGTCGACCGGGGCCGATGACGGCACGGCGTTCGTCGCCGCGTTCTGGAACGAGAAGAAGATCCCGCGCTGGCTGCGCTACGGAGCGGCGTCCTACGTCGAGCGCTTCATGCCCGACCCAACGGTCGCGGCGGGCGCCGATGGCTGGGGGCTGCGCTCGTTCGCGTTCGGCGAGATCAAGAAGTCCGGCGGCCTGCACAAGCTCGACGACGTGTTCGCCTTCGCGCTCGACATCAAGGACGTGCCCGGCTCGAGCCGCCTGTATCACGAGGCGGGACTGCTCGTTTCCTATCTGCTCGACGGTTCGGCGGGCGACAAGGAGCTCGCGGCCAAGCATGCGGCGTTCAAGGACGCGCTGAAGTCGGGCTCGAAGGCGGACGTGACCGCGGCGGTGACGGCGCTGCAGAAGACGCTCGGGAAGCACGAGCGCGACATCAAGAAGTTCGCCGGGCTGTGACCGTTCGCGCCGCGTGGCCGCTCGCGCATCGACGTTGATCAACGCGCGTCTCGCCGCGAGCTACTTCGCGAGCGCGGCTTCGGCCTCGCGGCGCCAGCGCATCACGTCGGAGTGTTCCCACGCGGCGGGGTTGCCGCCGGTCTGCGTGTTCCAGGCGACCATGCCGCGCTTGAAGCACTCGCGCGCCTCGCCCTCACGGCCGAGCCGGCTGTAGATGAGCGCGCGCACGAAGTCGTGCGCGCTGGGCGTCAGGAGCATGTACTCCGGCGTCCTGTAGTGCCCCTCGATCGCCGCGAGCGCGCCCGGCCAGTCCTGCGCGCGCACGCGCGCGACGGTCTCGACCACGTAGAGCCAGCTCGCGTCGGCGATCAGCGAGGCGCGCTCCTCGAGCGTGCGCAACACGAGCGCGGGATCGCGCTGCCTGGGATCGGGGTGATCGAGCAGGGCGTAGAGGTACGTGACGAAGTTGTTCGGCAACGTCTCTTCGGCGAGCAGGCGCACGACGTCCTCGCGCTGGATCTGCCCGACGAAGAAGCGGGCGGCCTCGAGGTCCGGCCGCCGGTTCGGATCGTCCTCGAGCTCCAGGGAACGCGTGAGGCTGGCGAGATCGCCCGCGTGGTCGCCGAGCTGCAGCAGAGCCAGGCCCAGGCTGTAGTGGGCCTCGGCGTTCCTGGGCGCGCTCGCGACGCACGCGCGGTAGGCGCCCTCGGCTTCGGTCAGGCGGCCGAGGAAGTACAGCGAATCCGCGCGGCGCAGGCGCGCGGTGATGTCGCCCGGGCGCAAGCTGAGCGCGGCCGTGCGGCACACGAGAGCGGAGTCGTTGCGTCCCGCGAGCTGGTAGATGTTGCCGCCGATCGACTGCAGCACGAAGTCGTCGGGGTACAGGTGCTGCGCCTGGTCGTACATGCGGTAGACGTCGGGCCGGTGATCGGGATAACGATCCCAGAGCGTGGCGCTGAGCACCCAGATCGAACCGGGAGCGAGCTTCGACAGGTTCTGCGGCGCCGCGAGCTCGAGCAGCACGTCGAGATCGTTGTCGAAGATCGCCTGGCGCAGGCGCAAGCGCCCGGGCTCGGGATCGAGATCCATGGCGAGGTAGAGCAGGTTCTCGGCCTTCTCCGACTTCGCGCCGTGCACGCGGCGGCGCAAGCGTCCCCAGTCGTCGAGCGCGAGCGCGACCTCTTCGGCGATCGCGCGCTCGCGGATGCGCTTCAACGCGGGAACGAGGTCGTCCCCCTCCAGATCGACGCCGTACTCGTGGAAAGCCGTTGCGAATTCGGCGTCGAGCTCGCGCTCGCGCGCGGTGTTGCCGATCGTCTGGATCTGCGCGAGGCGCAGGTCGACCAGGCGCTTGCGCAGCGTCTCGTCCTGCTCGCGGAACGTGCGCTCGCGCTCCGCCGCGCCCGCGTCGAGCTCCGCCTGCGCGACGAAGTTCTGTGCTCGCTCGCGCAACGCCGCGTCCGCGTCGCCCGCCTGGGCGAGGGAGAGCGCGCGCCGCGCGGACACGAGCGCTTCCGCGGGCTTGCCGGCGCGTCCGAACTCGATCGCCTCGCCGTGCGCCGCTTCGACCGCCGCGCGCGTCTGCTCGACGCGTTTCGAGCGCTCGTGATTCACCCAGTAGAAGCCGGCGCCGCCGATCAGGAGCGCTGCGGCGACCGTGCCCGCGAGCGCGACCGTCAAGCGGCGCGCGCGCCGCTCCTCGGCGGCCTTGATGCGCGCTTCGAGCGCGGCGACCTCGGCTTTCTGCGCGCGCTCCTCGACCGAGGTCAGGTACTCGTGCACCGCCTTCGCCACCTCTTCCGCGTTCGCAGGCCGCGCCGCGCGCGCGGGCATCAGGCAGTCGAGGCACAGGCGCTTCAGCGCGGGATCGACGTCACAGGCTTCGATGCGCGCGCGAGCCGGATCGAGCAGCGCGCGCGCGGCCTGCACGACGACCGCGTCGCTGGAACCGACCGCGCCCTCCTCGTACGGCGGAGTGCCGGTGAGCAGCTCGCACAGGATCGCGCCGAGCGAGAACACGTCGGCGCGCTCGTCGAGCTTCTCGACCTCGCCTTGCGCCTGCTCGGGCGCCATGTACGCCGGCGTGCCCATCACGGAACCGGCGAGCGAATCCGAGCCCGACGAGCCCGGACCGCTGCGCACGGTCTCGATCACCGTGTGGATGCTCACCTGCGCGCGCTTCTCGTCGGCGACTCCGCCGCGATGCAGCACCTTCGCGAGGCCCCAGTCGACGACCTGCACCTCGCCGAACGCGCCGACCATGATGTTCGAGGGCTTGAGGTCGCGGTGCAGCACGCCCTTGGAGTGCGCGTACGCCATCGTCTGGCACACCGATTCGAAGATCGCGAGCAGACGCCCGCGATTGTCGGCCGGCGTCTTTCTCTGCTGCAGGAGCGCGGCGAGCGTGCGCCCCTTGACGAGCTTCATCGTGAAGTACGGACAGTCGTCCGCCATCAGGCCGAGCTCGTACACCGGCACGATGCCCGGGTGCTGCAGCTGGCCGCCGATCTGCGCCTCCTCGATGAAGCGCTGCACGACCGCGGGGTTGAGCGCGAGCTCCTTCGCGAGCACCTTGACCGCGACGTCGCGGCCAAGATCGGTGTCGTGGCCCTTCAGGATGACGCCCATGCCGCCGCGCGCGATCTCGCCGAGCAATTGATAGTTGCCGCGTCCCTGCGGAACGAGCTTCGACGTAGACGAGCTCGGATCGACGACCGGCGAGGCGCCGTGCTCCGAACCCGCGTCGGAGAGCAGCACCTTGGGCGCGTGACCGGTTCTGTCCGCGATCAGATCGAGCACGGTGCGGCGGGATTTCGGCGAGTCGGGCGTGGACGGATTCAAGGAGTGCACCTGAGCGCGGACGACGAGATGTGCTTCGACAGCGCGCCGAGTGTACGAGTCCGCGCGCGAATCGCTCGCGCCAAACGGCACCCCGGCTGTTGAACAGGGAGGTCCCGCGGTGTCTTGTCCAGGTCCCGACGTTCGCACCGGTTCAACTCGCGAAGCGGCTCTCGCTTTGCGCGCGTTCGCGCCGTTCTGCCAAGTTCGCTGCACCACGAGTTGCTTCGGGACGCCTCCAGAACTCGCACTGAATCGACGGGTGCTGGGAATGCCGTATCGTTCCAGGGGTCGGCACTATCGATTCTCAGGATGTCTTCAGCTTACGCACATTGGATTCCAGCACATTCAGGATGCTTTTGACGGGCTGAGCAACATCTTTTCTGTATTTTCGTGGTGGGATTTCAGCCGTTGTCCAGGGTGATGTAGACGCGTCCGGTTTCCCAGTCGTCGCTGATCTCGGCCAGCACAGCGCTGACCAGTCTGAGCAGAGACGACTCATTGGGGAACAGCGTCGCGACGCGGGTACGACGCTTGATCTCTTTGTTCAATCGCTCCAGCACGCTGGTCGTGCGGAGCATCCGACGGTGCGAAGAGGGCAGCGCGAAGACGCTCAGGCTCTCCGGCACATTCTCCTCCATCCACTCGGCCAGCTTCGGCGCAGTCTCTCGGTACTGCTTCACGGTCGCAGCCAGGCGGCGCCTGGCCTGCGCGGTCGGGCGCGTTGAAGACGACGCGCAGCGACTCGGCGACTTCACGTCGCATCGGTAAACGTGGCACGAACTCATCGCGTTGCGCTGCAGGTGGAACTGGCAGCGCTGCCAGGCACGTTCGGCATGCGAGCTTGCAGCGCAGCCTTGAGGCCCTGATGGCTGTCGCTCGAGACGAGCTTCACGCCGTACAGCCCGCGGTCTTGCAGCTCGCTGAGGAATTCGCGCCGCGCACCTCGGCCTCCGAGAGCTTGACGCTGACGCCGAGATCGAGCGCTACCGTCTTCGCGAATGCCGATGGCCGACAGCACCGCGCAGCTCACGACCGAGCCTCCGTGACGCACTTTCTCGTAGCGCGCGTCGAGCACCAAGTACTCGCAGCGACCGAGCGGACGCTTGCGCCACGCCGCGAGTTCCTCGTCGAGCGCCGCAGACGCACGAGAGACCTGCGTCGACGACACGTCCACGCCGCACAGCTCGCGCGTGATCTCCGCCACGCGTCGCGTCGACACGCCTTGCACGTACATCTCCGCGATCGCGAGCTTGAGCGCGCGCTCGCTGCACGCCGCGTTCGAGTGCGTGGGGGTAGAAACCCTCCTCGGCGCCGTCGGGGAGTCCGCGAACTTGTGGCACACGCAGATCGATCGCGCCCGCGCGCGTCGCGACGCGCTTGACTTGAAGCCGTTCGCGAAACCGCGCCGTGTCTCGGTGCGCTCGTACGGCGCGGCTTGCAGGAAACGCCGAGCGCTCGAGCTCCATCGCTTCGTTCAACAGATCTTGCAGGGCGTTGGCCATTCCGTCGAAGCCGTGCTCGGTGAGGAGTTCAAGAACTTGCGTGAAGGCGGTAGTGATCGAGTCGTGGCGAGGCATCGGTTCTTCCTGGTGGCTGGTAGTGCTTCCACCAGGAAAACGGCGGTGCTTTCGTTACTATTTCTATTTGGCGTTGTTTGCGTTCTGCTACGGCTCGCTGCTCGCCTCCGCGTCGCCGCAAGGCAACGCCGACCGCGAGCGCAGCGCGTCGCTGAATCAGTAGTTGTGAATTACAGAAAGAACGTTACGCCAACTTTTGACGAGTTCCACACGGGGAGTCGCCTGTGAATGGTATCTCATCAGTTCATCAAGCGCCTTCCTCACCTGAACGACACCTTGCTTTACTCTGCCTATGGAGTGCGCCAGCGCAGAGACGGCTTTTTCCGGATTCTGCTCCGCTTCCTCTTGGACGGCCAGACTGGCCAAGGCAGATTTCAACTCTGTCAGCGGCTCGTTCATCACGTTTGTCGTCTTCGCTTTTCCCTCGCAGGTGACCTGCTCCAGAGTTCCTTCGTAGAGCATTCGCCCGATCGTGATCATTACGCAACTACCGTACTCGGCAGCAGCCGCAGGAGTGGTCGATTCGTCGAACGTCACGCGTCCGGGAGCTTCGAATGCAGGCGATCGATTCGCCTTGGCCTCTATAGCCTTGAGCGCCTTCGCCATGGCGTCGAGCTGCTTTGACTGTGGCTTGTCTACCCTCTTCGCCCCTTTCGCTGTCCCCGTCACCTCACCCCAGCCCGAGCTGCTTGGCTCCCATTTCGGCAGTTCCTCCAAAGCGCGCACGAAAGAACTCAGACCGTAATGAAAGTCAGCGGTCGCAACGGTGTTGGGCTTGCCGTTGACGACCAGCGACTTCACCGCCTGCTCGGCAAGTCCGAAATGAGCCGTTGCATATCGCAGCCAAGGGTTCTTGAGCAGGTCGGCGTTTTGGTCAACGACCTTGCCGAGCTCTGCTTTAAGCTCGGACGCGAGCTTCTCAAGTTCGGACTCTTGCGTGGACTCGGGCTTCGCGCGAAAAGCCTTGGAGTGGCTCGCACAGGAGGGCACCGAGCTGCCAGCAAGGGCCAATGACAAGACGAGCGATTGAATGGCTACGAACATATGTCCTCGTGTCTGTGGTACTGGCGATTTCGATTGCGGCCAACACTGGCCGACGTATGCTCAGGGGGACACCGCGATCTTCCCAGAGTTGGTGTCAGGGTACGTGGACAACCAGCGGAATGTCTCCCGCTGGCACGCGGACTTTGGGTCCAACCGAAACGACGCGCTCGACTCCGGCGTCGAGAACGACAGTGTCGATCCGAGCAGGACCGGAGAGGACTCCCTCTGCACGGAATGCACCGCCATCGCCGGTCGTCATGTATGCGATCCCACGCAATCCGGCCTCATGTTCGGTCGTGATGCGGATGCGCTGGCCCCTTCCGAGCGCGTGAGTGCCGACCACTACTCCAGTGATCAGGTTGAGGCGGGTAGGCTTCATATCGGAGGCCACTTGCACGGGCACGTCGAACCATGCCGCGTTCGCTATCGTCTCGGGGGCTTGAAGGCGGAGTGTACAGGCGCCGCGGCACGGAGCCTCAAGCCGCAACAGCCCACAATCGTCCGCCGCGGCTCCGAATGGCGCGCGCTGTTCTGTTGCGGCAGATGGTGTCAGGTACTGTCCAATCCATCCGACTGCCGGCGCGGAGTCAATCGTGAGCAGCACGTCGGCACGTGTGAATTGGGTGTCTGCGAGATTGATCTCCACCTTCACTCGTCTTCCATCTATCACCTCGCATTCATAGATGTGACCGTCATCGACCGTCCTACCAGAGTAGTACGCATCCATGCGGTCAAGAACTAAGCGATACCGTTCAGCAGGCAGCCCTGCAAATGAAGCGATGCCATCGCTGTCGGCGATCGCACTTTTCACAGCCATGCCCGTTCCTGGAAACATCGGGTCGTAGTAGTAGTTCCCGCTGATCTTGGCCCGTGCGGGCCACAGCAGCACCCGCCTTCCGGCGCCTAGCGCCGAGGAGTCGCGATGGACCAAAACGTCGAGAGCTCCGCCCGGGGTGAGCTCAAAATTCACGCCATCGAGGCCTGCGCCGATTTCCTCGGTCACTATCGATCGGGACGGCGCACCTGCCACACTGATGATTACGAGTTGATTGAGTTCGGCAATGTCAGCGCTCACGTACAGCTCATATCGGCCATCTTCGTCGGACGACGTAGAGCAGTTCGGCCACGGGTGCCCATCGCGGCTACTGTGCGGGACGCTGAGGTGAATGCTGGCATTGGCTATCGGCGTATTGCTCCTCGTGATTCGGCCGCGAATGAACGGCGCCGGTACCAGGTCAATTTTCAAACTGGGAGGTACCCGCGCCACTTCAAATGGGCCATGCAGCTCGTTGCGGTAACCGCGTGAAGCAACCTCAAGCACACATGATGGTTCATTCGGGACAGCGACAAGCATAGACAGGCTATTATCAATCGACGCATCTGGACACAACTTCCTTGTGCGTTCGGCATTCCAGACGGTAGTCGTAAAGCCAAAGAACTGGCCGCCGACCGGTGGAGCAACTGTTATTGATACATTGCGGGAGCGGCCGAGCACCAGGAGTACATCTTTCGACCCTGGAAGCACTCCGTATGCGGCGGCGGTTGCCAAGCGGTGTCCTCCATCCTCAGCTACGATATCGTACTTGGCATCGTCTCGCACACGGAAAGAGAAATGCCCGTCGAGATCGCTCGTTGATTCATCTCTGGGTTTGAGATCGTCCCAGGCTGCTGGTCCGCGTGGATGGTCCGGTGATTGACCAGCCAGGGTCAATCTCACCTTGGCATGTTGAGCTGGAAGGCCGTTTTCATAGTTGATGCGACCGGAAATTTGGTACCGAGCCGGGAGCGGTGCGAGTCTAAGCACGACGCCTGTAATGCGTCCTTGGTTTGGCAGCTCTACCACTGTTGAGGTGGGCAGAGTATCTTCAGCCATTGCGAAGACTTCGACGGATCCGGCGCGAACGCGTTCGAGGCTGAAGTTTCCGCGGTCGTCTGTTGTGCCAAAGGCATCATCATCGCCTGCTGTGCTTTCTGCCGCGTATCCAAGGTTGCCGAGAACGCGGTCGACTTTAGGATTATTAGGGAGTGAAGCGAATACCCAGACGTCTGATCGCGGGAGTCCGTCGGACCCGAGCACGAGACCTTCTATTGCACCGATTGAATCCATGACGAGGTCGCCGAGATCGAGCCGTCCGCCAGTCGTGGATACCCAGTTTGTGGAAAAGGAGACAAGGTCTGCCCGCCAAGTAGCAACTCCGATCGAGTAGTTGTCTTCATTCTCGTGAGTGAACGAAACTTCTAGTTTTCCATTCGCGTCGGAGAGTGTGGAAGCGACTACGGTCTCTTTGTGCGCTACCGACAACGAGACACCCGAGAGAGGATGTCCTCGGTGGTCAATGGTCCGCGCAACAATCGTTTCGCGAATTTCGCCGTTTGCTTGGACTGCTCCCGGGACCGTCAATGGACGGCGATCGGAAGATCCAACCGCGCCCTGAGCTGACGCCCCTTCGGGAAGATGCATGCTGGCCGTGCGTTCAGAGCTGTTCTGATCGGCCCTGATGTGCGAGGCGACCAGAGGTTCACTCATTCGAGTCGCACGCCAGGTCACGACGGCCACCGATGCCGTCAACGCCAGCAATGCAACGAGTGTAGTGCTGCTCGTCAGTAGAAGAAGGGAATGCAGGCCAGCAGCCATCGTGGAGAGCAAGCCGAGCTTGCGCCGCCCCAGTCGTGCGAGGATCAAGCACCACGAGTCGGTCACCCCATCGAAGCGCCGATCGAGATCGCGGCGCATGCGCGACATACCCTCGTGGACTCGCCATCGGATTGTCCCCTCGCTGACACCATCCGCGCGCGCGACCTCGCGCGGCGACTTCTCATCGAGGTAGATGCGCACGATCGTGGACCGATATGGGTCGTCGAGCGCTCGGAGGGTCTGGGATACGAGTTCGATCGCTTCGAGTCGCTCGGCAACCTCCGAAGTCGAGGGAAGCGCTTCGGGCCTCGCGGCGATTTGCTCCCGTCTCGAACGGTTGGCTGCCGAGCGCGACAACTCTCTGGCTGTGTTGCGAAGGACTCCGCGCATCCAACGTTCGCGCTCGTCTTTTCCCTGCGGGCCAGTTCCGAGCGATCTCGCGTGAGTCTCCTGAATCAGGTCTTCGCCGGCGTGTGCGTCGCGAACAAGGCGCTTGGCCAGCGAGCGCAGGCGACGTGCGCTTTCAAGCGTCTGGGTAGGCTCTGAAACCAAGCTCGGTGTGTTCATGGTGCCGTTCCCTTGCACCCGATCAGGATCCGTTGGGCCGGTTCGGGGAAATCCCTCGCGCCGCGAAAGTACCCGATCCTAACGCCTGTCCAGCGCGATA
Source organism: Planctomycetota bacterium (assembly GCA_044228975.1). Lineage (GTDB taxonomy): Bacteria > Planctomycetota > UBA1135 > UBA1135 > JADJNY01. The sequence continues at coordinate 39,381 of JBGATX010000010.1, read as the reverse complement.
CTTCTGATGTCGGTTCCCCGGACATCTGAGCGCCGCGTCTTCGTCAGCGTCAGAGACTCCGACTCCTTCAGCTTGGCGACGACCTGTTCTGCGGTGACGCCGCTCTTGCGCTCGGACTCTCACGGGGCGGCCCGAGGTCCAGATTGCGATGATTCAACTCGCGCGCACGCTCGCCGTCACTTCGCGAACGCCGCTTCCGCTTCGCGACGCCAGCGCATCGCATCGGATCTCGCCCAGGCCTCGGGGTCGCTCGCCGTCTCGTCTTCCCACTGGACCATGCCGCGTTCGTAGCACGTGCGTGCCTCGTCGGCGCGGCCGACGCGGCTGTAGATCAGCGAACGGAGGAACTCGTACGCCATCGGCGTCAGGACCACGATCCACGGGTGCCGGTAGCGATGCTCGATGGCGTCCAGCGCGCCCGTCCAGTCCTCCAGACGCACGCGAGCGATGGTCTCGACCACTGGGATCCAGCGGCTCGGAGGCAACGTCGGAGCGCGCTCCTTCAGCGTCCGCAGTACGAGCTCGGGATCGCGCTTCGCGGGATCGGGGTGGTCGACGAGCGGCAGGAGATAGGTGAGCAGCACCGCCGGATCGAACTCACCATCGAGGAGGCGCGCGAATTCGTCGCGGGAGATCAGACCATTGAGGAAGCGCGCGGCCTGCAGGTCCGAATGCGATCCGGAATTGGCGTCGACGCCGGGCGCGTGCATCAAACTCGCCAGCCCGCCCACGTAGTCGCCGAGCTGCACCAGCACCAGGCTGAGCAGATCGCACGCTTCCAGGTTCGCGGGGGCGGCTGCGACGCACGCGCGCAACGCGTTCCGTGCCTCGAGCAGGTGGCCGGAGAAGTACTGCGTCTCCGCGAGCTTCACGCGCGCGGCGAGGTCGTTCGGCCGCAAGCCCGACGCGGCCGTGCGGCACGCGAGCGCGGCCTCGAACCGCGAGCCTTGCTGGTAGAACGTGCCCGCGACCGCCTGGAGCACGAAGTCGTCGGGGTACAGGCTCAGCGCCTGGCCGAGGATGCGGTAGACCGGAAGCCGGCGCGCGTCGCTGCCATCGCCCCAGAGCTGCGCGCTCAGGACGAAGATCGAACCGGGGCCGAGCTTGGGCAGGTTCTCGGGCGAGACGAGCTCGCGCATCGCGCTCTCGTCGCCCGCGGCGATCGCCTCGCGCATGCGCGCGCGCAAGGGATCGGGATCGAGATCCATCGCGAGCACGAAGAGGTTCTCGGCCTTCTCCGACTTCGCTCCGTGAACCGTGCGGCGCAGGCGGCCCCAGTCGTCGAGCGCGAGCGCTACCTCCTCGGCGATGGCGCGTTCGCGGATGCGCTGCAACGCGGGCACGAGGTCGTCACCCTCGAGGTCGACGCCGTAGTCGTGGAAGGCCTGCGTGAACTGCGCGTCGAGGGCGCTCTCGCGCTCGGCATCGCCGATGGTCGCGATCTGCTGCAGGCGCAGGTCGACGAGGCGCGCCCGCAACCGTTCGTCCTGGACGACGAGCGCGTGCTCGCGCGCCGCGGCCCCGGCGTCCTGCTCGGCCTTCTCGACGAAGTGACGCGTTCGCTCGAGCAGCGCCGCGTCCGCTTCGCCCGTCTCGGCGAGCGACAGCGCGCGCTGCGCCGACGCGAGCGCTTCCGCAGGCTTGCCGGCCTGGGTGAACTGGAGCGACTCGCCATGCGCCGCCTCGACGGCAGCGCGCGTCTGGTCGGCGCGCTTCGAGCGCTCGCGATTCGCCCACCACGCTCCTCCCCCACCGAGCACGACCGCGGCGACGATCGCCGCCGCCAGCGCGAGCGTCAGACGCCGCGCGCGCCGCTCCTCCGCCGCCTTGACGCGCGCCTCGGCGGACGCGAGCTCGGCCTTCTGCGCGCGTTCCTCGACCGACGTGAGATACGCGTGGATCGACTTGGCGACCGCTTCGGCGTTCGCGGGTCGCGCCGCGCGCGCGGGCATCAGGCAGCCGAGACACAGGCGCTTGAGCGCGGGATCGACGTCGCACGCCTCGATGCGCGCGCGCGCGGGATCGAGCATCGCGTGCGCGGCCTGCACGACGATCGGCTCGTCCGCCGGGCCCTGGCCCTCTTCGTACGGGGGATGTCCCGTGAGCACCTCGCACAGGATCGCGCCGAGCGAGAACACGTCCGCGCGCTCGTCGAGCTTCTCGACCTCGCCGCCCGCCTGCTCGGGCGACATGTACGCGGGCGTGCCCATGACCGAGCCGGCGATCGAATCGGAGCCCGTCGAGCCCGGCGCGCTGCGCACCGTCTCGATCACCGTGTGGATGCTCGCCTGCACGCGCTTCTCGTCGGCGACTCCGCCGCGGTGCAGCACCTTGGCGAGACCCCAGTCGACGACCTGCACCTCGCCGAACGCGCCGACCATGATGTTCGAGGGCTTGAGGTCGCGGTGCAGCACGCCCTTGGAGTGCGCGTACGCCATCGTCTGGCACACCGACTCGAAGATCGCGAGCAGCCGACCTCGATCGTCGGAGGGCGAGTTGCGCTGCTTGAGCAGCGCCGCGAGCGTGCGCCCCTTGACGAGCTTCATCGTGAAGTACGGACAGTCGTCCGCCATCAAGCCGAGCTCGTACACCGGCACGATGCCCGGGTGCTGCAGTTGTCCGCCGATCTGCGCCTCCTCGACGAAGCGCTGCACGACCGTCGGATTCTTCGCGAGCTCCCCGTCGAGCACCTTGACCGCGACATCGCGGCCGAGATCCGTGTCGTGACCCTTGAGGATCACGCCCATGCCGCCGCGCGCGATCTCGCCGAGCAATTGATAGTTGCCGCGTCCCTGCGGAACGAGCTTCGACGTCGCCGAGCTCGGATCGACGACGGGCGAGGTGCCGTGCTCCGAGCCGGAATCCGGCAGGAGCACCTTGGGCGCGCGCCCGGTTCGATCCGCTAGCGCGGCGAGCACGGAACGGTGGGCTTTGGAATCGTCAGCTGGGAGTTGGGGCACCGGGCTCGCCTCTTCGTGGACCGCTGTGGGGACGCGTTCGACCCAAGGAGTGTAGAGACCGCCGCGCGGCGAGCGAGCGCGAGTGCGCGCGACGATCGTCCCGTCGCCGTCGAAATGGCGCGCCCAGCTCGCGCGCGAACCCCTTGGAACCGAGGAGCGTCGCGGCAGCTCGCAGGCGACGCTACGTTGGCGCGCGCGCGCCGCCCGAATCCGCGGCTCGAGAAAGCCTCATGCGTCGCATGCGACATCGATCGAAGCTCATCGCCCTCCTGCTCCTCGCCGCGAGCCTTTCGAGCGGCTGCCGCGCGATCCAGATCAACGAGCTCGAGAAGCGCCTCGACAAGCTCGAAGCGCGCCAGGCCGCGACCGAAGCGCGCGTCGAGATGCTCGGCAAGAAGTAGCGCGGGCGTTCGCGACGTACGCGCCGCCCTCGCGGCGTGTATCGTGGCGGCCATGGATCGCCAGGAGTTCCTGCGCCGCGCGGACGAATGCCTGGAGCGCGTGGCCGACGCGCTCGAGGGCGTCGATCCCGACGAGCTCGAGCCGTCGCTCGGCGACGGCGTGCTCACGCTCGAGTTCGCCGACCGCAAGCGCTTCGTGCTCAACCGCCAGACCGCGGCGAACCAGATGTGGTTCGCGGCCGGCGCGAGGGCGTGGCACTGCAACTGGGATGCGGCGAACGAGCGCTGGATCGACGACAAGGAAGGGCGCGAGCTGTTCGCGCTCGTCGGCGAGGCGATCGCGGCGAAGCTCGGCCGCGCCCTGAGGATCTAGCGCCGCGCGCGAGGAGACGACGATGAATGCAGTGCAGTGGGAGTACCGCACGCTCCGCTACGAAGTGGCGGGCTTCGTCACGCCCAAATTCGACCCGCTCAAGTACGACGACGAGCTCAACCAGCTCGGCCGCGCGGGCTGGGAGCTCGTGAGCGTGATGGACATCAACGCCGGCCACGGAGCGAGTTTCGCGCTCGTGGCCGTGTTCAAGCGCGCGCTCACGCACTGATCGCGGCGCGACGCGCTTGGGATCGCCGCGACGCGACCGTAGGCTGCGCGCAGGCGCGCCGACGAGCGTGGCGCGCTCCACTCCCCCACGATTCGCATGCCTCCTCCCGCCTGGAAACCGCCGACGCAGCCGCAGCTGCGCGCCGCCGAGGAATTCACCGAGCTCCTGTGCAAGGCGCTGCGCACGCCGCGCGGGATCGAGTACGACAAGGCGATCCTGTGCTCGGCGCAGCTCGCGGGCACGTTGCTCCTGCGCTCGCTCGACCTGCCGTTCGCCGGCTTGAAGCCCGGGGCGCTCGCGCTCTCCGACGAGGCGGATCGACGCGGTCCGTTGCTCGTCGCGACGCTCGGCGCCGCGTTGCGCGTGCTGCGCATCGAGATCGATCCGCGGCGTGTTCCCGCGGGACGCGAGCGCGCCGAGGCGCTCGACATCTCGGCTCTCGATGCGCAGCACACCTTCGAGCGCGCGCTCGCCGCGATCGTCGCGCGTCACGCACTCGGGCTCGAGGAAGCCGCGCACGCCTGCGCGCTCGCGAGCGCGCAGCTCATCCAGATGCACGCGACGCAGCTCGACGCGCACGTCGCGTTCGGGCTCGCTTCCTACGGCTTCATGCAAGGCGCGAAGACGGTGCCCTTGCCGCCGCCCGATTCGATGGGCGCGAGCGCGCCGAGCGCGTGACGCGCGTCAGTCCTTCTTCTTCAGCAAGCCGTCGAGCAGACCGCCGAGGCCCTTCTTCGCCGCGTCCTCGGCGAGCTTGCCGAGGAAGCTCGAAGGGATCTCGAACTTCGGGTGCTTCCAGCTGCCGCGGATCTCGATCGGAACGGAGAGATCGGGGCTCACGTACTCGCGCACCCTGTCGAGCTCCTTGTTGAACTTCTTGCCCAGCGCCTTCAGCGGAATGGCGGTGTCGAGGCGCAGCGTGAGATCGCTGAGATCGAAGCTGCCGTTGAACTTGAGCGTCTGACCGCCGAGCTGGAACGGCACGTCCTTGTAGGCGGCCACTCCTTTGCGGATCGGGATCGCGAGCGCGGGCACGCGCATCTTCGTCAGTCCGCCGAGGTCGCCGAGCATCTTCTCCATGCCGGGCAGGAGCGCGCACGAGACCTCGCCGAGATCGACGCGCACGTCCGCGTCGAGACCGCGCAGCCCGCCGTCGAAGGGGAAGTTCATCGAATCGACGGCAAGGATCGCGGGCGTCGCCCCCTCGGGTTTCTGCAGGTTGACGAGCATCGGCACGAGACGGCCGACGACGCGCTCGTTCGTCACCGGGCCGAGGCCGATGCGCGCGGCGAGGCCGTCCTGCTTCTGGATGCGCAGCACGCGCTCCTGCATCGAGCCCTCGCAGTGCACGCTGTGCAGCTCGCTCGTCATGTCGGCGGCGAAGTTGCCCGTCGTCATCGAGAGGCTCTCGCTCTTCAGCGTGACGTCGACGCGCGTGCCGAGCGCTTCGACGAGCAGCCCGCCTTGACCGGCGAGCGCGTCGACGAGCGCCGTCGGCAGACCCTTGGCGCGCACGTCGCAGCTCACGCGGAAGCGCTCGAGACCCTTGTCCTCGCCGAGCATGCGCAGCGGGTCGAGCGCGCGCAGGTCGGCCGCGAGCTCGCCCGGCGTCTGCGACTGCACGGTCGCGTTCACCTTGACGAAGGGCAACGCGTCGGGCGAGAGCGCGGCGCTCGCGCGCAGGCCGTGGATCACGATCGGCTGTGCGGCGGCGTCGGTGTTCGCGTCGGCGTAGGTGAGCTCGGGAACGGCGAGCTCGATCTCTGCCGCGAGGCCGGCGAGGCGTTCGAACAGCGCGCTCGGCGTCGCGGAGCTCGATTCGGCGCTGTTCGGCGCCGGCGGGTTCTTGCGCGCACCGGGAGCCGCGGCCGATTTCGGCGCGCCGACGGGCGGATTCGCGCTCGTCGACGGCGCGAGCGGGATGCGCAGCTTCTTCGCGCTCAACGTGAGCGGCTGCACGTCCGTCGGGAGCGAAAGACGCGCTCCCGCGGGCAATTTCGGCGAGATCTGCTGCTCCAGCCAGCCCGCGGGCAAACGGATCGAGAGCGCGAGGCCTTGCTCGCCGCTCGCGACGAAGGTCGAGCTCGCGAGCGCTCCGCTGAACCGCAAGTCCGTCGTCGGCGACTTCGCCGTGAGCGCGATCTCGCCGCCGTCGAGCGACGCGTGTTTCGCGCTCACGTCGAGCGCGAGCGTCGGCCCGAGCAGCTTCGAGACGAGATCCTGCGCGCCCGCGAAGGCGTCGAGCGTGCGCGTGGGCACGTTCGCGAGCTTCAACGCGAGATCCACGGGCGGCATCGGCTTCGATCCTTCGCGCAGCGCGAACCAGGGATCGGAGATCGTCGCGTCGGCGTGCAGCGTGCCGCGCTCGCTCGCGCCGCCCGTCGCATTCGTGACGAGCGCCGCATCGATGTCGACGCGCGCGGACTGTTTCGGAACGAGCTGCGTCGCGAGGACGAGATCCTCGAGCGCGACCTCCGTCTTCGCGGCGCGCGTGCTCGCGTCGGCGTAGGAGACGCGCTTGACGCTCGCTCGCACGCTCGCGCGCGCCGCTTCGAGCAGCGCGAGCGGTTGCACCGGCTGCGCGCTCGCGAAATCGGGCAGCGGAACCTCGAGATCGACGACAGTGACCGCGAGCGCACCCTCTTGGCTCGCGAACGCGAGCTGCGTGTCGGGCGGGAGGAACGCCGCGAGTTCGCGCTGCACGAAGGCCGCGTCGGGGCTGACGCTGAGCTGCAATCCCGCGTCCTTCGCCGAACGCAGCACGCCGTTCTCGAGGCTCGCGTCGAGCTGCGCCTGCACTCGCGGAGCCTGGATCGTCGCGCTCAAGCCGCCGTTCCTCAGGTCGAGCTGGGTCGCGCGCACGCTCACGCTGAGCGCACCGCCGAGCGCGTCGCGCACGCGCGCTCCCTGACCGCTCAGTGCCGCGAGCAGCGCGGGCGAGACGCCGCTGAGTTCGAGCGTCGCGTCGATCGGCGGCACGTGGAACGAGCCGTCGGGCGCGAGCGCGGTCCACACATCGGCGACGTTCGCTTTCAGCGAGATCTGGCCAGTGGCGCCCGTGTCCAGCGCACTCGTGAGCTCGAAGCGCGTCTGTCCGTCGAGAGCGAGGCTCGCACTGATTTGGGGCGCCGCGAGCGCGACCGACAGCTGCTCGGCACGCAACGCGGGATTCGACCAGCGCAACGCGGGCGTCTTCATGGTCAGCGACGCCGACGTGCGCTTGCGCAGGTCGCGCAGCGCGTCGGAGGACGTGCCTTTCGCCGTCGCGGGACCGGTCGGCGCGGGCAGCGGAACGTTGAGCTCGCGAATGGAGAGCTCGAGCACGCCGGCCTGCGCGACAAGCTCCAGGCCCTCGGGCAGATTGCCCGCTATCCAACCGTCGACCCAACCCGCGGGAGCGTCCAACCGCGCTTGAATCGGCGCCTGTTTCGCATTGGTCAGGCTTCCGCCCGAGACCTCGAGCGGCGCGGTGAGATCCAGACGCGGGGACTTCACGCTCGCGACGATCGAGCCGCGATCGAGTCCCGCGTCGGTCGCCGTGATGAGCACGCGCAGACGATCACCCAGTCCCTGGGCGAGCTTGCCCTGCGCGCCCCCCGCAGTCCCAACGAACGCGTCGAGCGCCGCGACCGGAACATCGGCGAGCTCGACCTGCGCATCGACGTGCGGCGCTTGCGACTTCGCGAGCGCGCTCCACGCGTCCTTCGACGACGCTTCGATCGAGATCGGGCTGCGGCCGTCGGCGACGAGGGACGAGGTGAGCTTGACGCTCGGCGCCGTCTTCGGCGCGATCGAGAGCTCGAGCTGCGTGCCTTCGAGCGAGCACGGACGTCCGAAAGCGACGCGCGTCTGCTCGTTCTCGAACCCGATCGGGCTCGCGAGTGACGCGAAGAGATGACACGTCGCGTTCTCGAGCTGCGGCGCGAGGCTCGCGAGATCCATCTTCGCTCCGGTCGGCAGCGCGAGCTCGAACGCATCGATGCGCACGCTCCAGGGCTGCGCTTGCGCGCCGAAATCGAGCTTGGATCCGGGCGGGAGCTTGGGGATCACGAACGCGTCGAGGTAGGCACGCGGGAGCGCGATCGTCGCATCGAGCAGGCGTTCGCCTTGCGCGCGCACGACGCCGTTCTCGAGGCGCGCGGCGAGCTTCAGATGCGACGCCGGCGAGACGAGCTCCGCCGTGATCTCGCCCTTCTCGCTCGTCACGTCGCGCGCGCTGAAGGTGAGATCGAAACTCGGCCCCAGCAGCTCCTTCAAGCGTCCCTGCTGCCCCGCGAGACCGTCGACGAGCGCGCTCGAGAATCCGCGGATGTCGCCGCGCGCCTCGATCGTGCCGAAGGGCCACGCTTTCCCGGCTTGGATCGGCCCGTGGATGCGGGCATCGATCTCGAACGCGCCCGCGGTCTCGCCCGCGACCTGCGCGTCGGCCTTGACCGTGATCGGCGCACCGGGCTTCGCGCTCGCGACGAGCTTCAGGTTGGAGAGCTCGAACGGCCGCCCGAGCTTGCGCGTCTCCGCGTCGGACCACGTCACTCGCTTCGCGACGAGTTCGAGATCGAGATCGAGCTCCGCCAGCCGATCGAGCAGGCTCGAGCCCGATTTGTCGGGCGCCTCGTTCGTCGGCGGTTGCGCCGGTCCGCGCGGCGCGATCGCGCGCTGGAGGTTCGTGAGGCCGTCGTCACCTGCGACGAGGTCCGCTTCGAGCTCCACGCGCACGCGTCCGATGCGCGTGCCCTTCGAGCGCACGAGCTTCCACAAGGACGGCAAGGTGGCCGAAACGCGCGCGACCGGACGACCCTCCGGGTCCGCGAGCACCGCGTTCTCGATGCGCTGGTCGGAGAACCAGGAGAGCGAGAGCTTGTCGATCGCGATCGTGCCCCGCAGCGACTCGTTGATCTTGCGCTCGATCGTGCTCTTGCCCGCTCCGGCGGCGATCAGGGGTGCGAGTGCGGCGAGCAGCATGAGGAGGATCAGGACTGCGCCGACGCAACCCAGCGCGAGCTTGCGTCGCGAGACGCGCCGTCGAATCGGCGGAGAAAGCGGAGCGGGCGCCGGCGGCGGCGTGGGGATCGATTCGGACACGTGGAGAACCTCTCGAAGCTCGCGCGCCACCCTGTCGCGACGCGTTCGAGGTGGATGGTGCGCGATGCCCGGCGCGAGACCAAGCGAGGAAGGACGCTAATGGGTCACTCCTCTGTCGCGCACAAGCTGCGCGAGCGCCGGTCAGCCTGTCGAGCGCGCGAGCGCCGGTCGCACGCCGACCTCGAGACGCGCCGCGGGCCGGCGCGCACGTGCTCGGCTCGCGTCGAGAGTCGAGGGCGTCGCCACGAGCGCGAGGTCGAACCCGGAGGACGAAGGAAGTTGGATCCTGTGGAAAGTGCTCCAAACCGGCTCCGTCCGCCGACTTGGTGAACCGCTCGTCGGCCACGACCGCTTGGCTCGTTGGCCAGTCCGACCCCAAGCCGTAGGGTGGGTGCACCTCCCCATGCAACCTCCCCTGCGCATCTACCTCGTCGGCGCCCACGCCACCGGAAAGACCACCTTGGCTCGCTGGATCCGCGACCGCTACGGGATCCCGATGATCTCGGAGGTCGCGCGCTCGGTGCTCGCCGAGATGGAAGCGCAGCTCGACGCCTTGCGCTCGAACGTCGACCTCGTCGATCGCTACCAGCGCGAGGTCTTCGTGCGCCAGATCGAGGCGGAGCGCTCGCACGTCGGATCGTTCGTCTCCGATCGCGCGTTCTGCAACCTCGCCTACGCGGCGCACCACGCGACGATCCTCGGCGGCATCGCCGGCGATCCGCGCTTGTCGGAGTACATGGACTCGGTGCGCGGCGGCCTGGTCTTCTTCCTGCGCCCGCATCGCGAGCTGATCGTCTCCGACGGCGTGCGCGCGGGCCTGGACTGGGAGGACGTCGTGCGCATCGACGGCATGGTCAAGCTGATGCTCGAGATGTTCAGCGTGCCCTACATCCCCGTCGCGTCGCTCTCGATGCAGGAGCGCGTGCGCCTGGTCGAACGCGTGCTGGCGCTCGCCGGCGCGCCCGCGGTCGTGCCCAGTGGAACCGGCAACGGCCACTCGAACGGCGCGCATCGCCTGCGCTCGGAGAACGGCGCGGAGAGCGCGAAGGTCCTGAACTGAGTTCTCAGTCGTTGCGCGACCAGCTCTGCACGTCCTCGAGCTGGCGCAGGTAGGGCACGAGCGCGCGCAGCAGGCGCACGGGATCGAGGTGGTGCTCGCTCAACAGGACCTCGACGGGATGCGGGCTCGAGTCGCGCTGCGTCGCGAGGCACTCCTCGAGCTGAACTCGAGTGCAGTAGCCGGCTTCGACGGCGAGATCGCCGAGGCGCTTGGCGGGTTCGCGTGCTTGCCGATCGAGGAGCCCGATGAGCTGCTCCATGGTGATGTGGCCACGCTGGCGCAGGATCTTGCCGAGGGGTTGCCACGCGCTCTGCGCGCGGCGTCTCAGGGACTCAGCTTGGGACGGGTCGATCAAGCGCTCGCGCACGAGCGCGTCGAACAGGTCGAGAACAGGCACGTTCTTGTCTCACTCTCTCTCCGAACAGCCCGCCGCGGCGGTTGCGCGTAGCGTGACGAGCGGGTGCGACGCGAGGCATTACTGTTCCGTAGCGGCTCCAGCGCGTCATGTCGCGCCACGATCGACACCTGCACCATGGTGCAGGCGGCGCGACCGCACGAGACCCGCGCGCACTGCGCACCTGAACGCAGTTCGAATCAATTCCACGTCACATCCGGAGGCAACTCGTCCAAACCGCGGCCGGCGCTGCCGATGGAGCGCACGGCGTCGCGCCACATGCGTTGCGGATCGGCGCCGAAGACCCACTCCGTGCGGCCGGGCACGGGCAACCACGCGCCGGACGCGAGCTCGAGATCGAGCTGGCCTTCACCCCAGCCCGCGTAGCCGATCAAGAGGCGCACGAAATCGTGCGCGGCAGCGCGCTGGCGGTCGAGGTACTCCGCGAGCGCGTCGATCTCGCCGCCGAGGAACAGTCCCTCGGCGATCTCGAACCCTCCGGGGATGCGCTCGGGCACGCGATGCAGGAACTGCAGACCGTCGCGGCCGACGGGTCCGCCTTGATGCACGAGGAAGCGCTGGCGCGAGAGCAGCGGATGATCGGGCAGCAGCGCGTCGACCGTGACGCCGGCCGGACGATTGAGCACGAGCCCCATCGCTCCCGCCGGCTCGTGACTGACGACGAGCACGACGGAGTGCATGAAGTTCGGATCGAGCATGTCCGGCGCGGCCACCAGCAGGCTTCCCGATGTTGCGCGCAGCTCTTCCATGGATTCGACGCGAGTTCGACGGCAGCCTAGCGCGCACGCGCGAGTCTGGCGAGCGAAGCCGACGCGCTCAACGGCTCGCCGGCGTCGACGCCGGCGGTCGCGGTCGATGTCCGTGGCAGACGAGCACGGGCTGCGGCGGGTACTTCGCGAAGCGCGGATCCGTGCGCGCGAGCGTGCACAGGTAGAAGGTCGAGCCTTTCGCGGAGCTCACGATCTGCACCTGCGCGCAATCCGGGCACAAGGACTCGCGTCGCGGAAGTCCGCGCGAGCCGGGAGCAACCGTCTCGTCGCGCGCGCTCATGCCGGCGGAAGCGCCCCACGTCGCAACGTGATCACGGTCTCGACGTGCGGCGTGTGCGGGAAGAGGTCGATCGGGCGCAGACGCACGAGCTCGTAGCCGAGCGCGCATAGCAACGAGACATCGCGCGCCGCCGCGCGCGGATTGCACGAGACGTAGACGATGCGCGACGCGCCGAGAGCCGCGAGCACGGCCGGAACCTTCGGATGCAGGCCGGCGCGCGGCGGATCGACGACGCACACCCGCGGCGGAAGCTCGTGCGCGTGCTCGGTGAGCGCGGCGAGCACGTCGCCTTCGATGAAGCGCACGTGCTGCAGACCGTTGAGCTGCGCGTTGCGGCGCGCGTCGGCGATGGCGGAGGGCACTTGCTCGAAACCGAGCACCTCGCCCGCCGCATGCGCGAGCGAGAGTCCGATCGCGCCCGTGCCGCAGTAGAGGTCGAACACGCGCTCGCTGCCCGTGAGCGCGCACTCCTCGCGCACGATCTCGAACAGTCGCTCCGCTTGCGCGGTGTTCGTCTGGAAGAACGAATTGGCAGAGATCTCGAAACGCAGCGCGCCGAGCTGCTCGACGATGCGACCGGGGCCGTGCAGCACGCGCTCGCGCTCGCCGTACGCGGTCTGCGCCGGCCGCGTGTTGACGTTCTGCACCAGCGTCGTGATCTCGGGCCGCGCGGCGACGAGGGCGCGCGCGTACGGCTCGATGAGCTCCGGCGCGTCGCTCGACGTGACGACGTTGACGAGCACCTCGCCGCTCGCGCGCGCCGTGCGCAGCACGAGGTGGCGCAGGAATCCGGTGTGCGACCGCACGTCCCAGGCCGTCAGTCCCTGCGCGCGAGCGATCGCGCGCGCGCTGGCGAGGATCGCATTCGCCGTCGGCGCCTGGATCGGACAATTCGCGACGTCGACGACCTTCGAGTAGAGCTCCGCAGCGTGCAGACCGAGCGCGAAACCCGTCTGCGTCGCGTCGAGACCGGCAGGCTCGGATGGATCGATCCAGCGCCGCGTGCCGAAGCTGAACTCCATCTTGTTGCGGTAGGCGTAGAGCTCGCGGGCGCCCACGATGGGCGCGATTTCGACACCCCCGAGAAGGCCGAGCTCATCGAACGGCTCGCGCACGAGCTTCTCGAGCCCGGCGAGCTGGCGTTCGTAGTCGAGCGCCTGCAGCGGACAACCGCCGCACGAGAACGCGTGCGCGCAGCGCGGAACGACCGCGTGCGGCGAAGGCGCGAGCGTCTCGACCAGGCGCGCTTCGATCGAGTCGCGGCGCCGCCGCAGCACCTGAGCGCGCACGCGCGCGCCGGGCACGGCGCGTCGCAAGCTCAGCTCGTACGCTCCCCACGCGCCGAACGATCGCCCACGCTCGTCGAATTCCTGGAGCGTGAGCTCCGCGAGGTCGCCGTAGCGCGGCTTGCGCGTCGACGAGCCGCTCGGGAGCGCCGTGAGCGGATCGAGCGCGTCCACGGCTGTCGCGTCACTCGAATTCCGCTGCACTTCGTCCGCCGCATCGTCGCCGAGCTCGGACTCGGGCTCGTCGAACGGCTCCGGTGACGCCTCCGGCGCGGCTCCAGGCGCTCGCGAGTGCATGCGCGGGCTCCAGCGGCCTCAAGCGTCGACGCGCACGACGCGCGACGCCGGCCACACGTCCTCGGATGCGCGCGGATGCGCTTCGTACGTGCCGTCGTTCTCGGGCAAAGGCACTCCGGCCTTCACGAGCGCCGTGTAGACCGAGAGGCACACGACGTTGGCGAGGTTCAAGCTGCGCACGTGGCGACCGATCGGAACGTAGACGCGCTGCGCTGCGTGCTCGGAGACGAGGTCCGGCGGCAGGCCGACGCTTTCCGAGCCGAAGAGCAGCACGTCGTCCTTGTCGAACGCCGTCTCGAAGAGCGACATGCCGCCGCGCGCCGTGAAGAGCCGCAGACGCTGTGCGAGCGGACGCGAGCTCGTGCGCGCGAGCTCGCTCGCCGCCGCGTTCCAGTCGGCGTGCACGGCGAGCTCGACGAGCGGCCAATAATCGAGGCCCGCGCGCTTCAGGTAGCGGTCCTCGAGCGAGAAACCGAGCGGTTGCACGAGGTGCAGGCGCAGACCGAGCGCGGCGCACAGTCGTCCGGCGCAGCCGGTGTTGTGCGGGATCTCGGGGTGGACGAGGACGATCTCCAAGCGCGAGCAGTGTACGGGAACTGCGCGCGGCCCGCGCACCGCGCACGCCCCGCAAGGACGTTCGGCCGCGCGCTCGAACCAGCCTTCGGGGGCGCGCGCGAGCTACACGCGGCCCGCGAGCGACCGTAGACTCGCGCCGATGTCCCCCACCGAAGTCCAGCTGGCGGTCGACGCCTTCCTCGAGTCGCCCGCCGCGAGCGAGATGAGCGGCGCGACGCCCGAACAGGCGCGCACGATCCTCGCGCGCTTCCTCGAGTGCATCGAGAGCGAGCTCCGTGCGCCGCCCGAGATCGCCGTCTCGCACGCGCTTCACTTCATCGTCGGTCACGTGCTGCCTGCGCGTTATCCGATCGGCGATCCGCTCGCGGAATCGACGGGAGCGGTGCTCGAGGCCTACCTCGAATACCTGCGACCGAAGATTCCCGCGCAGCGTTTCCCCGCGATGCTGGAAGCGCTGCGCGGCACGCTGCCCGAGTTCGTCGAAGCGGTGCGCACGGGTCAGGCCGTGCAGCACGGACTCGATGGCCACGGCGGTCACAGCGACACGTTCGTGCGCGACATGCCCAAGGTCGGCCGCAACGAGCCGTGTCCGTGCGGCAGCGGGAAGAAGTTCAAGGCCTGCCACGGACGCGGATGACGCATGCCGTCGCGCTCGCGCCGCGGCGCAGCGTGGCGCAGCGGCGCACGCCCCGTTCGCCTGTGCGGTGGCGCTTGGCGCACCCTCCGCGACGCGCGAGTGCGTACGCACCCCTGGGAACGCGACACCTGCCGGTGTCGAGTGCGACGCCGGGAAAGGAGTTCCTCGGAACCCCGCTCCAGCGCGTTGCGTCGAACGCAGGCTCGAGGAATCCATCCCAATCCAACCTCGAGCCGCCGCCGTGATCTCCGCGCGAGGCACAATGAGGTTGCCCGCTCGCCGAGAAAGCCCCGCCATGCCGACTGCCCACCGCCGGTTCCTCCCGCTCTTCACGACGTTCGCGCTCGGCGCTCTCGCGCTGGCGCACGACGGCGACCTCAAGCTGCTCGACAAGCAGCCGGCGTACATGGGGCACGGCTGGCGCAACGCGCAGCGCTCGGGAACGGGCGGAGCGCTGCTCGTCACGGCGCCGCCGACGAACTTCCCGGCGAACAACGTGACCTTGCTCTCGTGGCTGACGCTCTCCGACTTCGGCATCGCGAGCGCGGGCAACGGCAACAGCTGCTTCGGCTACACCGCGCCGTCGGGCCGCGAGTACGCGCTCATGGGCCTCTCGACGGGCACGGCGATCGTCGAGGTCACGCAACCGGGCAACGCGACGATCATCGCGCAGGTCGCGGGGCCGCAGAGCTTGTGGCGCGACGTGCGCACGTACTCGCACTACGCCTACGCGGTGAGCGAAGGCGGCAGCGGCATCCAGGTCATCGATCTCGCCAATGTCGACGCGGGCACGGCGAGCCTGGTCAACACCGTGAGCGACGACGCGTTCGGCCAGACGCACACGCTCGAGATCGACGTCGCCAATGGCTACCTGTATCGCTGCGGCGGCGCGGGTCTCGGGCTGCGCATCTACGACGTGCACACGAACCCCGCCGTGCCCACGCGCGTGGGCACGTGGAGCGATCGCTACGTGCACGAGATGTCGGTGTTCACCTACACGCAGGGTCCCGCGGCGGGCAAACGCATCGCGTTCTGCTGCGGCGGACTCTCGTCGGGCTTCGTCCAGACCGGGCTCTACGTCGTCGACGTGACGAATCCGGCGGCGCCGGCGTTGATGACCTACGTCACCTATCCCAACGCCGCCTATGCGCACCAGGCGTGGCCGTCGCCCGATCTGCACTGGCTCTACCTCGATGACGAGCTCGACGAGCGCAACTTCGGCATCTCGAGCGTGACGCGCGTGCTCGACATCAGCGATCCGGCGAACACGGCGCTCGTCGGCACGTTCACCGACGGCAGCAGCTCGATCGACCACAACCAGTACACGCTGAACGACAAGCTCTTCCAGGCCAACTACCGCAGTGGGCTGCACGTGTTCCAGACCAGCGGCGCGGGCACGCCGACGAGCCCGGTCGAGATCGCGAGCTTCGACACGTGGCCCGAGGACGACCTGCCGTTCTTCAACAGCTTGTGGAACGTGTACCCGTACTTCCCGAGCGGCACGGTGATCGGCAGCGATCTCGAGCGCGGCCTCTTCGTGTGGTGGGTCGGAGCACCGCAGGTGAGCTTCACGCTGCCCGCCGGCGTGCCGACCGCGCTCGATCCCGCGGGCACGGTGCTGCGCGTGCAACTCACGGGCGCGATCCAGCCGGGCTCCGCGACCTTCCACTACGACGTCGGCGCGGGTTTCGTCGCCGCGCCGCTCGCGCAAGCTCCCAACGGCGACTGGCTCGCGACGCTGCCGCCGGTCGCGTGCGGAACGAGCGTGAGCTTCTTCTTCAGCGCGCGCTCGCCCAACGGCGTGATCTGGAGCGCTCCGCAAGGCGCGCCGACCTCGAGCTACTGCGCCGTCGCCGCGCTCGCGCGCAACACGCTCGCATCCGACGACTTCGAGGCCGCCAACGCCGGTTGGTCCGGCGGCGTCGCGGGCGACACGGCGACCTCGGGTCAGTGGGTGCGCGTCGATCCGCTCGGCACGGACCTGCAACCGGAGAACGATCATTCGCCGATCGGAACGCGCTGCTGGGTCACGGGCCAAGGCACGAACAGCGCGATGGTGCAGGAAGCCGACGTCGACGGCGGCGTGACGACGCTGCGCTCGCCGGCGTTCGCGCTCGCGGGTCGCACGAACGCGCGCATCGGCTACTGGCGCTGGTACGACAACCAGGTCGCCGGCGGCTCGCCGCCGGACGACTTCTTCGACATCGACGTGTCGAACGACGACGGCTCGACCTGGGTGCGCGTCGAGCATCTCGGTCCGGCGACCGCCGATTCACGCGGCGGCTGGATCCATCACGAATTCCGCGTCGCCGACTTCGTCGCTCCGACGAACACCGTGCGCGTGCGCTTCCAGGCCTCCGACCTGAACCTCGACACGCACGTCGAAGCCGGCATCGACGACTTCGAGGTCGTCGACCTCGACTGCACGGGCTCCTCGAGCTTCTGCGCCGGCGACGGCACGCTCGCGAGCTGCCCGTGCGGCAACAACGGAACCGCAGGTCACGGCTGCGCGAGCTCCGCCTTCACCGCGGGAGCCCAACTCTCGATGACCGGCACCCCGAGCGTCTCCGCCGACAACGTCCAGCTCATCGCCACGCCCCTCACCGGCAACGCCGCGATCTTCATCCAATCCGACGCCACGACCGCCCCGTTCGCGATCGACGACGGCCTCACCTGTCTCACCGGCACGATCATCCGCCTGGGCACGCGTCTCACCACCGCCGGCACCGCCATCGATCCCGATATGACGAGCGCCCCGCTCAGCGTGCGCGGCGCGATCCCCGCCAGCGGCGCGACGCGCTACTACCAAGCCTTCTATCGCAACGCCGCCGCGAGCTTCTGTCCGCCCGCCACTTCGAACCGCACCAACGGCCTCGCGATCCTCTGGGCCCCGTAAACGCCCCACCCCCGCGCGCTCCCCACCCCGCCGCGCCCCATCCCCTCGCCCCAGCACCCCGCGCGGAGTTCGATCGGTCCTCCGATCGAACTCCGCGCGGGGTTCGCGATGCGGAGCACGCGTGTGTGGCGCGTTGCTCTTCACTTTGCCTTCGTCCGGTTCCGGCATTCGCGCCCCGACCGACACGTCTCGCTCGACAGAGCTCACAACCCGCCAAGATCAATCGTCTTCTCCGTCACCTGCCCCTTGCTCACAAACAGCGTGACCTCCCTCCCCTTCACCCTCCTCCCATCCACGATCACCGACAACACATACGACCCCGGCTTCAACGGCTGCGACCTTGCGCGATCGACGAGCTTCACCAACGTCTCCACCTCCTCATCCTCCCCGCGCAACTGCAACTCAATGTGCGCCAGCCGTTCCACCGCAACATTCGTCAACCGCAACTCGATCGTCCCCGCCGCACCCGCGCGCCGCACACCGACATCCACCTCCCCCTCGCTGACGACATTCACGAACCCAATCTCGATCCGCGGATGCCCGCTCGGATCCGCGCGGACCTCAAACATCCCCGCAGGCAACGGCCCGATCCGAAAACGCCCGCTCTCGCGCTCCGTGCGCACGCCGCTGACCAACTGACCCTCTCCCCCGCTCGCCACCGTCGCCCAAATCGGCACATCGCCGAGCGGCCGCCCGTCCTCATCCGCGATCACACCCGCAATCCAACCTGACGGTGACGCACTCGGATCGACGCGCAGGACCAGATCGCGTGCCGGCACCTGAATCTCGTCCAGCATGGCAAGCGGCTGACCATAGGACTTCACGTCCGGCGCACGCACCTCGACTCGCACGCGCACCCCCGGCACGTTGACGAACACGAACTTTCCATCCGCATCCGTGCGCGTGTGCTTGCCCTCGACCCACTGCATCACCTCACGCACCTGCGCGTCGCCGTGA
>JBGATX010000010.1:0-21113 GCA_044228975.1 Planctomycetota bacterium | reverse complement strand
GCCAGCCCGCGAGTGACTGATCCTTGGCATCGAGCACGCGCCCTTCGACGACGTTCCCGCGCTCGAGCGCGAGTTCGACGTGCGCCTCCTCCCCCGCGTGCAACGCGACTTCGCCGTGCCGGCGCCCGCGCGCCTCGCCATCGGCAGAGATCGCGAGCGTGCCCGATGGCAACTCGTCGATCGTGAAGCACCCCAACGCATCCGTGGTCACCCTCGAATATCCGGGCCGCGACCACTGACTCGTCTGGACCTTCACATCGCCAGCGGGAGCTCCGTCCGCATCGATCACGCGACCGCTGAGTCGCGCACCGCGCTCGAGCGTCAGCTCCAACGTCGCGCTCGCACCCGCGTGCACGTCGACCTGCGCGAGTCGATCGGGAAAGCCGTCCGCGGCGACCTGCACTTCCTGCGCACCGAGCGCGATGCCCTGGAACGAGCAGCGCCCTTCGTCGTCGGTGGTCGCGCTGAGCGCAGGAGTCATCGAGCCGTGCCGGCCGTTCACGAGTTGCACGGAGTACGGCCGCGCCGGTCCGATCCGCACGCGCGCCCGCGCCACGTTCGCTCCCGCCGGATCGACGACGTGCACGCTCACGCTCCCGCCCTCACCGAGCAACGTGAGCACGATGTCGCGCTCATCCTCGCCATCGCTGCGCAAGTTCACCGCCTGCGAAGGCGCGCGGGAACGATCCCGCGCCCAGATCGACGTCGAGGGCTCTGCTTCGAGATCGCGCAGCTCGAAGCGCCCGCTCGCATCGCTGCGACCGAGCGGATGCGCGGGCCAGAAGACGCCGGACCGGTCGCCGAAGATCTCCGCGCCGGCCACCGGCGATCCGTCGGGGAGCTCGACGCGTCCGGCGGCAGTGATTCCTTTCGGGATTTCCAGCCTCGCGTGCGCCGTCGCTCCGGCGACGAGCTCGACCTCCTCGCGCCCGCCGCGGTCGCCGAAGACGACGCATTTCCCCGGCGTGAAGCCTTCGAACGAAGCGCGACCGCGCTCGTCGGTGAGGCGCTCTTGATTCTGCGTGCGACGGCTCTCGTTCCAGCGCGTCGCGAGCACGGCGATCCCCGTCGCTGGCGATCCGTCGCGTTGCCACACGACGTCGACCTCGAGTCGCGTCGAATTCGCCACCGCGCTCGGCACGGGCGCCACGTTCGTCTCCTGCAACGCCGTGCGCGTCGAAGGCTCGATCACGGGCAGGGTCGGCGTGTCCGAGAGTTGGAGCTGCGCATCGGGCTGCGCAACGAGCTCGGCTCCGCGCGATGGCCCCGACGGGCGGCGCGCGACGAGGAACGCACCCAACGCGAGCACGAGAACGGCCGCCACGGCGACTTTCCACTTCACGAGTCCACCTCCGACCGCCACCGCGGTTCCCATGCCGATCGTGCTCGACGCCAAGACTCCACGCGACGAGCGCTCGAGCGCGAACACGCCGATTCCCGCGAGCCACGCATCGCATCGGCCGCGATGCGCACGATCGAGCTCCTCGCGCACGAGCTCGAGCCCGCGCTTCACGTGCGTGCGCAACGTCGATTCGTTGAGCTGCAAGCGCTGCGCTGCCGCGAGCGGCGTCAGCCCCTCGAAGTACACGAGCACGAGCGCGCTCCGATACGGCTCGCGCAAGCCGACGACGATCGTCGCGAGCTGCTGCACGAGCTCCGCACGCTCGAGCGCTGCCTCGGGAGTCGGCCCCGACTCATGCGCGTCCCGCGCGCTCCGCGACGCTTCGACTTCACGACGAAGGCGACGCGAGTCCGCGCGTGCCGCATCGCGCGCACGGGACCGCACGAGCCGCCCCAACCACGAGCGCAAGTTCGACGCATGTCGCGGCGGACGCGTGAGCGCGCTCGTCAACGCCTGCTGCGCGAGATCATCCGCCGCATGCACGTCCGCGACGAGCCCGCGAGCGAGACGCCGCACCCACTCGCGCTGCGCGAGCAGCGCCGCGAGTCGCGCGTCGCCGGGGCTGAGCGGGGTGTCGTGCATCGCTGGACCAGTACAAGGCCAACCCGCCCCAGCGCGTTGCGTCGTGGGCCCCGGAACCGTGTCCGACCCACCGCGGCATCGGGACGTCCGCGCCCGGACGCGGCCTGGAGTCGTGGTGAGGCGCAGGGGCCGACCTCCCGCCTCGCTCTCGCCGCAGGCCTCAGCTCCATTCCTGGCAAGGGCTTGGAGCGAACACACCCTGGGAGCCCTCGACAATTCCGTTCGGCATCCGTTAGGGTTCCTCCCGAGAACTCCGAGGCTGCCTCGTCTCGTCGCGCCCCATCCCACCCACCCAGCGGCGGGGCGAGGCGCCTTGGACTCTCCGAAGGGGACGCGTTCAGGAGCGCGTCCCCTTCACGTTTCTCCTGGCTCAACCGGAGAACGTGAGCGACTTGCCGTTCTCGCGCGCGCCGAGACCGAGCAGGTACGGCGCCGCGCGCTTCGCCCAGGCCTCGGGCGACTGAGCGCTCGATGCATTGCCGCCCATGCAGCTGCGCAGCATGTCCGTGTCGACGACACCCGGGCTCAACGCGACGCACGCGAGGCCTTGCGGCAGCTCCTGCGCGAGCGCGCGGCTCAGGCCTTCGACGGCGAACTTCGTCGCGCAGTAGGGCGCGACCTCGGCGTCGGTCGAACGACCCCAGCCGCTCGACATGTTCACGATCACGCCGCTCCCGCGCGCGATCATCGCGGGCACGAAGTGGCGCACGACGCTTGCGACGCCCTTCACGTTGACGTCGACGACGTCGGAGAACTCGCTCGCGGGCACTTTCCACAGCGGCGCGTTGCGGTTGATCAACGCGGCGTTGTTGACGATCAGATCCGGCGCGCCGCGCGCGGCGAGCACCTCGCGCGCCCAGCGTTCGACGGCGGCGTCCTCGCGCACGTCGACGACGTGGAAGAGCTGCGCGGGATGGATCTTGCGCAGCTGCGCGAGCTCCGCGGCATTGCGCCCGCAACCCGCGACGCGCTGTCCGCCGCGGAGGAACTCCTCGGTCAACGCGCGTCCGATGCCGCGCGTGCAGCCCGTGATCACGATCGTCCTCGCGGTTGAATCGGCGCTCATCGTCGTGGCCTCGGTTCGTTCAGCGCGGCCCGCGCATCCGCGCGAGCTCCGCCTCGGCGGCGATGACACCGAACGCGGGCCAGCTCGCCGATTCGCGGACGTTCTGGAAGAGCTCGTCCGCGCGCAGCACCTCGCCCCGCGAGAGCTGCCAGTTTCCCAACGCGAAACCGATCGTCGCGGCGTCGCTCGTGCTCTTGCCGCTCGGCCGCGCGTCGGCGAGCAGCGCGTCGTAGCCGAGATCGCCGCGGTAGAAGAGACAGAGGCGCTGGTACGCGCGGTTCTCGCTCACCGGCGCCTGCGCATCGAGGTCGCGCAGCAGCGCGGGGAGCTCGTTCGCCCGTCCCAGGCGCAGCAACGTCGCGCTCGTCCACGCCAGCACGGCCGCGCGCGATTCGGCGTCCGGCGCGAGCGCCAGCGCCTCCTTCCACGACTCGAGCGACGTCGCGAACTCGCCGCGCAGGAAGCGCGCGAGCGCGAGGTGGTAGTGCACGTTGCGATGCAGCGTGTCGCGCACGACGCCCTTGGGATCGGGCGTGCCCGCGAGCTCCGGCTCGTCGGGCCAGGTTCGGCAGAGTTCCGCCGCGCGCTCGAGATCCGCTTGCGCTTCCTCGAGACGCCGCAACGTGATCCAGCGGTGTCCGCGATGGCGCAAGAGGCGCGGATCGTCGGGGAAACGCTCGAGCGCCTGCGTGTAGAGCGCGACGGCGTCGCGGAACCGTCCGAGATAGGCCAGGCGCCGGCCGAACCAGATCCACGCCGCCGGATCCTCGGGATGCTCCTTCCAGTTCGCTTGCGCAAGTTCGAGATCGTGCTCGCGCCGCGCGAGCTCCGTGTCGCCCGGCGGAATCTGGATCAGCGCCTCGCCGAGCAACGAACGCGCTTCGACGCCCGCGGGGAGCTTGGGCAACACGGGAGCCGTGCGACACGCGACGAACGCGAGCGCGACGGCGAGGAACGAGAGCTGCAGGCGGAGCAGGATCACGCACACGACCTCCGGCGCGCAGCGTAGACTCCGCGCCCTTCGCGAGCACGCGCTTCGTCGCCCGCTCGCGAGCGTTCCGCGCTCGCATGGCCTCGCAGCCCGCACTGAAACCGCTCGCCGTCGCGCTCTGGATCGCGCTCCTGTGCGCCATCTGGGGCAGCACGTGGGTCGTGATCGCGGGCGGAATGAAGGATCTGCCGCCGTTCACGTCCGCCACCGCGCGCTTCGGGCTCGCCGCGCTGACGATGACGCTGCTCGCGCCGCGTCTTTCGCGCGGCGAAGGCGGAGTCCGTCCGCCACTGTGGCTGGTCGCCGCCGTGGGCGTGTTCAACTTCGGCGCGTCGTACGCGATCGTCTACTGGAGCGAAGCGAAGCTCCCGAGCGGCGAGCTGCGCCTGCCGTCGGGACTCGTGGCCGTGCTCTGGTCGGTCTTCCCGATGCTGATGGCCGCCGCCGGACACTTCTTCCTGCAGGGCGAGCGCCTCGTCGCGCGTCAGCTGCTCGGCTTCGTCGTGGGCTTCGGCGGAGTCGCGCTGCTCTTCGCCACGACGCTGCGCGATCTCGGCGTCGACGCCGTGCCCTCCGGCGCCGTCGTGCTGCTCTCGCCGTTCGTCTCGGCGATCGGCACCACGCTGCTCAAGCGCCACGGAAAAGGAGTGAGCTCCGTCCTGCTCAATCGCGACGCGATGTGGCTCGGCGCCGCGATCCTCGGCACGTTCGCGCTGCTCGAGGAACGCCACGCCCGATCCGAATGGACCGTGAGCGCCGTCGCGAGCGTGCTCTACCTCGCCCTGATCGGCACCGCGCTCGCCTTCGGCCTCTACTTCTGGCTCCTGCGCCGCACGCGAGCGAGCACGCTCTCGCTCATCGCCTACGTCACTCCCGCGATCGCACTGACCCTCGGCGCTTTCGTGCGCGGCGAGCCTCTCTCGCCCTGGACGATCGCCGGCAGCGCCACGATCCTCCTCGGCGTAGCGCTGGTCGTCGCACCACGCGGTGCGCGTGGCGCGTAGGAGCGCGCGCCTCCTCGCGCGGCGCGCGCTCGCGCTTCCGCCGGGCTACGGACAACCGCCCGCGAAGATCTGGCCGGCGTTGATCGCTCCCGAGCTCTGCGCCGCCGCGGCTTGCCAGGCGAAGTCTGCGTACCGGCAACCGGAGCCTGCCAACCGCAGCGATCGTCCCGCGGGAGTGGTCGACGTCTCGCTCACGCCGATGTCGCTCGCGACGAGGCCGGCCGCGGGGCCGTCGAGCGCCGTGAACGAGCCTTCGTAGCTCAGGAACTGCACGACCACGCCGGCCGCATCCACCAGCGCGATGCCGTCTGGCGAACCGTTCTGCAAGGCGCTGAACGCGAAGGAGCGCACGCCGAAGCCGTTCTGCGTCGAGGCGAGCGTGCCGCTGAGCGTGACCGTCTTGTACACGCTGCGGCTCGAGCCGTCGTAGCCGACGAGACGCCAACCCGCGAGGTTCGTGTTCGCCGGCCCGGCGATCTCGACGAACTCGTTCGTGTCGGTGCCGTTGTTGTCGTAGTGCAGCTCGTTGATCCACGGCGGTCCGCTCGGGACCGGCGGGGCCTGCGGCGTCGCCGAGACCTGCACGCTCTGGGCCGACACATTGCCAGCCTGATCGGACGCCGTCACGACGTAGAAGTACGTGACCCCGTTCGTGCGGCCGGTGTCGGCGAAGCTCGTCGCCGTGATCGGCGCGGTGTTGATCGTCGTGTACGGACCGCCCGAGCTCGTCGCGCGCCGCACGTCGTACCCGCGCAGATCGACCTCGGCGTTCGGGCTCCAGGCGAGATCGACGCGCGCGTTGCCGCCGGTCGCGACGAGGCCCACGGGTGCCGCGGGTGGCGTCGTGTCGGGCGCGCCGCCCGCATCGTCGAGGCCGACCGTCGTCGGCAGTCCGGCGGCGGCAACCTCGTTGGGACCCTGCGTCACCTGGCCGTTGGCGCTGACGGTGAACGTCTGCGAACCGTCGGTCGAAACGACGATGTCGCCGACGCAGAAGCCCGCGAAGCTCGTGAGGCTGCCCGCAGGCGAGCCTTCCTCGGTCTGGAGCACGAGACACGCCGGGGCGTCGACGCACGCAGTCGACTGCGCGAGGAGCACGTGCTCGACCACGTCGACGCGCGGAAGCTGGAACGAGCTCGACTGGCCCGCGCCGGTCGAGATCAACGCCACCGACGGGCGCGACAGGTTCATCCAGTTGCTGTTCGTGCTGCTCTCGCTCCCGTGGTGGTTGACGTGCAGCACGTCGATGCCGCCGGCGGAGATCAGCGGCGCCGCGCCGCCCGGCGAGATGGCCTGGATGACGCGCGTCTCGGCGTCGGTCTGCGAGGTCGAGCGACCCGTGCACGCGCCGTCGCCCGATCCGCCGCCGAGATCGCTGGCCCACAGGTAGTCGAAGCCGCCGTACTGGATCAGGATCGCGACCGAGCGACGTTCTCGTCGGAGACCGCGACGGTTTGCCCGCCGAGGATCGAGCCGTGGCGCGCGACGCACGTGAGCCGCGCGCCGTTGCCGAGCGGGATCTGCAAACCGACCGGCATCGCGACGGGTGCGCCGCCACTCGTTCCCGACGCGGCGGCGTTCCACTGCGTGACGCAGCTCGAGCTGTTCGTCGAGCCGTTGTAGAAATTGTCGACGAGCACGTCGTAGCCGGCCGACACGACCTCGTCCATGCCGCCGAGGTGATCGCAGTGCTGGTGGCCGACGATCGTGTAATCGATGCCTTGAGCGGCGGTCGCGCCGATCGATTGCAGGTAGGGCACGACTCGCGACGTCCCTTTGCCCGTGTCTCCGGCCTCGAGCAGCACCGTCGTGCCGTCGGGTCCGCGCACGAAGACGGAGCTGCCCCAGCCGACATCGATGCAGTGGATCTCGAGGTTCTGGGCGGTCGCGATGGAAACGAACGAAGCACACGCGGCGATCACGTGGATCGCCGGCGACGAAAGGGGGGCCATGTCTCCTCCGTGGGGAAAGGAAAGGAGTCCGCGGGGATGCGGACGCGTGACGATGGCGAGTACGACGCGAGCGCGTCAAGGACCGACGGCCGTTCGACGCAGCGTCGATGAATCGGACGGCTCGCTCGCGAGGGATCAGCGCGGCGGATTCGGCGCCTGAGTCGGCAAAGGGAGTTCGTCGGGAGGACGCGGAACCGACGTCACCGGCTCGCAAGGCTGCGGAGCGCCGGAGGCGATGCGCAAGTTCTTCGAGTACACGACCTCGGTCACGAACTTGCCGTCATCGCTGTACACCTTCCACGGTCCTTCGCGCACGCTCCCGACGAAGTCGCCTTCCTCCGCGAGCGTCCCGTCCTTGTGCCAGATGCGCCAGCGTCCCTGCCTCACTCCATCGATCGCCGGCCCCTGCAACGACACCTGACCATTCGGATGCCAGAACGTCATCGTCGCGAGCTGCCGCGGTCCGCCGAACGTCGTCTGCGACTTGATCTGCCCGTCGGCATAGAAGAAGCGCCAGGTCCCGCTCTTCTTGCCGTTCTTCCACGAGCCCTCCCACGCCTTGCTGCCGTTCTCCGAGTACTTCGTCTCCACGCCGTCCTTGATCGGCCGGTGATCGACGTAGGTGAGCTGCGACCACTCGTGCAACAAGCGCCCGCTCTTGGGATCGAAGACCTGCTTCACCTGCACGCGCGGAGCAACCGTCGCGGCCGCGCCGGCCGGCGGTCGATCCAATCCGTGCTCGACGCGACAGGACACCGCACCGCAGAGCACCGCCAGCATCACGAATCTCGTTCTCATCGCCGCGCTCCTCACCGCTCGCGCCCGTCGAAGAGCAGCGCGCGAAAGAGCAGCTGAAACGCCGCGTGCGACCAGCTGCGGTAGTTCGGCCGGAAGCCGAACAGGTGCACGCGACCCTCGCCGTGCGGCACGCGTATCCACGCCGCCTGGCCCGCGATCACCTCGCCGTGAGCGAGGTAGCCCGAGATCAACGTGCGGGCCGGCGCGTAGCGCAGCAGCACCTCGACCGCGCTCGTCGACGCATGCGCCGCTTCGCGCTCCTTGTCGGTCATGGCGCGCAACGCCTCCGGCCCCGCGCCGAAGACCGCCACGGATTCGGAGAGCCCTTGGGTGAACACGTGAGTCTCGGGCACGGTGCGCAGGACGCTGCCCGGGCAGCTGAACTCCTTCGCCTCGGCGCCCGCCGTGACGTCGACCACGGGAAGCGACAGCGAGCTCGTCGCCCACGCGCACGAGCTGCCGATCGCGATCAGCGTCCCGCCTTCCTTCACGAAGGCGTCGATCGCCGTCGATCCTTCGGGCGCGAGTCCGCCGGTGAGCTCGTCGAACACGCTGCCATCCTCGCGGCCGTGCTCCAGCTCCTCCTGCCCGACGCTCGGCAGCACGATCACGTCGAAGGCCTGGCGCAGATTCCCCGCGCGCAACGCCTCGTTGCGCACGCGCGAGTAGCGCACGCCGAACTCGTCGAACACCCAGCGCGTCCAGCCTTCGTCGAGACTGCCACTCCAGGGCGCGTACAGGCCGATGCGCGGCTGCTTCTCGAAGCTCCACTCGGCCGCGCGCGAGGACGAGGGCGAACCCGACGAGGTCGCGCGCGCTTTCGTCGCGAACGTTCCCGAGCCGTCCGGCGAGACCGTCAACGTCTCTCCCTGCTCGAGCCGCGCGAACACGTGCTTCCACGCGTCGCTGTCGCACATGCAGAGCTCGCCCTCGCGCACCGGCAGCTCCGGTCCGCGCGCGAACGCCGCGCGCGCGTCGGCGACGGAGCGCACGGACTCGATGCGCGCTTCGAAGTCGCCGCGCAACTCCGCCGTTTCGAGACCGAACAGCGTCGGCAGCGTCCAACCCGCGACGTCGTACGGCGGATCGCCCGCGGGATAGTCCTGCGCGTCGAAGAGGTCCTTCACGTGCCGCGCGTAGGGCTGCCGCGCGGAGATCACGAGCGAGCCGCTCGGGAACTTGCGCCCGCCGGCGGCGAACGGCTCGATGCACGCGCCGATCTCGACACCGCTCGCGAGCAGCACGTCGGCGAGCCTCGCCGCGGCTCCGCGATCGGCATTCCACGACGGCACGATCCACGCATGCGGCATCCCGGGCACGTCGCCGTCGAGCGTGCGCTGCGTCGCCGCGAGCTGCGTCTCGAGCCAGAAGCGCCGCTCGCGCGACAAGCTGCCGAGCAAGGAGCGCGCGAACGCGAGCTCGTAGTCGACGATGTCCGCGAGTCGCCACCAGCCGCCCGGCCACGGCGCGGGGAAGGAGTTCGACGCGGTGTACGTCTTCGCTCCGCCCGGACCGCGCAGCTCGGAGGGTTGCAGATAGATCGGCGACGCGAGGCGACACGACGCCGCCTCGGTGAGCAGGCCGACCATGTTGTGGCGCACGGGCACGTTGCGATTGCCGCCGTTCCACCACATGTCGAACGTGCCGCCGGTCGCGACGCCCTTGCGCCCCTCGCGCGTGAGATCGGCTTGCGCGCGCGTGCCGAGCAGGTTCATGCCGCACACGATGGCCGGATCGATGTTCGGATCGAGCGGATCGCGGAACGGCGGAACGAACAGGCGCTCGGCCTTCGAGCCCTGCTGGTGCACGTCCCAGTACACCTGCGGATGCCAGGTCGAGTAGAGCAGCTCGGTCACGATGCGCGTCTCGCGCAGCGCTAGCGCGAACCAGTCGCGGTTGTTGTCGTGGCCGGCGTAGCGCTGGTAGAGCTCGGGCAGCTCTGCCGTTTCATACGGCGTGCCGACGGTCTTCCTGTACCACTCGACGACGTGGTCGAGACCGTCGGGGTTCAGGCTCGGCGCGAGCAGCACGACGCAGTTCTCGCGCGCGCTGCGCCAGGGCTCCGCGTCGCTCGTCGCGAGCTCCCAGGCGAACTGCATCGAAAACTGCGGAGCGGCGCACTCGGTCGCGTGCATCGCGCACGAGACGAAGACGAGCACGCGGCCCTGCGCGAGAGCCGTCTCACGCGCGGCCGCGTCCGCCGTGCGCGGGTCGTGCAGCAGCGCCGCCGTGCGCTTGATCTCGTCGAGACGCGCGAGGTTCGCCTCGCTGGAGATCACCGCCAGCACGAAGTCGCGGCCTTCCGTCGTCGTGCCGACCTTCTGCACGAGCACGCGCGCGCTCTCGCGATCGAGCTTCTCGAAGTAGCCGCGCACCTCGTTCCAATCGGGCAGCACGTCATCCGCCGCGAGCGGGTGGCCGAGGTGCGCATCCGGGCGCGTGGGAGCTTGCGCGTGGAGCTGCGCGGCGAGCGCGAAACACGCGAGAAACGACGTCCGGATCCGTTGGCGCACGCGCGATTCCTCTTCGAATTGCCGAGCGAAGCTCGAGGCGGGGGACAGCACGCGCCGCACACACGGTGCGTGCGCGCTCGATCGCGGCGGAGGATAGCTGCGCGGAGCCGTAAGAGCCATGTTCCCGCGCCGCGCGCGCAGCGAGCCTCGATAAGCTCTGCGGATCGTCCGTCGTCCCCCCCAGAGTCCGAGGTGATCCCGATGTTCGTCCCCTTGTCGCTGCTCGCGCTCGGCGCTTCCGCCGCGCCGCAAGAGCTCTCGATCCCCAATCAGAAGTTCACGCTCGAGAACGGCCTGCAGGTCGTGGTGCACGAGGATCACTCCGATCCCGTCGTCGCCGTCTACGTCTACTACCACGTCGGCAGCGCGCGCGAGGAACCGAAGCGCTCGGGCTTCGCGCACCTCTTCGAGCACATGCTCTTCCAGGGCTCGCAGCACGTCGGCGACGATCAGCACTTCAAGCTGGTGCAGGGCGCGGGCGGCACGCTCAACGGCTCGACGAACACGGATCGGACGAACTACTTCGAGACGCTGCCCGCCAATCAGCTCGAGCTCGCGCTGTGGCTCGAGTCGGATCGCATGGGCTTCCTGCTGCCGGCGATCACGCAGGCGAAGCTCGACAACCAGCGCGACGTGGTGAAGAACGAGCGCCGCCAGAACTACGAAAACCGGCCGTACGGACAGTCCGAAGGCGCGATCTGTGCCGCGCTCTACCCGCCCGATCATCCCTATTCGTGGATCACGATCGGCTCGCAGGAGGACTTGAGCGCGGCGACGCTCGACGACGTCAAGAACTTCTTCTCGCGCTGGTACGGACCGAACAACGCCACGCTCGCGATCGGCGGAGACGTCAAGTTCGACGACGTGAAGCGCCTCGTCGAGCGCTACTTCGGCTCGCTGCCCGTCGGTCCCGACGTCGCCGTGCCGGCGCCGCGTCCGACGAAGCTCGAGCAGTCCAAGCGCCTCGTCATCGAGGACAAGATCAAGCTGCCGCAGCTCGAGCTCGTCTGGCCGACCGTGCAGTCCTATCACGCCGACGACGCGGCGCTCGACATGCTCGCCTCGATCCTCGCGGCCAACAAGACGGCCGTGCTCGACAAGGCGCTCACGATCGACCAGGAGCTCGCGAGCGAAGTCAGCGCGCAACAGGATTCGCAGGAGCTCGCCGGCACGTTCCGCATCACGCTGCGCGTCAAGCCCGGCGTGACGCTCGACACGCTCGAGCAGAAGACGCGCGCGCTGCTCGCCAAGCTCGCGCAGGACGGCGTCGACGCGCAGGCGCTCGAGCGCGTCAAGACGGTCTACGAATCGCGCTTCGTGCGCCGTCTCGAGACCGTCGGCACGCGCACGAACCAGCTCGCGGCCGCCAACTGCATGACGGGCGATCCCGAGTACCACAAGAAGATCGTCGCCGCGCACCTCGCCGTGACGCCGGCCGACGTGAACCGCGTGCTGAAGCAGTACGTCATCGATCGCCCGAGCCTCGCGCTCTCGACCGTGCCCAAGGGCAAGAAGGAGCTCGCCGCGTCGCCGCTCGCGGCCGAGATCACGAGCAGGGAGAAGCCGCTGAACCTCGAGGTCGCCGCTCCGCCGGTGCGCGAGGCTCCGAAGTTCGCCGCCGCGCAGGCGCCGGCCGACCTCGATCGCACCAAGAAGCCTTCGGCGAGCGCGCCGATCGCGTTCCGCTCGCCGAACGTGTGGCACGACAAGCTCGAGAACGGGATCTCCGTCACGGGCTCGAAGTGGAGCGAGCTCCCGCTCACCACCGTGAGCATCTCCGTGCCCGCCGGACGGCGCTTCGAGTCGCGCGCGCAGCTCGGTCTCGCGTCGATCACGGCGCGCATGCTCAACGAAGGCACGCAGAAGCTCTCGACGATCGCCATGCAGCAGGAGCTCGACCGCCTCGGCGCCAGTCTCAACGTGGGCGTCGACGAGGACGAGATGAGCTTCTCGGTCTCGTGCCTCGACAAGCACCTCGACGCGGCGCTGGCGCTGCTCGGCGACGTGATCTTGACGCCGCGCTTCGCGCCCGAGGATTTCGCGCGCGTGAAGTCGGAGACGCTCGTCTCGATCGACACGCGCGGCGACAGCGTGCCGCGCGTCGCGAGCTACGTCTTCAAGAAGCTGCTCTTCGGCGCCGGCCGCGTGCAGGGTTCGCCGGCGAGCGGAACGCGCGACACCGTGAGCAAGCTCACGGTCGACGACGTGCGCCGCTTCTGGAAGGAGCACGTGACGCCGCAGGGCGGACGTCTCGTGCACGTCGGCGGACGCGACGCGGCGGGCGTGAAGAGCCTGTGCGCGCCGCTCGTGAAGTCGTGGCGTTCCTCGGGCACCGTCGCCGCGTCCGCGCGCAAGGCCGACGCGCCGGTCGCGACGTGGAAGACGCGCGTCTACCTCGTCGACAAGCCGGGCGCCGCGCAGTCGGAGATCCGCATCGGCCACATGGGCCTCGCGGCGAGCGACGCGGACCAGTACCCGCTCGAAGTCCTCAATTACGTCCTCGGCGGCAGCTTCTCGAGCCGCATCAACCTCAACCTGCGCGAAGCGCACGGCTACACCTACGGCGCGCGCTCGGCCTTCGAGCTCTCGCTCGATCCGGGTGCGTTCGTCGCCTCCGCCGGCGTGAAGACCGACGTCACGAAGGAATCGGTGGTCGAGTTCATGAAGGAGCTCAACGCGATCCGCGACGGTCTGCGCGACGAGGAGATGACTTTCGCGCAGGAATCACTGACCCAGGCCGCGACGCGCCAGTACGAGTCGACCGGTGCATTGCTCGGATACTTGAGCAATGTGAGCCTGTACGGCTGGCCCGACGACTTCGCCGCGTGCCGCTTGCGCGAGCTCGCGAAGATGAAGGCATCCGACACGAAGCCGCTCGCGCAGAAGTGGATCCACCCCGATCGCATGCTCATCGTCGTCGTCGGCGACAAGGCGAAGATCCTCCCGGGCCTGAACGAGCTCGGCTACGGCGAGGTCGTCGAGCTCGACATCGACGGCAATCCGATGGAGGCCGTGGCGGCGGCACCGGCCGCGGGTGCGGCGGCCGGCAGCGCTCGCTGAACTCTCCACGCACGATCTTCGTCGCTAACACGCGCACGTCCCGCTCGTCGGGCCGTGCGCGTGCGGCGTTTCTGGAGCCGCGCGCCGGTCGCGCGTTCGAGCGTCGCGAACGATCCACGCTCGCCGTCACACGCCCATCCTTCGGAGGTCCACGATGCGCCCCCTCTCGCTCCTCGCCGTTTCTGCCGCTGCCGCTCTCGCCGTCACGCTCCTCGCCGCGCGCCCCGCCGCTCCCGCGTTCGGCCCCGGCGCCGTGCTCGAGATGCACCGCGCGCTCTTCAAGGCCATCGACAGCGGCGATGCCGAAAAGGCCGCGGCGCTCGTCGATTCCAGCGGCGAGAACAGCAAGAGCCCGGCCTTCGCCAGCCCGAGCGTGTACCTCGTCGACGCGAACGGTCTGCCCGTGTCCGCGCGCAACCTCGAGGAGACGCGCGCACTGCTCGCGCAGCTCGCACGCGCCTCGCGCGACGGCGGCCCGGAGTGGAGCACGACGATCCAACGCAGCCAGGCCGACTGCGGCTCTCCCGACCTCTCGTGCGTCGTGCTCGAGCTCGAACGCTCGCGCGGCGTGAAGGGCGGAGTGCGGCACTACCGCTCGACCTCGATCGTGCGCTGGACCGACGCGGGCTTCCGTCTCGTTCACTGGCACGTCTCGCCCGCCGACGAACCGACGGCGCGCGCGATCGCGGACGCGCGCTGACCAACGCGGGAGAGAAGCGCGCCGTGGGACGCATCGGCCCTCGGCGCGCAGCGCTCACCGCCCCTGCGCGCTCCGACCGCTCCCGCAGTCATCGGGAACTCGTTCCCGGATCTTCGGAGTCGGTGGCGCGCTCCGCTAGACTGCCGCGTCGAACGCGCCGCGCCGATGCCTGATTCGTCTCCGGATTCCGCACGCACGCCCGATGAGTCGCTCGCGCGTTCCGGCGCGAGCGCCGAGCGCGCGGGCGGCATCCCCGAGACGCCCGCGGGCGATGCGGCGCGCGGAGCGAGCGACGAGGTCGACGAGGGACAGGCTCCCGGGCCGACGCCGGCGGTCGATTTCTGGAGTGCGCTCTACTCGCGGCGTTCCGTGCGGCGCTTCAAGAGCGATCCGGTGCCGCGCGAGCTCGTGAAGCAGGTGCTGCACGCGGCGATCTGGGCGCCGAGCTCGTGCAACTATCAGATGTGGGATTTCGTCGCGGTCGACGATCCGGCATTGAATGCGAAGCTCGCCGAGCTCTCGCTGCAGATGGGCAACGCGCCGGTGAACATCGTCGTCGCCTACGGCCGCGAGTTCTCCGAGGAGAACTGGGCCAACATCCAATCGGCGAGCGCGGCGATCCAGAACATGAGCCTCGCGGCGCACGTGCTCGGCCTCGGCACGTTCTGGATCACGCAGATGGGCGACCGCGAGCGCGTGCGCGAGGCGGTGGGTCTGCCCGAGGATCGTCTCGTCGTCGCCGTGCTCGCGCTGGGCTGGCCCAAGCTCCTGCCGCGCAAGGGACCCAAGCGCCGCCCGCTCTCGCAGGTCGCGCATTTCAATCACTACGCGGGGCGGCCGATCCCGTCGTCGACGCACCCAGGCGATTGGCCCGCCGATCTGCTCGCGATCTACCAGCGAGCGCGCGTGTTGAACGGTCTGCGACACAACAAGCCGCGCGAGTGGGAAGTGGAGGCGCTGGTCGGAGCGCTCGACGCGCTCGTGCCGCAAGGTCGCACCGCGCCCGCCCACGGCGTCGAGCGCACGCTGCGCTGGCTCGACGTCCTGCCGTGCACCGGCATCGTCACCGAGCGCCTCGCGCGCGAGCGCCCCGGCTTCCGTTTCGACATCGTCGAGCGCACGCGCGAGGTCGGCGAGTTCGTGGCGCAACGCGTCGTGCCGCACGCGCAGGTCTTCGGCCTCCCGCAATCCGCGTCGAATCTGCCGCAGCCTCCGGCAGCGACCTACGACATCGTGAGCTGTCTCTACCGCCTCGAGAGCCTCGCACCCGACGCGCGCGGCGAGCTGCTCGAACTCTGCGCCCGCTGTCTCAAACCCGACGGCCTGCTGTTGCTCGGCTTCGTCAACGCGCGCTCCTATCACGATCAAGCCGAATGGCTGCGCAGCCGCCGCGCAGGTCCGCGCGGAGTCGAGTACGTCCTCTCGCCCGACCCGAACATCGGCCCGTTCGAATCGCTCGCCCCATCCGACGTCGAACAGCTCGTACAACACGCCGGCCTCGAGATCCAAGCGCGCCACTCCGCCCACGCCGCGCCCCCGGCCGGCGAGATCGAATTCCGCACACGCAACTTCGGCCCCGGAGCGCAACGAGGCGCAAAGCTCGCGGGCTCCTTCCTGCGCCTGCTCGCCCATCTCCCCGGAGCAACGAGAGCGCGAGGCCGCTTCCAATACTGGACCCTGCGCCGCCGCGCATAGCCGCAGCACGAATCGGAGCGCAGCGGAGCAACAACACGCTCGCCGCATTCGCCCAACGGACGCGCAAACCGACCGGAGGCGCGCGCCAACCAGGAGCGCTCGCCAACAAGAAGCGCCAGCCAAACGAACCGGCGAGACAACCGAATGCGCGAGCCAACCAACGGCGGTCGCCAACCGAAAGCGCTCGGCGCGCCGAAAGGGCGCGGCCGCCAAGAGCGCGCAACCACTGAATCTTGCGCGGCGCCACAGAAGCGCGCGGCCATCCGTCAGCCATAGACGCACTGAAGCGTCACCACACATCGAACTCCACGCACGAACTCAGGCCACTCGACCGCCCAGCGCACACCTCCTCCCCCTCCCCGTCCATCGCCCGCGCGCCCTCCATCCGCCTCCGCCCCCTCACTCCGCCCAGAACCCCGCGCAGCGTTGGGTCGCCGGTTGAGCAGCGCCGCGCGCAGCGCGCGCTGCGACCCGGCGGCCCGACGCTGCGCGGGGTCAGCGATGCGTTAGCACGCTTGTGTGTGCCCTTGCTCCCGATCACGCCTTTGCTCTTCACCTCCTTTGCGCCGCACGTCCACCGTCACCAGCAGATTGGGAGCACGGCTCCAAGAGCTCTCCCACTCCTCACTCTAACTTCGCCTCCACACACCTCCCCCCCGTCCTCTCCGCCAACTCCGTCCACTCCCTCACCCTCCTCCTCGGCGCATCCACCAACACCGAATCCAACGCCACCTGCCGAAACCGATCCCTCTCCACCACCAACTCCACCATCAACTCCATGTTCCACCGCCTCCCGCCCGTCGGCACCCCATCCGTCAACGCGACAACCGCATCCACCTCCGGATCCCCCATCGCCAACAACACCGCATCGAAGTAATTCCCCCTCCCCCGCGCATTGCACCGCTCGAACCACGCCACCGCCCGCGCCACATTCGCCTTCGTCGCCGGCACCAACGCCTTCTCCCACGGAATCGGCTCCCCCGTGTACGGCACCACGTTGAACCGCGTCCCCTCCGGCAACGCCTCCAACGCCTCCCTCAATTTCAGATCGAGCACCTGCTTGCGCGTCCGATCGCCGACCTTCGTGTCCCACGTCGACCCCGAGAAATCGATCAGGAACACCACGCGGTCCGAGATCAGGTTGAGCCCCGCCAACTGCACCCGCGTATCCCCGACCGGCCGCGCGCGCGGCCCCGTCCCCGTCGCCACGCCCCCCGTCACCTTCTCCGCCCACGAGCGCCACGCATTCGCGTCGAAGCCGTGGTCCTCTCCCGAACACTTCCGCAGATGGGCGAGCAGCCTCCACCTCAACCGCTCGCGCTTCTCGATCTCCATCTGGTGCACGAGCTGCAGGAACGCCTCGCGTGTCGTCATCTCCTCCAACAATCCGATGGCCGCCGAACGCACCGACGCTTCCGCATCCATCAACGCGCGCGTCGCGATCTCGATGCGCTCCGCCTCCGTCCAAGCGCGCACCGCCTCCAACCCCGCGCAACGCAGCCTCGGATCGCGATCCGCGAGCGCCTCGACCACGAACGGCCGCGCACGGAAGTGATCGAGTCTCTCGAGCACGACGAGCGCTCTCCCGCGCACCTCCGCATCCCCGCGCGCCTTCCACACCGGCTCGATTTCGTCCGCGAGCTTCTTCACGTCTCCGAGCGGGCGCTTGGCGCGCAATTGCTGCTCGAGCGACCACAACAACGCCCGCGCGACCTCCGCATCGCGCGCGTCGATCGATTTCGCGAGCGCGAGCCCGTCGATCCCCTTTCCGCCGGCGCTCGCCATGCGCCCGAACGCCTCCGCGACGCGCACGCGCACCCACGGGTCCTTGGCGCGCAGACCGCTCCTTCCATAGAGAGCATCGAGCAGCACGGGATCGTCGATCGATCCCAGACACCATTGAGCTTCATCCGCGACCTGCGAGTCGCGATCCTCGAGCGCGCCGATCACGAGCTGCCAGCTGGCGCGCGTGCGCTGCTCCGCGAGCTGCCGGACCGCGGCGCGGCGCGTCTCGGGCCGTTCCGCGCGCAGATCGGCGACGGGATCGGCCTTCTCCTTTCCGGTCTTCGGCTTGTCCGGCTTCGGCTTGTCCTCCGCGGACGCCACGGTGCGCGCGGCGCCGCTCGCGAGCACGCACAAGAGGAGGACCCAGACCGCTGCCCACGAACGCCTCGACTTCGACATGACACCGACGAAGACGCTCGCTCTCGCCAACGGTGGCGGCAATTCCGGATTCGCCGCGCGCCACCGGTCGCGACTCCGCCGAACCGCGATCGACGTCGAGGTTCGTGTGCTGACGCCGTCCTGCCCAGCGCGACGGCCGGCGGGAGTCTCGGGTCGGAATGGATTCTAGAACGACACGAGCGGCCGCTCGCCGCAGCGCGCGCACGCGCGGTCGATGCGCAGGAACTGCTCCTGGCAACGCGGGCAGTACGCCAGCGAATCCGCTTCGGCGGCAGGTCGCGTCGCGGCCGCGCGCGCGACGTCCGGCGCGAGCTCCGCGATCGCCCGGCGCATCCGCTCGCGCCATGCGCGCTCCGTGCGTCGCGCGCGCTCGTCCTCGAGCGGACACTCCGGCCAGAACGGGTGCGCCGCATCGCGCAGCGCATCGGCGAGCACGCGCGCGGTCTCGCGCTCGTCGCACAACACCTTCAGCGCCGCGAGCGGGTGGAAGAGCGCGAGCGCGTCGCGCAAGAGCGTCTCTCGCGCGCGCATCGCCGCGAGCGGCGACAGGAAGTTCAGCAGCGCGTGCTTCCACGCCGTCAGTTTCAATGCCCGCGCCGCGAGCCAGCTGCGCAGCGCGATCCAGGCCACGAGCGCCAGGAAGCCCGCCACGAGGATCGGCCAGCGCAGGAGCAGCTCGCCCTGCAGCCACACGAGCGGCACGACGACGAACAGCCAGCCGAAGAGCAGCGGTTGGAGCCAGCGCAGCTCGCGCGTCGCGCGCTCCGCATGTCCGAGCGCCGCGGCCAGCGCGACGAGATCGAACTGGCGCGCGACCTCCGCGTCGAGCAACGCCGGACGTGCCTTGGGCTTCGCGCTCTGCAAGCGCGCGAGCAGCGCCGCGAGCTCCATCGCCGCCGCGGGTGATGCGCAGCGCGCGAACGCACGCCCTCCGACGTCCACCGTCGCGTCGCGCGCGCTCACCTGCGGCAGTGCATTCCACTCGAAGAAGCGTGCTTCGAGCAGCGCGACGCGCGGTCCGGGCGGCAGCGACTGCGACGCGAAGCCGAGCACGCCTTCCTCCGACAACGAGACCGTCCACGCCGCTCCGACGCACGCGCTGCCGACGCCGGGCAAGGGTTGCAGCACGCACAACGCGCCGTTCCCTCCGCCCGGCATCACGTTCGCCGCGCGGCAAGACCACGCGCCGCCCCACCACGCGCGCAGCACGATCGCGTCGCGCGGGATCCACCACGCGCACTCCGACAGATAGATCGCGCCGACGATCAGGAGCAGCGACTCGAACTCGCTCATCCGCTCGGTCCGGAGCGCGCGTCGAGCTTCGGATCGCGGCCGAAGAACTTCTTCCAGACGTTCTTGAGGCTCGCGCCGAGGGCCAGGACGCCGAAGAGCACGAACTTCCAGCCCTTCAAGAGCACCTTCCAGAACTTGGCGAGAATGCCGAGCTTCGCCGCCGCGACGCCCGCTCCGCCGACGACCAACGCGCCGAGTCCGTACTCGGCGACCTTGTCGCCGTCGACGAAGTTCGCGTAGCGCTCGCCGTCCTTGTATTCGAAGGTGTTCATCACCGCGGTGAACGCGGGCAGCGCGCTCTGCAGCTTGTCGGGGCCGACGACGAGATCGACCTGCATGTAGCCGCGCCGGCCGAGCAGGCGCGTCGTCCAGTTGACCGACTCGTTGCCCTTGTCGTCGCGCACGCGCGTCGCCCAAGTCAGGTTCTTCGTCACCTCGTCGTAGAACGGCGGCTTCTCCCAGCCGACGAGCTCGAGCGTGCCCCAGCCGCGACGCTCGCGCTCCTCGTTGCCGGCCGCGGTGCCCTCGCGCAGCGTCTTCAGGAGATCGTCGGCGTCGAGCTCGTTCTTGTCGTCGTCCTTGACGTAGCCCTCGCCGACGAACGCGAAGATCGCGAACCACGACGTGTCGCCGCGCGGATCGGGAAGGAGCGTCGCGACCTCGTTCTCCGAGCTCGGATTCTCGCTGTCCTCGAGCCAGCGCTTCGTGCCCGCGGGACCGAAGTGCAGCATGCCTTCGGGGAGCTGCACGTGCGCCTGCGGTCCGATCGCGCCGTCGAGCGGACCGGCCCGACCGCCGTAGCGGTCGAGGAACATCTGGAAGCGTTGCGCTTCGTCGACGACGACCTCGCCCGCGGGCGCTTGTCCGTCCTCGGGCGTCGCGCCCGGGGCAGGATCCTGGAAGGAGCGCGCGCCCAGCTTCGGCGCGAACGCGAGGGAGACGATCAGCGTCGCCGCGGTGACGCCCGCGGAGACGACGTTGCGCGAGCGACGCGCGCGAAGGATGCGGGAAGACATTGCGCAAAGTCTAGCGGGCACGCGCGCGCGTCGGAACGGCGCGCGTGGCGCGCGCTCATCGCAGCTCGTCCCCTTGCTCCCCTTGCACATCGCCCGCCCGCGGCGCATAACCGCGCGCACGGCGGCCCCGAGCCTTCGATTCGGCGCTGTTCCAGCGATGCACTCGGTCTCCACCCCCGAGCCGCGGCCTTCGGGCGTGGCGAGCGCGACGGTCACGGGCGCGTGGAGCGCGCTCGCGCTGTGGATCGTCGTACGGCCGTGCTTGTGGGGCGCGCGGCCGCTCGAGGAGCTCGCGTTCCTCGTTTGCGCGGCCGCGTTGATCCTGCCGGCGGGATGGTGCGCGTGGCGCGCGCCGCGCGGCGAGAGCGACGACGTCCCGCTCACGTTCGGCATGTCGTGGGCGCTGGGGCTCGCGCTGCTCGCGCTCGTGTACGTCGCGCTCGCAAGCTGCGGACTCGAGCGCGGCATCGTCGCCTGGCCGTTCGCGAGCGCGCTCGGCGCATGGACGCTCTCACGCCGCGCGAGAGAGCGCGTGCCTCGCGTCGCGTCGGCGAACTCCGGTGCACTCGCGCCGTGGGTGCACGCGACGCTCGTCGCCATCCTCCTCTGCACGGTCGAGCGCAGCCAGCTCGTCGCCGCGAGCCAGTGGTGGCGCGCGTGGGACACCGACATCCAGTTCCACATCGGCAACGCGACGGCCTTGCACGCCGGCCTGCCGCTGGAGGATCCGCGCGTCGCGGGCTGGCCGTTCCACTACCACCACTACGCGTACTCGTTGATGAACGCCGTGCGCGAGCTCGGCGGCTTCGCGCTCGACGATCAGATGGAGCGCCTGGGCACCAGCCTCGCGCCGCTGC
>JBGATX010000009.1:0-65381 GCA_044228975.1 Planctomycetota bacterium | reverse complement strand
GGCGGCGTGTTCGTGTCGAAGCGGAAGTTGTAGGTCGAGCTCCAGCGGATCGCGTTGGCGTTGTTGTTCACCGCCTGCGTCTCGCAAGCCCACGTGATCGCTCCGCCCGACAGCGTGCCGACCCAGTCCGTGCCGCTGAACGTCACATAGCCGTTGCCGTCGCCGCTGTGGTAGTTGACGTCGTGGAAGCCGATGTTCGAGACCGTCGCGCCGGCCGGAACGGGAACGGAAAACGAGCCGACGTTGCGATCGGCGTTCATGTTCTGCACCGCGTATTCGTAGTGCCATTGACCGCCGCCGAGGCTCGTGGCCTTCGAGCCCACGAGCACGAGCCCGTCACCGGTGACTTGCACCGGGTTGATCGTGACGCCGCTCTCCATCGCGGACCAGATGCGGATCGCCTGCTCCTCGCGGTGTGTCGTGCCCGTGAGCCCGAGGGTGAAGTCGCCGCTGCCGGTGACCGTCATCTCGCGCCACGAAGCATTGTTGTTCTGATTGCCGGCCGCTGCGTCGTCGGCCGTGACGTAGTGACACTCGCCGAAGTAGCGCGCCGCACCGACGCCGCCCGTGGCTTCCAATTCGCTCGTCTGGATCTGGCAACGGCGCGCGAGCTGGCCGCTGAAGGCGGGGTTCGGCGGCGGATAGGTGAACACGCCCGTGTGCGCGTTGACGAGGTGATTGGGCTCCGCGTTGGGCTGCGAGCCGTTGAGGCCCGCGCCGTACGCATCCGAGCAGCCCACGCCGAGATGCGATCCATCACCACCCGGCGTGCAGGTGCAGCAGGTGTTGCTCTGCAACGACTGGAAGGAGTTCTTCAGCCAGGAGAGACCCACATGCTCTAGCTGGCCCGCGCCGGCGATCACCTTGTAGCGGTAGACGTTTTGGCGGATGACCGGGTGGGCCGGCGTGTTCTGGATCCAGTTCGCCAGCGCCGTGCCCATGTTGCACGCATCCGTGCCGAGCGCCACGGCGTCGATGCCGCCGCTGGCCGTGACGTTCAGCACGTCGATCACGCCGCCGACGATGACGTCGGGGCCCGTGTTCGGGCCGCACGGCGGCGGCGGAACAGTCACCGCGATGTTGAAGGTTCCCGAGTAGGTCGTGCTCGCACCGTACGCGCCGAGCTGGATCATGTATGTCGTTCCCGCCACGGCACTGATCGTCACGGACGACTGCAGTCCGCACGCGTCGTCGTTGCAGGCGATCAACGCTCCCGCGCCGGGGCAGGTCGAACCCGAATACACGGCGACCACCGAGTCGACGCTCACGCCGCCGCAGGTGTCGATCGCGATGAAGTTCGTCGTCGTTGCGGTCCAAGCGAACCAAACGTCGAGGTTGGCGGTCGGACAGAAGCCGCTCTGCTGCGCGCTGTTCGTCGCGCCAGCCGTGTTCACGGTGAAGCTGCCCAGGCCGGAGATCGCCGTGGGCGTCGTGCAGTCGTCCGAACCTTGAGCCGCGGCGACGGCCGCGAGGGACAGACAGGAAAGCGCCGTGGAAAGGGCGCGCGTGATCGGTGTTCGCATCGGAG
Source organism: Planctomycetota bacterium (assembly GCA_044228975.1). Taxonomy (GTDB): domain Bacteria; phylum Planctomycetota; class UBA1135; order UBA1135; genus JADJNY01. The sequence goes on along the minus strand of JBGATX010000009.1, from coordinate 63,853 downwards.
AAGCTTCTCGAGGGGGGGGTCGGGACGATCTGTGGGTTCCCATGTTAGCGGTGCGAGCGCTCGGCTTGGGGTCGTATGTCGGGTTCCTCCAGACGCGTCGAGTGCTCGATTCGCCGAACGTGGGCCTGTCCTTCTGACTTCCGCGGCCGAGTCCGGCCGGAGCCTGACGCCAGCCGCCCGGAACGGCGCGGCGCGCAACAAGAACACCACCCACATGGACTCGCGGATCGTGGGCAGTCGATCGTGGGTCAGGCTGATTCCGCGAACATGAATCGAGCTCGACTCAGGCTGGGACCGCGCTTTGCGCGCGCGCCGAAGCACTTCGTCGGTTCGGGGCCCTCCCTCGACTCGCGCGCGGCGATCGGCACGCAGCCGTCGAAGTCGAACCGAAAACGAGCGAGGCCGAACCGGAGCACCGGCTCAGCCTCGCGTTCTCGTGACGCGACTTCGCTCAGCTCATGAGCGTCGCCGCCCCGTCGATATCAAGGAGCCCAGACGATCTGGACACCATTCGTGCGATTGCTCGTCGCCGGCGGGCAAAACGCAGCGACCGAGTTGCGATAGAAGCACTGGTAGAAGAGCGTCCCGCCCGCGCCGGGGATCGCTCCGCGCACGCTGACCGACGTGTCACCGACATCGGGATAGATCGCGCCCGCTCCGCCGACCGTGTTGTTGCCCAGGCGAATGATCGGACCGCCGACGCAGCCGATGCCGTCGTCGACAACGCTCGCCGGGAGCTGCGACCCGCCCTGGAAGAAGATCGCGATCGCGCCGGTCATGTTGCTCGCCGAGAGCACGACCGAGTCGGACGCGACGCTCGCGTTGCCCGACGCGTTCAAGTTCGCGCCCGCGGAGAACGTCGAGTTCGCGCAGCCGTTGCCGCTCGTTCCGCTGTTGGCGCACGGGCAGGCGAGGCCGGTGCCGTCGCCGAAGCAGTAGCTCGTGAACGCGCTGTTGCCGGTCGGGACGTCGCCATTCGTCGTCATGAAGCCCGGCGCGCCCGGCTTCCACATGCCGAACGTCAGCGTGCCCGACTGCGGCGGCGTGTTCGTGTCGAAGCGGAAGTTGTAGGTCGAGCTCCAGCGGATCGCGTTGGCGTTGTTGTTCACCGCCTGCGTCTCGCAAGCCCACGTGATCGCTCCGCCCGACAGCGTGCCGACCCAGTCCGTGCCGCTGAAGGTCACATAGCCGTTGCCGTCGCCGCTGTGGTAGTTGACGTCGTGGAAGCCGATGTTCGTGACCGTCGCGCCGGCCGGAACGGGAACGGAGAACGAGCCGACGTTGCGGTCGGAGTTCATGTTCTGCACGGCGTATTCGTAGTGCCATTGACCGCCGCCGAGGCTCGTGGCCTTGGAGCCGACGAGCACGAGACCGTCACCGGTGACTTGCACCGGGTTGATCGTGACGCCGCTCTCCATCGCGGACCAGATGCGGATCGCCGACTCTTCACGGTGCGTCGATCCCGTCAGGCCCAGCGTGAAGTCGCCGGAGCCCGTGACCGTCATTTCGCGCCACGAAGCATTGTTGTTCTGATTGCCGGCCGCTGCGTCGTCGGCCGTGACGTAGTGACACTCGCCGAAGTAGCGCGCCGCACCGACGCCACCCGTGGCTTCCAATTCGCTCGTCTGCATCTGGCAACGGCGCGCGAGCTGGCCGCTGAAGGCGGGGTTCGGCGGCGGATACGTGAACACGCCGGTGTGCGCATTGACGAGGTGATTGGGCTCCGCATTGGACTGCGCGCCGTTGAGGCCAGCGCCGTACGCGTCCGAGCAGCCGACGCCCAGATGCGAGCCGTCGCCGCCCGGCTGGCACGTGCAGCACGTGTTGCTCTGCGCCGCCGCGAACGAGTTCTTGAGCCACGAGAGGCCGATGTGCTCCAACCGGCCCGCGCCGGAGATCACCTTGTAGCGGTACACGTTCTGGCGGATGACCGGGTGCGCCGGCGTGTTCTGGATCCAGTTCGCCAGCGCCGTGCCGAGGTTGCACGCATCCGTGCCGAGGGCGACCGCGTCGATACCGCCGCTCGCGGTGACGTTGAGCACGTCGATCACGCCGCCGACGACGACGTCAGGGCCCGTGTTCGTGCCGCAAGCAGGCGGGGGAGTGCTCACCGCGATCGTGAACGTGCCCGAGTAGGTCGTCGCGGCGCCGAACCCGCCGAGTTGGACCATGTACGTCGTTCCCGACACGGAATTGATCGTCACGAGCGACTGCAGGCCGCAGCTGTCGTCATTGCACGCGAGCAGCGCTGCCGGTGCCGGACAGGTCGAGCCCGAGTACACGGCGATCACCGAGTCGACGCCCACACCGCCGCACGTGTCGATCGACACCGGATTGGTCGCGGTCGCCGTCCAGGCGAACCATACGTCGCGGTGGGCGGTCGGACACGTGCCGCTCTGCTGCGCGCTGTCCGTCGCGGTCGTGGTGTTCACGGCGAAAGTGCCAAGGCCCGAGATCGGCGTGGCGGTCGCGCAATCGTTCGAACCTTGGGCCGCGGCGACCGCGGCAACTGAGACACAGGAGAGCGCGGTCGAAACGACGCGCGAAATTGATGTTCGCATCGGAGTGGATCCTCGAAGGGTGGGGGGCCGGGCGCGGGGAGGATCCATGCTAGCCGCGCGAGCGCTCGTTCTGGGCCGCGCAGCGGATTCCTCGCGCCTGGGATTCGAGCCTCGGGTCGCCGAACCCTGCCGGCGCCGTGCTCTCCGTCTCCGCTGCCTGCGTCGAAACCACCACCTCGACCGTCCGCGCCGCGCGGACCCGACCCCGTGCGACCTCGCTCGGCCGACCGTCGGATTCGTTCCCGTCGGAGCGCTCGGTGCCGTGGGGGGGACCTGCATCGCGAGTGCGGGCTCCGCCCGGGCGTTCCGCACACGGCGGCTTCCGGCGCACACGTTCGGCACCGCGATCGAGCCGCTCGCTCGTTCCTGCGCCCACGTTTGATTCCGCGGCGTTCGCAGGGAACATCGAGCGTGCGCCCCAGCCAGCGAATGGTCCCGCTTCGAGTTGCGCCTCGTTTCTCGGGGACTCGCGCCTCCGGGGGTCGATGTCGGGCCGGATCCGGAGCAGGATCTACGAGAAGACCGCGCCGCTTCGGTACTCCACACGCCTCTGTGTCGGGGCGCCTTGGTGTCGGCCTGATGCTCGTCTTCGCGGATCACCTTCCACAACGTCGGGGGATCTCGCCATGCGCTTCGATTCAATCTCGTCCTGCGTGCTCGCGCTCGTCGTCGGTTCGGCGAGCGCGCGGGCGCAGACCGTTCAGCTGATCTCCCTCACCGGCCTGCGTCCGCACGACGTGACCGTCGTCGCCGGCGAAGCCATCGTCGCGGAGTACGGTGCCTGAGCAATTCCTCCACAGACGCGCTTCTGCGCAAGAGTGGAAGAATTGCTCAAGCACCGTATTTCTACCTGCTACCCCGGACGACAATCGACAGAAGTACCGGTGTCGGCGCCTCCGCGTGCGGGTCATGAGGGTCGATCATCACCTGTCAATGACCAAGGAATCACGCCGATGTTCAGAGCTCTATCGCTACTCGCCGCCGCAATCGCGGCCAGCCTCGTATTCTCCGCTTGCTCGACGACACCCCGAAGTGCGGAGGGAAGGAAGGACATCCGGCACGATTCCGATGTCGCGTTGGTCAAGGCGAAGACCAACGACCCGAGCATGACCCAGGTCCTTGCCGACGCGCATGGGAGTGCTGTGTTCCCCAAGGTCGGCAAGGGCGCCGTCGGTGTCGGTGGCGCCTACGGCAGGGGTGTCCTGTTCCAGGATGGTCGAATGGTCGGCTACTGCGATGTGAGCCAAGCCTCGATCGGGATCCAGCTCGGCGCGCAGACGTACACCGAGATCATCTGCTTCGAGGACCAGAAGTCGTTCGAGCGTTTCAAGCAGGGCAATTTTGTCTTCGACGCGCAAGCGACCGCCGTCGCACTCAAGTCGGGAGCGGGAGCGAACGCCAAGTACTCCAACGGCGTGTCGGTCTTCACGATGGACGAGAAGGGACTGATGTTCGAAGCCGCGATCGGCGGACAGAAGTTCGACTACCAGTCGCTGTAGGGACTCCGACACCTTTAATGGAATTCGGTGCGCGAGCAACTCGTCCGCAGATGCGCTTCTGCGCAACAGTGGACGAGTTGTTCCGGCACCGTATTACCGCATTGTTCGCGAGCTCGCCGTTCCAACCCGCGCCGCGGACGCGTCCGCCTCAGGCCGGTGTCGAGTTCGTCAGCTCCGCGATCTTCGCCTGGAGCTGCGTCGCGGTGACTGGCTTGGGCAGGTACTCGTCCATGCCCGCTGCGAGACAACGCTCGCGATCACCGGGCATCGCGTTGGCGGTGAGCGCGATGATCGGCACGTGCACGCCCGTCTCTCGCTCGCGCTCGCGGATGCGGCGCGTGGCTTCGTAGCCGTCCATCACGGGCATGCTGCAATCCATCAGGACCAGGGTGTAATCGGTCTTCGAGAGCTTCTCGACCGCGACGGCGCCGTTCTCGGCGAGCTCGGCTGCGTGGCCGCTCTTGCGCAGCATGTGCAGGGCCATGCGTTGGTTGACCGGGTTGTCCTCGACCAGCAGCACGAGCGAGCGCCGCAGGTTCGGAGCGCTCGGAGCGGGCAGCGCAGGTTTCGGACCGGGCACTTCCGCGTCGGCGAGGCGCGTGACGCGCGTCGTGAACCAGAACACGCTGCCGTTGCCGGGCGAACTCTGGAAACCGATCTGTCCGCCGAGCAGGTCGACGAGCTGTTTGCAGATCGCCAAACCGAGTCCCGTGCCGCCGTGGCGTCGTGACGTCGACGAATCGGCCTGCGTGAAGGGCTCGAAGAGCTTGGTGTGCGCGTCCTTCGGCACGCCGATGCCCGTGTCGATCACGGCGAAGCGCAGCGTCGTGATGTCGCTCGTGTTGCGCGCGGGGCCGTCGACGGCGACCTTGAGCGTCACGCTGCCCTCGTCGGTGAACTTGAGCGCGTTGCCGAGCAGGCCGCAAAGCACCTGTCGCAGGCGCCGCGGGTCCGTCGTCACGTGCGTCGGCACTTCGGGATCGACGTAGACGTTGAGCGCGAGCTTCTTCGCGATCGCCTGCGGCGCGTGGCTGGCGAAGATGTCGTCGACGAGCGCACCGAGGTCGACCGCGACGGGCTCGATCGTGATCTGGCCCGCGTCGAGGCGCGAGTAGTCGAGGATCTCCTCGACGACGAGGCGCAGCGACTCGGCCGAGGTGCGGATCGCCTCGGCGAACTCGCGCTTCTCGCCGTCGATGTCGCTGTTGAGCAGCAGGCTCGCGTTGCCGATCACGCCGTTCATCGGCGTGCGGATCTCGTGGCTGATCGTGGCCAGGAACTCGCTCTTCGCCGTGCTGGCGTCGTTCGCGCGCGCCAGCGCTTCGCCGAGATCGGCGAGCGCCTGGTCGCGCAGCGCGCACACGCGCGCGAGCTCGTCGTTGCGCTCGCACAGCTCGCCGTAGGAGCGGCCGAGGCCGCTGCGCATGTCGTCGAGCGTGCGCGCGAGGCGGCCGAACTCGTCGTCGCCGGCCGCGGCGACGGGCGTCTCGAGGTCACCCGCGCCGAGCTTCGCGGCGCACGCATCGAGGGCCTGGATCGGGCGCGAGACCCAGCGTTGCAAGAGCAGCCAGAGCACGAGCGCGAGCACGAGGAACGAAGCAGCCGCTTGCAAGAGGAGCTCGCGCGAGCGCGTCGCTGCCAGCTGCTCGACGCCGTCGGTCGACAGGCCGAGCGTCACGCGTCCGATGCGCTCGCCCGGACGATCCGCGTCGCTGTTGGGCGCGAGCACGTCGGCCTGGAACTGCTGGATGCGCGCCGCATCGGTCGTCGCGGCGGGATTGATCGATTCGCGCAGGACGCGACCGTCGGCACGCTCCAGGCGCGCGAAGGTGACGTCGGTGCGGCCGGCGGCGAGGCTGTCGACGAAGGTGCGCAGCACCGCGTCCTCGTCGTGGAGCAGCGGTTGGAGGCAGGCCGCCGACGCGAGCGTCACGAGCGATTGCCCGCGCGCGTCGAGCTGCATCGAGAGCATGCGCTTCTCGCTCCAGATCGTGTGCGCGCTCGTGGCGATGTGGCCGATCGAGAGCACGATCAGGGTGGCCGCGATCAGCCGCGGTCCGACGCGCCGCAAACCGCGCGGGGCGAGCTCGCGCGCCTTCGATTCAGCGGAGTTCGGCGATTCGGCGGAGTTCGAGCGGGCGCGACTCACGCGGCACCTCGCTCCGGCCCGCCCTGCGCCCGACGGGGCGCGAGAGGGTCGGGTCGCCGAGGTCGGCGCTCCAACGTCGCGGACGACGTCCCCGCCTTCGCGTTCGAGGCGCGGCACGTCAGCCCGCTGAGGGCGCGATCGACCGTGGACATGAGGGGCGGATCTCTCGGGCTCGTGGTGGGCGGGGAATGCGCCGCAGCTGTCGTCGGGTCGAACGGCGGCGGACTTGAGCGCGCAACGGCGACGTCAAGGGGCGAGTCGGGACGGCTTCGAGCTCCGTCCCGATCCAGGACGTTCCGCGGCTCGCCGAGAGCCGAACCGCGCGCTGCGCCCGCCCCAATGGGCAGGAAGCCGGCGGACCGGGAGCTTTTTTCCAGCGCGCCGCCATCCGCGAGAGCGCGAGCCGCGAACAATGGGATCGGCCATGCTGCTCCCGTTCGCGCTCGCCCTCGTGCCTCTCGTCGCGTCGGCGCACCCCAACTCGGTCTCGAGCTCGCGCCTGATCGTCGACGGAGCGCGCATCGAGCTCGACTTGCGCTGCCAGGCGCGAACGCTGCTCGAGGCGCTGCCCGACATCGACGCCGACGACGACGGCGAGCTCGCGCAGCGCGACCTCGATCGCGCGCGCGGGCTGCTCGAGGCGTACGTGCGCGAGCACCACGAGCTCGGCTTCGACTGGAGCGACGCGCGGCCGGCGGGAGCGACGCTCGCGCTGCGGCTCGAGAGCGCGCGCCTCGCGAGCGGCGAGCTGCACGGCGCGACACCGGGTGAAGCACTCGTCGATCTCGTGCTGCGCGGTGAATGCCCGCGAGCGCCGGAGAACGTCGTCATCGACACGCGACTCTTCCGCGAGAGCGACGCCTGGCACCGCGATCACGCCGAGATCGTGTGGAACGGAGCGGCGCCGCTCGGACGCTTGATGTGGGTCGAGGAACCGCGCTGGGCTTTCGCGCCGAGCACCGCGGCCGCCGCGCACGGCGTCTTCGGCAGCTACATCGCACTCGGCGTCGAGCACATCCTCACCGGCTACGATCACATCGCGTTCGTGGTCGCACTCGTCGTGGCCTCGCGCCGGCTGCGCGCGTTGATCGGCGTCGTGTCGGCGTTCACGATCGCGCACTCGATCACGCTCGCCTGCGCGGCGTTCGGCGTCTTCAACCTGCCTGGACACCTCGTCGAGCCCGCGATCGCGCTCTCGATCGCCTGGGTCGGCGCGCGCAACCTCTTCGCGCGTCCTCCGGCTCGTCTGTGGCCCGAGGCGTTCGGTTTCGGATTGATCCACGGTCTCGGATTCGCGGGCGCGATCGCCGACACGCTCGCGGCCGAGCCGCAGAAGCTCGCGGCGCTCGTCGGTTTCAACCTGGGCGTGGAGTGCGGCCAGCTCGCGGTCGTCGTCTCGCTCGCGCTCGTGCTGGCGTCGTGGAAACGCGGCGAACGCGCGGCGCCGGCGGAGAGCCGCACGCTCGCGCCCGTCGCCGTGCGGCGCGCGACGTCGTTCCTCGTCTGCGCGCTCGGACTGTGGTGGTTCGTCGCGCGCGTCTGGAGCGCGTGACCTGCGTCAGCTCGGCTCCGCGCCGGCGGACACGCTCGCTCCGTCCGCGCTCGACTCCGCCGCGCCGCTCGAGTCGGCGCCGGACGCGCGAGCCGGCCGCGTGTTGCCGTCGCCGAGCACGCGCCGCACGCGCTCGTGCGCGCGCGAGAGACGGATCGTCGTCACGGGGAACTCCGGCTGGCGCGGGTTGGGGACCTTCGAGAGCTCGAGGATCGCCTGATCCGTCGCGTCCTGGATCACGGCGCGCGTCAGGTCGAAGTCGCGCGCCCACAGGAGCCCGACCTTCGCCAGGTACTGATCGCGGAAGTACTTCAACGACACGAACGACATGTGCGGGTCGCGCTCGGCGCGATCGAGGGCGCGGATGAAGTCGTCGAGCACGTCACCCGGCTCGCGCGCCGCGCCCGTGGGACCCTCGCGCACTTCGTCGGGCGGCAACTCGAACACGATCCACGCTCCGCAGCTCGCCTGCGCGTAGTGGTTCTCGGTCGCGTTGCGCCGGATCTGGCGCAAGGTGTCGCGCTGGCGCAGCGAGACGTGGACGCTCGCGCCTTCCGGCGGAGTGAGCGCGAGCAGCGCTCGCAGCTCCTGCGGCAACCGTCCGCGACGCTCGAGGTCGATCAACGCATCGAGCGCGTCCTCGATGTCGGCTTCCAGGTCGGCGATCGTGCCCGACGAGTCTTCGTATGCGGATTCCATGTCGAAAGATCAGGCGGTAGGGGGGTGTGGCGTGCCGTCGGCTGGTGCGCGCGAGAGAGCGAGCGCGCGGGAGCTCGCGACCATGCGCGCGCTCCCGCCAGCGACGGCGATCACCAGACGATCGTCGCTCCGTCCGTGACGTTGAACGTCTCGGGCGGACAGAAGGCGGCGGCCGCGTTGCGGTAGTACGTCTGATAGGCGCGCGTCACGCCGCTGCCGGGAGTGACGCCGCCGCGCACGGAGACGCTGACCGTGTCGGTCGAGTCGGGGAACTGGCTCGCGCCGCCGGAGTTGACCTTGGCGCGCAAGCGGATCAGGACTCCGCCGGTGCAGCGCACGCCGTCGCCGAACGTCGCGTCGTCGAGCAGATCGCCCTGCAGGTAGATGCAAGCCGCCGAGCCGGGCATGCCCGAGCCCGCGAGCACGATCGTGTCGGGGTTCGTGTTGCCCGTCGCGTTGAGATCGGCTCCCGCCGGGTTGATCGAGTTCGCGCAGCCGCGCTGCGGCGCGCCGATGTTGCCGCACGGACAGTTGGTCGTGTGGCTCGTGTCGATGCCGTCGCCGAAGCAGAACGCCGTGATCATCGATTCGATCTCCACGAGCCCGTGCGGGTTCGCGTGGAAGCCCGTGGGCGCGTCGGCGAGGTCGTTCCAGAACGCGAGCGGGTTGTTCTTGCGCAGCGCGCAGAAGTCCTCGCCGCCGGCGCCGTTGTTCGGCTCACCGACGTCCCAGTTCGTGAACGTCACCGGCTGGCCGCTCGACCAGACGAAGGTCCCTTCCGTCGCCACGTCGTTGAACCCCGTCCACAGGTCGATGTCGACGCCCTGGTAGTTGTGGAAGTTCTGCACGAGCCAATCGTGCTCGGCCTGGTCGCCGATGGTCACGAGGTGCCCGCCGAGGACCTGCGCGGAGTTCTCCGCGTCCGTCCAGCTCGAGCCCGACAGCTGGTGATAGGTGTGGCCGTTGGCGGGATTGACGAACGTCTGCTCGATCGTCGGCGGCGGAACGGTTCCGATCAAAATCGTGCCCGAGCCCGTGCTGCCGGCCGAATACGAGCCGACGCGCACGAGGTACGTGTTGCCGGCGACGGCGGAGAAGCTCACGCGCGATTGCAGGTTGCAGGTGTCGTCGTTGCACGCGATCACCGGCGCGACGCAGCTGCCGTCGTACACGGCGATCTTCGTGTCGAGCGTGGTCTGCGCGCAGTCGTCGATGACGTAGAGCGCCGACGAGGGCGCCGTCCAGCTGAACCAGACGTCGTTGAAGATGTCGCTGTTGCCGAAGAACGCGCACAGCGGATCGGCGAGACCGTCGGTCGACGCGCCGACGTTCGAGAAGGCGAAATTGCCCGTGCCGGTGATGAGCTGCGCCGTGGCGCAGACATCGGAGCCTTGCGCGGATGCGAGCGCGGCGGAGGCGGCCACGAACAGGGGAAGGAACACGAATCGGCGGCACGACATGAGCATGACCTCGCGAGAGAGAGCCGGGGGGAGGCCGAGCTTAACACAGGAGCACGGAACGCGTCGTCGTCGCGATCCCGGACTCCGTTGAGGCCGTGCAACGCGCTCGAGGCGCGCGCGTGGAATTCGCCGCGGCGCTTCAAGTTCGCCGGTGACGGGTCTCGATACCCACGCACCCATTCCACGCGCCCCGCTCCGGGCGTCCTCCACCATGAAGCTGCTCTATGTCTTCTGCGCGACGCTCGCAGCGTCCGCGGCCTGGCTCGCCCACGGCGCGGACACCGCGACGATCGGCGCTCCTTCGACGCTCGACCAACTGCTCGCCGGCAATCGCCGCTTCGTCGAAGGCAAGGCGACGCATCTGCACGAGTCGATCGAACGCCGCGGCGAGGTGGCGAAGGGCCAGCACCCGACGGCGGTCATCGTCGGTTGTGCGGATTCGCGCGTGCCGCCCGAGCTCGTGTTCGACCAGGGTCTGGGCGACCTCTTCGTCGTGCGTTGCGCGGGCAACGTGCTCGGCGACGCATCGCTGGGCTCGATCGAGTACGCCGTCGAGCACCTCGGCGTCGAACTCGTCGTCGTGCTCGGCCACGAACGCTGCGGAGCCGTCGACGCGGTGGTGAAGGGCGGCGAGCTGCCCGGTCACCTCTCCGCGTTCACGCCCGCGATCGCGCCGGTCGTCGAGAGCGCGAAGAAGAAGGGCGGCGACGTGCTCGACAACGCCGTGCGCGCCAACGCGCAGCGCATCACGCGCCAGCTCGAGGAATGCGAGCCGATCCTCTCGGAGTACAAGCACCTCGGCAAGCTGCGCGTCGTCGCCGCGCGCTACGACCTCGACACGGGCGAGGTCGAGGTGCTCGACACGAAGCCGACCGGCGCGTCGCGCTCGAGCGGCGCCGTGGGAAGCCTGCACGCACCTTCCGCGGAGCCGGCGGCGGCCGAACGGCAGCACTGATCGCGGCGTCGGAAGCCGTTCTCGACGGTTCACCGCCCGGGCTCGCGCCTGGGCGCTTTCTTTTTTTTCGCACCGGGGGCTGGCGCGCTACTACAACCGTAGTAGGATGACCCGCGTGGCACGCAAGAAGGAGCTCCCCGCCCTTTCCGACGCCGAATGGAAGGTGATGCGCGCGCTGTGGCAACGCCATCCGGCGACTGCGCGCGAACTCCTCCGCGTGCTCGGTCGCGACACCGGCTGGGCGTACACGACGCTCAAGACGCTCTTGACGCGTCTCGTCGACAAGCAGGCGGTGAGCGAGGAGAAGCGCGACGGCGCGAGCGTCTACGAGCCGCTGCTGGCCGAAGGCGCGGCACGCGGCAGCGCCGTGCGCAGCCTGCTCGAGCGCGCCTTCGACGGCGGCTTCGGGTCGCTGGTGCACTTCATGATCGAGAACGAGGAGCTCAGCGCGACCGAGCGCGACGAGCTCACGCGTTTGATCGCCGACGCGCGCAAGCGTGGAGGCAAGAAGTGAGCATCCACGAGTTCGCGAGCGCGTGGTGGAGCTGGATCGCTCCACTCACGCTCCAGGCCGCCGCGCTCGCGCTGGGACTCGCCGTCTTCGATCTCGTCGCGCGCCGTCGCATCTGGCCGAGCGTGCGCGCGGCGTTGTGGTGGGTCGTCGTGCTGCGCTTCGTGCTTCCTCCGGGCGTGTTCTCGCCTTGGAGCGTCGTGCCGTCCTTCACGACGACTCCGGGTCTCGCGCCGGCCGCCGCGCCGGAAGCGACGAGCACCTCTTGGTCGTGGGCCGCGCTCCTGGCTGCGCTGTGGGGGATCGGCGTGAGCGCCGGTGCCTGGCGCGAGTGGCGCCGCGAGCGCGCGCTGCGTCTCGAGCTCGCGCGCACGCAGGACGCTCCCGCGCACGTCGTCCGCGTGCTCGAACGCCTCAGCCGCCGCATGGGACTGCGTCGAGCGCCGCGCTTGCGCGTCTCCGCTCACTTCTCGAGTCCGTTGCTCATCGGCTGGTGGCGACCTGTCGTGGTCCTGCCCGTCGCGATGGCGCGTGAGGAAGACGAGACGCTCGATCCCCGTGTCGCTCGCCGCGATCTCGCGCTCGCGCTCGTGCACGAGCTCACGCACGTGCGCCGCAACCACGCATTGCAGTCGGCGCTCTTGCGCGCGTTGCATGCGGTGTTCTGGTTCCATCCCGCGGCTTGGATCGCCACTCGGCGTCTGGCGGAGCTGCGCGAGCTCGTCTGCGATGCCGCCGTGATTCGAGGCCGTGCGCGCCTCGCGGAGCACTACCGCGACGCGTTGCTGCGCGTCGCCGGACGCGTGCGCCACGTGCCTCGGCCCGCGCAGGCGTTCTTCGCCGGATCGAGCCTGCTCCTGCGTCTCGAATGGCTCGATCGGCGCGCGACACGACTGCGCGCGCTGCACGCGCCGCTCGCGGCCGCGGTGTTCGCCAGCGCGTGCGCGTGCCTCCTGCCTGGCGCGCCGGTCGCGAACGCCCTGGCCGGACTCGATCCCGAAGTCGCGCGCGCTCTCGATCGATTGCGGCGCGCCATCGCAGCCGACGAGCGCCAGAACTGTCTGGAGGTCCAGGCCGCGGCGCAAGTGCTCGCCGCCCATCGCGAGCTCACGGGCGAGGACCTGATCGCGACGCTCGCCGACGATGCGGGGCCATCGCCGGCGTCGAGCTCGCCGCATTGAAACCACATCCGCGGGTCCGGCCCGCCGTGTCCCAACTGGAAGAAGGAGTTCCATTCCGATGAAGGTCTCTCGCATCCTCGTTCTCGCCGCTGTCGCCGCTTCGGCCACGGCGCTGACGTCCGTCGTTCTCGCTCGAGGCGGCGACAAGCAGAAACCGCTCTCGCCCCAATTCGACGCGGCGGGAATGCAGCGCTACATGGAAATCGTCAAGCCCGACTTCCATCACGACAAGCTCGCCGAGTGGATCGGCAAGTGGGACACGGAAATGCTCATCGGTCCTCCCGGTGCGCAGACGGTGAACAAGGGCACGGCGGAGTTCTCGTGGCTCTTCGAGCGGCGCTGGCTGCAACAGCGCACCGACGGCGAGCTCACCCTCGGGCCGCAGAAGTACAAGCTGCAGGGCCTGGGGCTGCTCGGCTACGACCGCTACAAGCAGAAGTACGTCGGCTCGTCGTGCGACACGATGACGACGAACCTGCTGCACTTCGAGGGCAACTTCGATCGCACGGACAACGTCCTGATCCTGTTCGGTCCGATGGACGAGCCCATGAGCGGCGAGCACGACAAGTGCGTCAAGTACGTCTGGCGCCTCTTGGACAAGGACAAGATGGTCTTCGAGGTCCATGACCTGCCGATCGGCGAGGAACAGACGAAGGTCGTCGAGATCAGCTACACCCGACACAAGGACTGACGCGCGCCGCGCAGGAACGACGACGATGAAGCTCGCACTCACCACCGAGATCCGCTGCTCGCCCGAACGCCTGTGGCCCTGGCTCGACGATCCCGAGCTCTGCAAGCAATGGCTGCGCGGCATGGAGGAGATCCGCCCCGTGAGCGACGGACCGCGGCGCCCCGGCTGGCAGGCGAAGATGTTCATCCGCGAAGGAGGGCGCCTGTCGGAGTACGACGAGACGATCCTCGAGTACGAGCCGGCGCGGCGTTTCAAGCTGCGCATGGAGGGCGGCTGTTTTCGCGGCGGTTCGGTGACCGTCGACTACCGCTTGCACGAGCACGACGGCCACACGCGCCTGGAATACTCGTGCGACGCGCAGATGGGCGGCATCCTGCGCCTGCTCGGGCCGCTCTTCGCGATCTTCGGCCGCATGCAGGCGCGCAGCTTCATGGTCAAGCTGAAGCAGCTCGCCGAGCAAGGCGACGCCGCGGTCGCGGCGCGCTGAACCGTCGGCCCGTCCCGCCGGCCGTTTGGGCGCGCCGGTCAGAAGCCCGGGAACTTCGCGGCCAGCAGTTGATCGACGACCTGCTGCACCCCGCCGTGCGCACCGCCGGCGACGAGGTAGCTGAACGTGTGCGCGGCGGAGTCGGTGCCTCCGCGGAACACGCTCACCGTGGTCAGCGGCACGTCGGAGACGCTTACGGGTTCGTCGCACAGTCCGAACGCGCCCCACAGCTCGAGATCGGCGCGCATTTGCTGCAGCTCTTCGGGCGTGAGCAAGGCGATCGCCATCTGACCCGAGCTCGGATCCGCCCCCAGACGCGCGGCCATGACGTGCCCGTCGTCGTAGACCGCGACGTGCAGGTAGGCCGGCCCGAAGAGCGTGGTGCCGGACACGTCGTACACGAGCAATGGCGCGACCGGCAGTCGATCGGGACAGTGCGACGCGGGGTCGCCGGTCGCGGCGCGGGAGCCGGTGTGCGAGACGCGCTGCGTCGGAGACTGGAACGCGGCGACGAGCAAGGCCGGGGCGAGGAAGGAGAGCGCGAGTGCGGGGCGAAGCATGGGAACCTCCCGCCAATCGGTCGTCGCGAACTGCGCACGACACGCTGGCGCGCACACCCTAGCGCTCCTCGAGGTGCGGCGTTTCGCGGCGCGCGGTAAGAAACCGGTGGTCACTGCATCGACGACGTGTGCTGCTCGCGGCGGCGAACTCGAGCCCGCCGACGCGCCGCTGCGCGGGCGAAGCCGCGCAACCCGGCGCGCGATCGCGCACTCCGAGCGTTTCAGCGACTCGCGCTGCCGTCGAACGCGAGCTCCCGCTGCTGGACCTTGCGCGCCGGCGCCGGCCCGCGCACGAGCGGCGCGTCGATGTAAGCGCGCAGGAACACGCTCGTGATCGCGCGCGCGACGAACTCGGGCTTCACGTGACGGCCGTCGGGTAGGCCGTCGGGGAAGCGCGCTTCCCAGACCTCGTCGCGCCGCGGCGCGAGGGTCACGATCTCGTAGCTCGGGAAGTAGTCGATCGGCACGCCTTCGCCCTTCAACTGCGCGATCGCCTCGTGCAGCGCGCAGCGCAGCGTCGACTTGCTGACGCAGTTCGAGACGAGCACATCGGGGCCGCAGAAGGTCGCCTTGAGCGGGATGGGCGAGACCGAAGCGACGAAACGCAGCTTGGGATTGGCGCGCCGCGCCAGGTGCACGAGCTCGACGATCGCCTGCAGGTTCTCCGACTGGCGCGTCTGGCGCAGCTCGAAACGCTCGCGCGCGTGCGGCAGCTCGGCGATCGCCGGCGTCTCGTTCGTGTAGAGGCCCGTCGAGCGGTCGAACCAGGCTTCGATCAAGCCGTAGGTGAGCACGAGCACGTCGGCGCGCTTCAACAGCTCGCCCGCGGCGCGTTGCGCCGCGAGATGCGCGTCGAGCGCTTCCTCGCGGGTGTCCTTCACGACCGCGGGATGGCGATGCGGGTTGAACCAGCGGCCCTGCGGCGTGCGCAGCACTTGCGCGGCTCCGAATCCGCCCTCGAGGCACCAGCGCAGCTCCTGGAGCATCGCGAACGCGTTGTACTTGAGGTCGAGGCCGCCGTCGGTGGCGTCGAAGCCGAGCTCGCGCAGCGCCTCGCAGATGCGCACCGCGAAGCAGCTGCCCATGACCACGATGCGATCGCCGCGCGCGATCTGGAACGCCGGCCGCAGCTCGACGCCGAGATCGCTCGCCTCGAAGCGCGCGGGGTCGAAGAGCGCGCCGGGCGTGAACTGGAACTGCTCGATGTTGTTCGCGGTGCCCATGGTCGAGTCCGCCTCCGATGCGGGACAGCGACGCATCGACACGGCGGGTCGCGAGCTTGAGCCGTCGCCGTGCGTGCGTCGTCACCGGCTGCGCGACACGCGCTCGCGCTCCCAGTCTCGGGCTGGACTCGCGCGTGCTCTCCGCGCCACGCGCGAGCCGGCGAGCGATCCGTCGCGTCGCGGAGCCTTCGCGCGGCTGGCGGACGTCGCTCGCGGCGCTCCGTCCCGTGCTTCGACGCGCGCGAAGACGTCGCGGCACGCGCCCATGCGCATCGATGCGGCGGGACCGGCTCGCAGGCAGCCGGTCCCGCCATCACGCTCGCCAGCCGTCGACGCTGGTGCTTGGATCACCAGGTGATTCGATAGCTGTTCGCCGCGTTGAACGTCGCCGGCGGGCAGAAGGCCGCCGCGGCGTTGCGGTAGAAGACGGTGTAGGAGCGCACGACTCCCGACCCGACCGTCACGCCCGCGCTGCGAGAGCGTGATGGTTTCGGGCGGAACCGGGAAGCTCGCCGAACCACCCGAAAGCGCCACGGCGCGCAGGCGGACGAGCGAACCACCCGTGCACGTGATGCCATCGCCGAACACGAAGGCGTTCGGGTCGATCGCGTCCCCTTGGAGGAAGACGCAGATGCCAGTCGCTTGCATGCCCGATCCGACGAGCACGACGTTGTCGAGCGCGACGACACCCGTGGCGGTGATGTTCGCGCCGTCGACGTTGAAGGAGCTCGCGCAGCCGTTGCCCTTGGCTCCGACGTTGCCGCACGGGCAGGGAGTCGTCGGCGGCGAAATCAGGCCGTCACCGGAGCAATAGGCCGTCCCCGGCCCGTTCGCGATCAGATCGCACTCGTCGGGGATGTTGTTTCCGTCGGCATCGAGGCTGGTCATCTCGAGGATGTCGACGTAGTCGTCCTCGCCGTTGCCGTTGCAGTCGTTGTGGGCCAGTTCGAGTTCGACGATCTCCGGGTTGAACGAGCACGGACCGCTGGTCGGCAGCGCCGATCCGACGACCACGCACAATCCGTTGGCCGGAGTGAACGCCGGACCCACCGACAACGTCGGACACGCTCCGCCGCAGCGCACCTTGATGCTGAACTTGCCGTAGGTGAGGCTCGTGATGCCGTTGTACGGGTACGCCGTCGCGATCGGCGGCGTCGAAGGGCAGGCGGCGTTGATCGCGGCCACGAAGGCGGCGGCCAGGGCGGCCTCGTCGGTGCTCTGCGTTCCGCTGGTCGCGACGCCGGAAACGTTCGGGACGTACAGATCGAAGCAGCACGGCACCGAGATGCGGAAGGCCCACGGCGTGCCGCTGGCGGGACCCGTGACCTCGAACATCGAGGTGCACCCGGCTCCCGTCGTTGGCGGACACACCGGCGGAGCCGGTGGGCAGCCGATCGTGAGGACGCCGTTGCCGAAGACGTTGCTCGCGGCACCGACGCGGATCCAGTAGGTCGTGTTCGCCGTGGCCGTGAAGCTGACATACGACTGTTGCGAGAACTGGCAGGGCGAACCGGCCGGAGCGTCGTCGTTGCACCCGACGGAGGCCAGCGTGCCGCAAGTGCCCGAGTAGACGTCGAGCACCGTGTTGAGCGGGCTGCCGCAGGTCGAGACCGTCGTCGTGCCGGCGCAGTTCGGCGTGGTGAAGCAGTACCAGACGTCGTTGAACATGGGGCAGAGCGTGCCCACGGCCGAAGTCGTGGCGCCGCAGGTGCTGAACGCCGTCGTGCCGCAGGGCACGACGATCGCGCCCGCGCATTCGTCGTTGGTCAGAGCCGGTTGGACGAAGCCCAGCTGCAGTCCGAAGTTCCCGAACGACCCGGCGTAGCCCGAGACGCGGATCTTGTAGTTGGTCCCGCCGATCACGTTCGCGACGATGCGCGAGTTCCACGGATATCCGCTTCCCGGACAGGGAGCGTCGTCGTTGCAGACTCCAGCCACCTGGTTGAGCGGGTTGCCGCACACGCCGGTGTAGAGCGAGAGCACCGTGTCGTAGCGCGCGCTCATGCAAGGCGCGGGACAGGTGTCGATGGTGAGCTGTCCGTTGCACGGCGGCGTGTACGAGTACCAGACGTCGCGTGAATTGGCGGACGCGCCGCAAGGTCCGGGGATCAAGCTCCCGAAGAGCGACGGGGTCGCTCCGATGGTCGTGCCGAAGATCACACCGGGTCCGATCGGGATCGCGCCGCTGCACTGGTCGTTGGTCGCGCTCGCCGTCGAGCACGAGATCGTCATGTCACCGCAGCCGGTCTGACCCGCGTAGCCCCCGACGCGGATGTAGTACGTCGTGCACGGGTTGGCCGGGAATCGGACCGACGACTGCAGCCCTGCGCAGAGCGGACCGTTGTCGTCGTTGCACGTGCCGGGAACCAGCGTGAGATTGCCTGGGATCCCGGTGTAGACGGCCAGGTACGTGTCGTACGACGAGCCGCACAGGTCGACGCTCACCGTCCCCTGACAGGTCGGGGTGTACGTGTACCAGATGTCGCTCAGGTCGGGGCATGGGCCCGGGCCGTCGGTCGTCGCGCCGCAGGTCGAGAACGGGAGATTGGTCACGTTCCCGACCGCGATGGCCGAGGCGATGTTGTTGTTGCTCGGCGCCGACACGGGCTGCGTCAGCGTCAGCGTGAACGTCCCCGCGGCGGTGCCCGTGAACGAAGCGACGCGGATCCGGTACGTCACACCGCACGTGGCGCTCCAGGCCACGCACGAACCGGGCCCCAGGCATGGCGTGCCCGGACAGTCGTCGTTGCATGCGATCTCCGTCCCCGGGCAGCCGGTATGGACGGACACGATCGAATCGAAGCTCGTGGTGCACGTGCTCGCGATCACCGTTCCCGCGCACGGAGCCGTGAAGCAATACCAGACGTCGGGAGCACCGCCGCACACCGACGCGCCATCGTTGGTCGCACCGACGAGCGTGCCGTTCACCGAGCCCAGACCGATCGGCTGGCAGCTGTTGCAGTTGTTGTTGTTCGGTGGAGGAACGAGGCCGAAGATGCGGAAGGTGAAGTCGGCAGGCACGCTGTTCACCCAGCTCGCGCCGGAGCGGAACCAACCCTGGCCGCCCACGTACGGATTGCCGTTGTTCCCGCGCCAGGCCATCTGGCCGCCGATCGGCTCGATGATCAACGCGTAACGGGTGCCCGCTGTCAGCGTGAGGCCGTTCGTCACCAGCACCTTGCCGTCGATCCCGCCAGAGCCCAGCGTGTTGAAGCTGGTCTGGTTGAGCGCGCTGAACAGGTTCGTTCCGACGTAGTTCGTCGGCGGCGCGCCGACGCCGGGCGCGAGCACGACGTACACGTTGTAGGCCGTCATCCCGCCGCGCGTGTCCACTCCATAGCGGATCTCGCACACGGTTCCGCTGCTCGTCGGGGTGAAGGTCTGTGCGTGAACGGGCGCGGTGATGAACGTGAACGAACCGGTCGTGTAGCCCGGATCGAGGATGTTGGTGCACTGTGCTTGCGCGCCGCGCGCGCTGAACAAGCTGCACGCGAGTGCTGCGACGAAGGCGAGGAATTGGCGTTGGATCATCGGAAGGACTCCTGACACGCTGGCGGGCGGGAACTGCGAGCGTTCCGCCGTGAATCGCCGCGTGCGCCCATCGTGCTCCGCTGCTCCGCGCGCGTTGATCGAATCCCCGCCTTTTCTTGATCTCGCCGCAGGAGTGAGACGACGTCGCTCGATCGCTGCGTGACTCCGGATGGACGCGCTCGTGAGCCTGCATCGAATCAGTCGAGCCTCGCGTGAGACCCAGGATCGGCGAGCGTCGCGCGACGAACTCGGGAGCGAGCTCGATCGCGACGATGCGAGCGCGTCTCGACACCCGCAGCTCGCGTCAGCGAGCCGCGTGCAGCCGCTTCTCCGTCGATCGACGCGCGACTCGCGTGGACGGCGAGCGCGGCGCGCAAGGTGCGTCGTGCGCGCTCCGTCGAGTCCGCGCTCGCGCGAGCGGGAGACTGTCGAGCCCCACGTCCGCCGCGATCGGTGCGACGGCGCTAGACCGGCAGGGGCTCGATCGCGCGGCCAGGGAAGATGCGCGCGAGGCGATCTCCGGCGCCGTGGCGCGCGAGCACTCCAGCGAGTGCGTCGCGGTAGTCGTGCGCGACCGGCAGATCGCCCGGACCGATGAGCTCGCTGCGATCCAATCCGGGCCAGCGGCAGTGCACGCCGCCGCGCGTGCCTCCGCCGAGGACGAAGAACGCGCCGCCGCGGCCGTGATCCGTGCCGAGCGAGCCGTTCTCGCCGACGCGCCGGCCGAACTCGGTCATCACTACGACGCTCGTCGTCGCGAGCTGCGGCCCGAGATCGCGCGCGAAGGCCGACAGCCCGAGCGCGAGCGCGCGCATGCGCGACGCCATCACCGTCGCCTGCACGAAATGACTGTCCCAGCCGTCGAGGTCGAGCGTCGCGGCGCGCACGGCCACGCGCGCCTTCACGAGCTGCGCGATCTGCGCCAGCCGCCGGCCGAAGACCTGCGCGATCTCGCCGTCGGAACTCGTCGGGTACGCGGCACCCGGTGCGGGCTCGTAGGGAAGCCGCGCGAGCTCACCGACGCGCGCCGCGGCGGCGAGGGCGTCGTGAGCGCTCGCTCCGAGCAGCTCGTCCTTCGCGTAGAGCTCGCGCAGCGCCGTGCGCAGCTCTTCCGTGTCGTCGCCGGGCCGCAGCTCGTCGAGGTTCTCGAGCGCGGTCGCATTCGGCGCGCCGCGCAGGCTCTCGGGCACTTGCGCGCCGAGCGCGAGCGCCTGCAATGCGCTCGGCCGTTGCGCCTCGCAGGCGCGCAGCCAGCGTCCCATCCATCCGCCCGCGACGCTCGTGCCTCCGTGCTCCATCAGGTCCTGCGCCTCGAAGTGCGAGCGCGTGTCGTCGTCGCTGCCGCAGGCGTGCACGATCGCGAGCTCCCCGCGCGCGAAGTGCGGCAGGAGCTCCGCGAGATCGGGATGCAGCGCGAAGAAGCCGTCGAGCGCGAGCCCGTCGCGCGCTCGCACGGCGAGGCTCGGCCGCGCGCGCTGGTAGTCGTCGTCGCCGACGGGCGGCACGAGCGTCAATCCGTCCGCGCCGCCGCGCAAGAAGACAGCGACGAGAGCGCGCGCGTCGTCGCGCTCTGTTCCCACGGAGATCTGCGCGCGGGGGTGCATGTCTAGCAGCGCTGGAACGCCGGCGAGGCGAGCAACAGGCCGAGCCTGGGAACGCGCGTGCTCCCGGCGAGGAAGAGACGCTCCTCACGCTCGTCGGGCTGGCGGCCGAGCAGATGCGCGACGAGTCCGCGTGCTCCGCCGAGACGCTCGCTCAGGCGCGCGGCATCGATGCTCGTGCCCGCGACGTGACCGTCCGCGAGCGCGCCGGCGAGCTTCCAGCGCCAGAAGAGCGCGCCTTGCCACGCGCTCGCCTCGATCGGATATCCGTCGGGCGTCGGGTACTGGAACGGAGCGTGGCCCATGCGGGTCAAGTAGCTCGTGAGCGCCGCGCCCGCGTCCGTGACCGCGTCCGTCGCGCGCAGGATCGAAGCGAGGAAGTGGAACGGCCGCTTGAGCTTCGCGCCGCGCAGGTGCGACCACTCGGGGAGCTCGCCGAGGAACTCCTCGCGCGCGAAGAGCACGCGCAACGTGGCCCCGATGTCGCCGGCGCTCTCGCGGAACGCGCCCGCGACGGCTTCGACCGCCGCCCCGGGCGGCTCGTCGGCGACGAAGCGCCGGCAGAGCTTCGTCGCGATGTGCGTCGCGGTCGAAGGATGGCGCGCGACGAGCTCGAGCAGCGCGTGCGCATCACGCTCGCCCTGTCCGGCGGGGAAGCGCGTTCCGAGCACTTCCTTCTCGCCGTCGTCGTGCGCGTCCGCGTGGAATTCGACCGTCGCCTTGCGCAAGCCCGTCTTGTCGCGCACGGACCAGCCGCTCAGGCAGCGCGCCGCTTCCATGACATCGCGCTGCGTGTAGCCGCCGTGCACGCCGAGGGTGTGCAGCTCGAGCAGCTCGCGCGCGTAGTTCTCGTTGGGACGCTCGTCGCGCGTGCGTTTCACGTTCGCGCGGCCGTCGAGGTACCAGAGCATCGCGGGGCTGAACGCGGAGGCCTTCAGGAGCTCCGTGAACGAGCCCAGTGCATGGGCGCGGATCACTTCGCGATCGTCGCCGGCCTTGAGCCACGCGCATTCGCCCTTGGAGCTGTCGATGTTGAAATGGTCGCTCCAGAACTCGACCAGCACTTCGTAGAGCTGGCGCTTCGACCACACCGCGCGCAGCAGCGTCGCCGCGGTCAGCTCGCGCAGCAGCACGTTGGAGCGGTACTCGTAGAGCTCGGGAATCGGCGCGCCGAGCGTGTCGAAGCGCCGGACCGCGCGCTCCGCGCTCAAGTCGTCGATCGCCTGCGGCGCGAGCTGCGCTTCGATCCACGCGCGCGCGGCCTCGCGCGAGTCGGATGCGCGAGCGAGCAGCGCGGTTCGATCTCCGGGCCGCACTCCGAACGTGCAGCGATCGAGCACGTGCTGGGCGAGGTCGATCCGGTCGCTCCGTGGCGCTTCGAACGGCCCCGCCGGCTCCTCCTCGACGCTCGACCACGCGCTGAAGCTCGCCAGGCGATCACAACCCGCGAGCGCGGCACACGCGCCGCCGCTCGTGACCAGGAACGCGCGCCGCGTGAGCTTCACGATTCGCTCGGGGCGCCGCGCAGCGCCTCGCCGCCGAGAGGAGGGGAGCCGAAGTCGTGCGTCAACACCGGCGTCGTGCGCGGCGCGCGCAACGAGAGCACGTACGCTCCCAATCCACTCGCCAGCGTCCACGGCAGGATCACGAACCAGCCGAGAAAGGGCATGACGAACACGAGCCCGAGGACCATTCCGCCGCGCAACACGCGCCGCCACGCTTGCGTCGCATCGAGCGGCGACGCGAGCCCCGATCCGATGCGCGCCGCGAGTCCCGCGGAACCGATCAAGCACAAGAGCCCGAGCACGAGCATCACGCCGATCGACGGGATCTGGATCAGCGGATGCCGCGCGATCTTCGACAGCACGATCGCGAGCGTCAGCGCCGGCGCGAGGATCGCGAGACCGACGAAGGTCGCCGCGATCGGCCGCGTGCCGTACGTCGCGCGGCAGCGCTCGACCAGCGCGGGAAACAGTCCATACGCGCCGACCCAGTGCGCGACGAAGACGACGCACGCGCCGAGGATGATCAGGAACCAGAAGAGGATGTCCGCCATGATCATCGGGAGGTCTCCACGTAGATCGAGAGCGAGCGCAAGAGCGCCCAGATGTCTGCCAGAACGGGGTCGGGCACGCTGGCGAGCGCGCGCGAAGGTGAAGGCAGGAGCGGCGCGCTCGGCGTCCGATCCGGCAGGCTCGCCACGCGCGCCGCGGTGTCGCTCGCAAAGTCGCGCCAGGCGTCGGGATCGCGCAGCGCGACGCCGAGGATCAGCGTGACGAGCGCCGCGGATGCGACGAGAGCGCGCGTTTCCCAGCGTCGATGGGCGGAGGTCTTCGGGAAGGCGAGCACTCGCGGCCGCGCGAGCGACGCCAGCTCCGCGAGCTGATGCTCGCTCAAAGCGACATGCGACTGCGGTCCACGCGCCGCGGCGCGTGCGAGAGCCCTCCAACGCGCGTCGAAGTCAGTCATCGCGCGCTCCTCGACGCTGAGCCACCTGTTTCAGCCGTCGCCGTGCCCGAAACGCGCGCACCTTGACCAGCGTGCGACTCCAGCCGGTCAGCGCGGCGACCTCCGTCACGGAGCGTTGATCGAGATCGAGCAGCGTGAGCACGAGCCGATCGGCGGGCGGGAGCTCCGCCAGCAGCGCGTGCACGAGCTCGCGCGCCGCGAGATCGTCCTGCGTCGCGCTCGCCGCCGCGCACGTCAACGAGTCGAGCCACGCATGCGCCCCGCTCGACAACGGAAGCGCGTTCGCGCGTCGCGCCTCGCTGCGCAACGCATCGCGACAGGTGTTGACGGTCAAGCGCGCGAGCCAGTGCTCGAACGGAATCCCTGCCTGCGGCGTGTAGCGCTCGAGCCTGGCGAACATCTTGGCGAAGACTTCCTGGACGAGATCGTCGTCGCTCATCTCGCGCGCGTGGTGCGCGCGCACGAGCTTCTCGACGAGCGGATGACAGTGCTGCACGAGCTCCCGCGCCGCCTGCGGATCCCGGCGCGCCACCCGAACCAGGCAAGCTGCCAGGTCGAGCTCGGGCGAGCGCATGTCGGGCTCCGGCCGCGGCGCCGGTGCCCTGATAACGCCGGCCGACATCGGCCGGTTACGCGGATCTCGAGACGATCGGGCGGGCGAAGACACGTGGAGGGGACTGGCGCGGAACGACGGAGTTCGGAACGGAATTCAGCCTCGACGTCTGGACTCGCGCTCGCGCGCACCGACCCAGGTCCGATTCTGACCGCGCGCCCCTGCGTTCGCAGCCTTGGGGTGTTCCCGAATGGAGCGCGAATCCGTCCGGCGGCGCGGGTCTCTCTCGCCGAGGTCCTGGACCGCCATCGCGGGCGCTCGCGCGGCGCGCCGTCCTCACCGGACGTGCACGCGGGAGCGAGCGGAGCCCGCTTCGACTTTCTTCGTCCGATCGACGACTTCGAACATGAGCGGGATGCAAGCGCAGGCGCGCAGGGTTAGGAGCGCGCCCCCGGCTGGCATGCCTGCCCCGCGTCTCGCCCCCCCGACGAGTGCCGCCTCGCGCGTCGAGCGGCTCGAATCCGTGCCGTGCGCGGATCGAATTGCGCGCTCGAAGCGTCGAGTCGCCACCGGAAGCTAGGATCCGCCTCGACGCTCGCCGCAAGGGACCGTTGTCGCGACGTTGGAGGTCTGCTCATGGAGAACCCCTGGTATTCCTGTGTCACGGCGAGCGCGCTGCGCGTGCTGAACCTCGCGCGTTGGGAAGCGCAGCGACTGAACCACGACTTCATCGGGACGGAGCACCTCCTGGTCGGCCTCGTGCAGGAGGATTCGAATGCCGCGGCGCGCGTGCTGCACGGCATGAACGTCGACACGCACACTCTGCGAGCTCGGGCCGCGATGCGCGCGCGCTCCGTGCCCGCGACGGCGGTGCGCGAGGCCATTCCGTTCACGCTCGGCACCAAGCGCGTGATCGATTTCGCGATCGAGGAAGCGCGCGCGCTGGGGCACGCGCACATCGGCACGGAGCATGTGCTGCTCGGGTTGATCAAGGAGGGACGCGGACTGGGAGCTCAGGCCTTGCTCGCGCTCGGTCTGACGCTCGAGGACGTGCGCCGCTGCGTGGTCCAGCTGCTCGCGAGCGACGTGAGCTACGACGAGCCGCCGCCGTCGCTCTGAGGCGCGCTGCTCGTGCCGGACGCCGGCGCAGCCTTTCGTCGCGGCGCGTTCCCAGTTCGAGCCCGTACCGCTGGCGTCGCTCGTCGGTCGCCACGCTCTTGCACGCGCACGTCGCGAACGCGGAGCACGCTCCGCGCTGTCTCCTGGTCGCGAGCGTGGCCGAGCAGCGCTGAATTCGCGAGCTCCGCGTTCAGCGTCCGCCTTCTCCCGGCGCCGTGGCGCCGCCGGGCGCGGATTTCGGGCGCTCGAACGACGGCAGCTCGCGCGGCGGGCGGCCGTGCTCGCGGAAGACCTCGAGCCAGCGCACGAACGCATCGGTGCCCGGCGGCTTGAAGCTCGACAGGCGCAGCACCGCGCGCAACGTGCCGGCCTGGTCGGCGAACAGCAGCCACGGGCCGCGCGGCGGCGGCTTCTTCGCATCGTCGCCGACATCGGTCGACAGATCGAAGTGGTGCGGATGCGTGCGCAACTCGAGCTTCTCGCCGAGCTCCTTGCGGATCTCCGCCTCGACGCTCGCGCGTCCGTCGGCGTCGAGCGCGGCGGGCAGCGCGACGATCAACGGCTGCGTCGACGGATTGCGCTTCAAGAACGTGGCGAGGTCGCGCACGCCGCGCTGGAGCTTCGAGACGTAGGTCGCGTGCTCGAGCTTGTCGTCCATCGGCACGTCCGGCGGCGGAACCCAGTACACGAGCGTTCCCTGCGGATGACGCGGCAGTCCGACACCCGGCCGGTTGCGCGCTCTCCACGGCTCGAGCGAACGCGTCGACGCGAGGTCGAAGGCGTCGACCTCGAACGACAACGCGGGAGCGAGACGGCTGCGATCGAGGCGCGTGACGCGCAGATCCTCGACCTGCATGACGCCCATGCTCGTCGCGAAGCCGATCTGGCCCTCGATCGGCGCGCCGTCGACCGTGTGGTACACGCCCGCGGGCTTGCCCTCGATGAACGCGCGCACGAGACCGGCGTCGACGAGCAGGCGCAAGTGGAAGCTCGAGCGCGGCGCGTCGAACTCGATCGAGCCGCCGGTGCTGTCGCCGATCAACGCCGGATCGCGCTCGCGCAGGCCGCTCAGCCAGCCCGAGATGCTCTTGAAGTCGTGCTCCTGCTTCTCCGACGCGCCGATCGCGTAGTTGAAGTCGCCGGCGCTGAAGCTGAAGCGCAGGTTCACGTCGCGATCGACGTAGCCGAAGACCACGGCGCCGCTGACGAAGCTCGTCTGGAAGCGGATGCGGCAATCGAGCTGCCAAGTGCCGGGCAGGATCCACTCGGGCGCGAGCGCGAACGCGCTCACCTGTGCCGCGGCGCGATCGACGGTCTCGATGCCGCCGCCGGTCGCGATCTTCTTCGGGCGCGGCTCCGCGCGGCCGACGACGAGGTTGCCCTCCTCGTCGACGCACCACAGGCCCTTCACGCGCCGCTCTTCGTAATCGGTGAGCCCGGTTTCGCTCCAGCCGCTCGCGGCGAGCGCGCTCGAAGGTCCGTCGAAGAGCACCGCCTTCGAACTCGTGTCGAGCGGCTCGTCGGCCTTCGACGCGGCGAGCCCGAGCCAGCTCGCGAGCCGCTCGCGATCGGCGCGCAGGCTCGCGGACGTGAGCGTGAGCGAACGACTCCGCGCGTCGTTCGCCGCGGCATCGAGCGCGTCGGCGAACGCGAAGGTCTTCGGCAGGAGCCCTTTGAACGGCGGCGCGCCGGGACGCTCGCCGTGCGGGAAGCCGAGCTCCGCGCGCAGGCACCAGGCGGCGTCCGCCTTGCTCTCCTGAGTCAGCGCGTTGGCGAGCACGAGCTCGTCGTCGGGCCTGCGTCCGTCGACCGCGAGCGCCCACACGAGCGCTGTGATCGCGTCCGCGCGCTGTCCGCTCGCGAGCAGGAGTCGCGCGGCGATCACGGCCTGCTCCTGCCCGAACCGGGGCTCGGCGCGGTTGCGCGACCAGCCCCACACGGGTTCGTCGAGCACCGACGTGTAGTCCTGCGGCCCGACGTCCTCGGTGAACTCGAGCGCCCACGGCTTGCGGTCCTGCCAGTAGAAACCGGCGACCCACGGCGTCCAGTCGGCACAGAACGCCTCGAAAGTCTTGGGACGCTCTTCGCGGCCGTCGCAGAAGCACGACGTGAAGAGCTCCTTCCCCTTCTTCGGGCCGCGCGCGCGCTTCTGGAACTCGAGGAGCTGCTCGCGGAAGAGCACGCGACCGCCGGGGCTCTTGCGCGAGCGCAAGTAGACGTAGAGCGCGTTGCCCGCGACGTAGTTGTCGCGGTAGTCGTCGATCGTGCCGTCGATGAGCTTCGTGAGCTTCTCGGGATCGCCGTAGCCCTTCACATACGCGTTCTCGATCGTCCCGAGCGAGGCGTAGTTCTCGACGAAACTCTCCATGCCCGACGCGCCGAAGGCACCGCCGGTCCAGACCGCCTTGCCCTCCATCAACCACGCTGGCGATCCGGGGAAGAGCGCGCCGTCGAAGCGATGCGTGAGCTCGTGCGTCAGTCCGTGACCGAGCCCGTCGATCGACTCGCCGCACGAGAAACGCAGCGTCGTCGTGTCGCCGCCCTGGAATCCGCCAGCCCACCAGAACGGCGCGCCTTCGGCTTCGAGGCCCGTCGCTTCGGGCACGATGCGCACGAGACCAGGCCGGTTGACGAACGGATCGGTGCCGTACCAGCGCGCGAGCCGTTGATGGTGCTTCTCGATCGTCTGCGCCGTGCCGAGCAAGGTCGCGTAGCCGCAGTCGGTCTCGATGCGATACCAGCCTTGCGGACTGACCGCGACGCCGGGCGAGCCGAACGAGTCGTGCGCGCGCGTGAACGCCTCCGCCTGCTCGGGATCGAGCGCCAGGAGCTCGTCGATGGTCCAGGGCTGATCCGAATGGCTCGCGAGCTGCGTGCGCGCCTTGCGCAGGATCTCCGCCGACGATTTCTCGAGCGAGCCGAGGCCCGCGGGCCGCGGACCCTGGAGATCGTCCCAGCCTTCCTGCTGAGCGAGGCCGGCGAGGATGCGCGCGGCTTCGACCGCTGTCCGAGTGCGCGAGTTCGCGAGAGCGCTGTTCGCGAAGGCTTCGAGCGCGCGCACGGCCTTCGTCGGCAGCGATTCGGGCAGCGAGAGCCGCGGCGAGAGCTCGTTCGCGTTCGCGGCGAGCAGCGCGGACGAGCGCGACGCGAGATCGAGAGCCACGCGGCGCGCCCAGCGCGCGACGAGCAGCGACTCCGGCCTCGACGAGCCTTCTTTTTCGCGCTCGCGAGCGAAGCGCACGAGCTCCTCGACCGCCGCCGCGCGCGCGAGCGAGAGCTGCACGGGCCGCGCATCACCCGTGTTGAGACGTTTCGTCGCGTTGGCGTCGAGCGAGAGCGTCCCTTTCGGACCGAGCGTCGCGCGCGCAAGCGTGTGCTGCCAGAAGGTGCGCGCATCGTCGTCGCCCGCGTTGGCCTCGACGTAGAGCTTCAACGCTTCGATCGACGCCGGATCGCTCGACAGCGCGATCGCGAGCGAAACGAGCGCCGCATCCTTCCTCCCTTCCGCGAGCGCCTTCTTCGCCGCCGCGAGCGGCGCGGCCGCGCGATCGACCTTCGCGGCGGGCTGCGCGGCGCCCGGTTGCTGGCGAGCGGACGGTTCGGCGTGGACAAGGCGCGATTGCGCGCAGAGCGCGAGCGCGAGAAGCCCGGTGAGGCGAAGTCGAAGGTCCAGCATGCGGGGGAGCCCGCGACGCGCGGCATCCGCGCCGACGCCGGGGGCTGACATCATGCAGCTTTCCCCGCGCGAGCGGGCGCCAGACGCGGACTGAAATCCGCTCGCCGTCCAGGTGCGCGGCGTGCGGGCCGCGAATCGACGCGGGCCGCGTCGAGCATGGCCGCAGGTGCTGCCAAGCGCTCCGCGCGCGCGCCGCGGATCAGAATCCGGGCGCGACGACGGTCACGGGGACGAAGCTCCCGAGCGTCAAGGAACCCGACGGCGTCACGCGGTAGGCCTGGAAGAACTCCGTGCGCTCTTGCTGACCGGGCTCGAGGTAGGGCGCGGCGATGTTCACGCTCACTTGCCCGCTGCCCGGCACGACGACGAACGGCGTCGGCGGTTTCGTTTCGGGCGTCGGGCCCAGCGGTTTCGCGAGCCAGAAGCCGCGCCAGGACACGAGACCGAGGAACGTCGTGCGCGTCGAACGGAAGAGGAAGATCGAGTCGCCCGGATCGGCGTTGACGGTGAGCGTCATCGTCGTCGCCGCGCGCACGAGCGTCGGCGCGCTCAACTTCACGCGCGACGGCGCGAGCGGAACCATCGTTCCGTTGTTCACGAGGCCTTGGCCGTTCGTGCCCGACGTCGGGTGGCCGAGGGCGCCGAACCCGCCGGTGAACGTGCAACCGAGCGAGACGAACAGGCTGCCGGCCTGCACTCGCAATCCGTCGCCGCCGTCACCTCCCGGGCCGCAGTTGAAG
This sequence comes from Planctomycetota bacterium, assembly GCA_044228975.1. GTDB lineage: Bacteria > Planctomycetota > UBA1135 > UBA1135 > JADJNY01. Next base: position 34,636 of record JBGATX010000009.1, on the reverse strand, counting down.
CAGCCGAGGTCTTCGGCGATGCCGCCGTTGCCGCCGAGGAACGTCGTGTTCGAGGCGAAGAGCGCGTTGGGGCTCGCGCCCGTGTCGCTGAGCATTCCGAGCCCCGCGTCGCCGCCGACGTAGCTCCCGTCGCCTCCGCGTCCGCCGCGCACGCTGCAGTCGTAGAGCACCACGCGCGCGCTCGTCGCGTGGACGCCGTCGCCACCGTGACCGCCGTCGCTCGCTCCCGTGCCGCCGACCATGCCGCCCCAGCCGCCGCTCAGCGTGCAGTCGCCGAACGCGATGCCGCCGGCGCAGTTCGAGATCTCGACGCCATGTCCACCCGGCGAACCCATGCCATAGCCACCCGGGTCCGACGGATCGTCGACCCACGTGCCTTGCGCGCCGGCGATCGTGCACTGCTGGATGCGCACCTGGCCGTCGTCGTTGGCGATGTTCAACGCGGTGACCGGCGTCCCCTGCGCCGGCGGCTCGAGGCGCAGCTTCGCGATCACCAGCGTGCGCGTCGTGCCGAGGCTGAGCACGTGGACGGTGCCGACGACGCGCGGGAGCGGGTTCGTTCCCGGGTCGCCGACGATGGTCAGCGCCTTGTCGAGGACGGTGAAGCCCGCGTAGTTGCTCCACGGTTTGACCAGGATCACGTCTCCATCGACCCCCGCGTTCACCGCCGCCTGGATGGTCGTGTACGGCGCGCCGCTGCCAGGTGCGGGATTGACGACGCGCACGTCGGATCGGGCGAGCGACGCGAGCGCGAGGACGGCGAGCGCGGACGTTCCAGCGGCGACGAGGCGGCACAGATCGGTCATGGGAGTACTCGGAGGCGAGACGGGTCGGGGAGAGCACACTCGGCAACGCATCCGCACGAGTTGCCGCGCCGGCTCGCGACGTGGCATCGATTGTCGCACGCGCCGCACGTGCTGTCGTTCGTGGGCGGGGAGCGAATGGGGCGTATTCGCGCTCCCGCAGTCTCTCCGGCACGTGCCGCGCCGCCGGGTTCCCCGGACGTCGACCGCCCCCGACCCCAGGTCGTTGGCGTGGCTCGACGCGCTCGCAGCGCTCAGAAGTTCGGGAACTTCGACGCGATGAGCTGGTTGACGAGGTCCTCGACGGCCGCCTGCTGCGGATTCGGCAACGAGTAGCTGTAGGAGTGCGCCTGCGTGTCGTTCGCGGCGCGGAAGACGGTCACCGTCGTCAGCGGCACGTCGGACACCGTCGAATCGTCGTCGCACAGACGGAAGGCTCCTGCCGCGACGAGGCTCGCGCGCAGCTGCGCGATCTCAGGTTGCGTGAGCACGGCTGTCTGCGCGCGGCCCGGGTCGGGATCGTAGGTCGTCTCGGAAAGGCTCACGTGTCCGCTCGAGTACACGACGAGGTGGCGGTAGATCGGTCCGATCAGCGTCGATCCCGCGATGTCGTGCGTCAGCACCGGATGAATCGGCAGCGTGTCCGGACACGCCGCCGCCGGAGCCGACGACACCTGGCGATTCGAGATCTGCTGCGGCGCGAGCAGCACGAGCGAAAACGACGACGGGCAACGCGAAATCGAGTCGGAACATGAGCGGTCTCCCGCCGCGCGACCGAGCCAGGCCGTCGAACGGTCCGCGGACGTCGGCACGTAGCGCAGCACGCGCGCTTCGTTTCGGAGCACGCGGGTAAGAGCCTCGTGCCGGCTGCATGTCGCGCGTGCGACTCGCGTGGCCGCACGATCGCGCGGGTGTGCGCTTCGTGGTGCGCATTCGAGCGCGGGCGCAAGGCGAGCGGACCGCGTGGAGCTCGCTCCCGCGGCCCGCTCGAGTGCGGCGACGGTGCTTCGTCGCGCAACGCAGCTCAGAACCCGGGGAACTTCGCTGCGTAGAGCGCCGTGATCACGTTGTCGACACCGTCGTACGGCGCAGCGCCCAGCCAGTAGCTGAACGTGTGCACGCTCGCGTCGGTCGTGCCGCGGAAGAAGCTGATCGTCTGCAGCGGCACGTCGCTCACGTTCGACGGATCGTCGCACAGGACGCCTGCTCCCGCGGTCTTCAAGTCGTCGCGCAACTGGGCGACTTCCGCGGCCGTGAGGAAGTTCGTCGCGGCCGCGCCGGGATCCGAGCTGTCGGTCGTGCGCGACGCGATCGCGTGGCCGTCGTCGTAGACGGCGAGGTGCCGGTAGATCGGCCCGAGCAACGTCCCGCCGGCCATGTCGTAGACGAGCACGGGCTCGTGCACGAGCGGATTCAGGCACAGCGCGGGCGCCGGTGCCGGCGCGGCGAGCGCGCTCAGCACGAACGCGCCGATGGATCCCGAAGCGACGACGAGAGCGAGAGCAGCGAGACGTTTCATGACGACTCCAAGAACGAATAAGGAAGCGCTCTCCTTCCGCCGGAGCGCGTGGCGACTTGCCCGTGCGCCCATTCTTCCGCGCGTCGCGCCGACGTCGGCGAGTCTCCGCCGATTCAATCTCCGCGGTTCCGAAGCTGAGAACGGGGCGCAGGGATGCGGCAGTCGTGCGCGAGCACCGCGCGACGCGCCGCGAACGCAAGCGCGCACCGATCTCGTGCCGAACGCTACGTGCCCGGTGTCGCCGCCTCGCGCACGGACGACCGAAGGTCGAACCCAGTGCGTCGGGATGTTCCTGCGGATCCGTGCATCACGCTTGGGCAGCATCCGGTCCGAGCGGGAGGACACGAACGGGTGCCCAGGGAATCGGCGTCGAACGGAGCCGGTCGCGGACGCAGGGCGGCAAGAGCAAGAGCCCCTTTCAGAAAGCGCCGACACGTCGAAGCCGCCCCGAGGCGGGCTCGCGGCGTAACGTCTCCTCGGAGTATTGCGCGGCAAGTACGCCTCGTCGGCGTGCCTTGCTCGCCTCAGCTCGGCGCAGCCTTGGACGCGCCGGCCCATTCTGAGAGGGGCTCTAGGCGCGCGCCGCGAGGCGGTCCGATCCGTTCCGCGTCAACCCGCGGCGGCCGCGCTCGACAGATGCTCGGTTTCCTCGCGCGCGACCTTCGCGAGCGCCCCCCGTCGAGGCGAACGGGAGATCACCGAATGGACGAGGTCGTCGAACCGCGCGGCCAAGCCCGAATTGGCAATAGCCTTCGATGATCAGGCGCTTGGCGCGCCGAATGGCTCGGCCGAGGGCGCGTCAAGCTCCCACATTCGGCGAATTCCGCCACGGGCCGGCCCTGCGGAACCGAGCTGCGCGACGCGGCCTGCTGAAGAATCCGTCACCGGCGCCATGCTCGGACGTCGAAGCCATTGTCGGCAGTGGCCTGGCTCCGGCGGTTGGAGAAAGATCTTGAAAGCCTGGCGCGGGAGGCGACGACACGACGCGTTGTGCGCCGGTCGCGACCCGTGCATATCTCGGAGGAAGCTACATGAAGATCGATGCAAGGAAGTGGTTGTGTGGGTCGGCGTTGCTCTTGGTACTCGCGGTCGTCGCGTGTGCGTCCAGCGGAACGTTCGACGGGGACATCACCGTCGGACCGGTTACGGTGCGAGGGAGCGGGAGCGTCAATGGAGGAGGACATGGGGAAGCCACCAACGACTCCAACAAGTGCTTCGAGGTGAGGTGGTACGACAACGGCGGCCACGAAGTAGGGAGCACCACCCTGACCCCGGGCGCGAATCACGGACCGGTGCCTGCTGGCGCGACGAACTACACGGCCGTCGAGAAGCCCTGCCCGCCCTCGTCGGGAAGCGGCGGGATGGCGGAGGGTTCAGAATCCGACGCGGACATCGTTCCGGTAGAGGCGACGCTCCTCGGTAGCCAAGCGCGTGACGCGTCGAACCAACTGCGGTCGCTCCGCACATACAACGTCTTGGGGGGGCCGATCGTCTTCGACGACCAATCGCCCATCGACAATGCTGCATACGAGTTCAACGTGCGGGCCACGAGCGTCGCGGAAGCGCTGGCCGTGACACGCCAGGCGCTCGAGTCGCGCATCGGAGTCCCCATCGACTCTCGGATCTCGATCGTGACTTGGTTGCGCGCTCAGCAGACGCCATTGCACGGGACGCTCGTCAGCTTGGCGCGTTCTCCTTTCACGGAGCTCGACGTCGATCTGAACGGCACATCCTCCTACGCCGATCTCACGACGAATCAGAACGCCGTGCAGTCGCAGCTCGGCAATGGACTGTGGATGGTCGAGGCGAACGTTTCGTTGTCCGACCTGAATCTGGCTGGCGAGTGGAATCGGGTCACCGTGCGTCAGGCTCACGGTGGATCCGCAGGAACGCGCGTGAGCGAATTGGCGCTGCGTCGCGATCCGTGATCTGAGCAACGTGCAGGGAGCCGCCGGGGCAGCCTCCGGCGGCGACCATTTCCAATGACGGAGCATTCAAGCCCACCGGGTCGACCATGCGCGCACTTCCGCTCTCCTGGCTCGTGTTTCTTTCCACCTGCTGCTCGCCTTCGTGCGACTCATTGACCCACGTGCGGCACGCAGGGACGATCGAGATCCGCGCGGCTTCTTCCGCGCGCGCCGACGAGGTCGCGCGGACGGTCGACGCCGAGCTTCCGCTCGTCCGGTCCATGCTCGGCGACGGTTGCCGCGAGATCCCGCGGGGTCTCATCTGCGTGTTCGAGAAGCAGGGCGCCGGTTCTCGAGGCACGACGCACGAGGAGCTCGTCGAGCTGTTCGTGGGGGCCGATGCCGAGGAATTCGATCTCCGCTACCTGGTCGCGCACGAGCTGACGCACTACTTCGCCGGATCCGAATGGCGTCGATTGCCCGCCGTGCTCGAAGAAGGGCTCTGCGAGCTGATCGCGCAGCGTGCCGTGCCGGACGGCGGCACCTCCCGCCGAGTGGAACATGCCATCAATGTCGCGACGATGATTCAACGCCAACTCCGTAGTTCGTATCCGATGCAGGTGCATGACGAGATCCGTGTCGTGACCTGGACCCTCGCAGCGGACATCGAGCGCTCGTCGATGCCGACCGCTGTGGGCGCGCTGCAGCTCTCCCACCAGGAGCTCCACGAACTCGAGCCGGACCGCAACAAGCGGGCGCTCACTTCGTTCGGCTATCTGCTCGCCACGCGCATAGGCTTGGAAGGACTCGGCGAACTGTGCCGCGAGACACTCGACAGTTCCCGCGATGTGGCGACGCCGGCGGCGGTCTTCGACGCGGCGAAGCTCGACGCGGCGAATCCCATGTCGTGGATGCCGTACGTCGTGGGGTTGGCCACGCCGGCTGAGATCGCTCAGACGATTCTCTCCCCGGCCCTGCGCTCACGGGTCACGTTCGTTTGGCAGTGACGAGCCGAGGCCCCTCTGATTTCGGCCCGCGGCCACCCCGTGCTGTCGACGGTCCAACGGTGGAGCACGCCGCCCAGTCGCCGGACAGCAGCGCAGGCTCGGGGTCACCGGTCTCTGTTTGGGTTCCGGCCAGCGCCGCCAGGCACCGTGACTCGCGAGGTGCTCCGGTGCTTCCGCCACACATCGGTACGTTTGTCAGCGCCGCGCGCTCCACGAAAGGGAGCACGGATCGCGTCCCGTCCATCCGTGTGCTGCGTGCGAGCTGGCACAGTGCCGGAATCTCGAGCTGCTGGAGGTCACTCGTCGAGGCACTTCGTGGGTGCACGCTGCGCGAACGACATCATCCCCAAACGACCGCGGGCCGCTCGGAGTGCATCCGAACGGCCCGCGTGAAATGTCACGAAGCTCGCGTCAGTGCGCGTGGCCCGCGCCCGAGCCTTCCTTCTCACGATCCGGGATGTCGCTCACGAGCGCATCCGTGGTGAGGAGCAGGCTGGCGACGCTGGCCGCGTTCTGGAGAGCCGTGCGCACGACCTTCGTCGGGTCGATGACGCCGCTCTTGACCATGTCCTCGTAGGTTTCGGTCGCGGCGTTGTAGCCCCAGTTCTTGCTCTTGTTCGAGCGCACGTTCTGGATCACCACCGCGCCGTCGAGGCCCGCGTTCTGCGCGATTTGACGTGCCGGAGCTTCGAGCGCACGACGGATGATCATCGCGCCGACGCGCTCGTCACCGTCGAGCTTGAGGCCTTCGACGATGTCGATGCAGCCGAGCAACGCGACTCCGCCGCCGGGCACGATGCCCTCTTCGACGGCCGCGCGCGTGGCGTGCAGGGCGTCCTCGACGCGCTGCTTCTTCTCCTTCATCTCGGCTTCGGTCGCCGCGCCTACGTTGATCTGCGCGACACCGCCCGAGAGCTTCGCGAGACGCTCCTGGAGCTTCTCCTTGTCGTAGTCGCTCTTGGTCGTCTCGATCTCGGCCTTGATCTGGGCGATGCGGCCCTTGATCGCGTCCTTCGAGCCCGAGCCTTCGATGATCGTCGTCTCTTCCTTGCCGATGACGATCTTCTTGGCCTTGCCGAGGTCCTTGAGCGTCACGTGCTCGAGCGATCCGCCGGTCGACTCCATGATCGCGTTGGCGCCCGTGAGCACCGCGATGTCCTCGAGCATCGACTTGCGCCGATCGCCGAAGCCCGGAGCCTTGACCGCGACGCAGGGGAAGGAGCCGCGCAGGCGGTTCACGACCAGGGTCGCGAGCGCCTCGCCTTCGACTTCTTCGGCGATCAGCACGAGCGGCTTGCCGCTCTGCGCCACCTGCTCGAGCAGCGGGATCATGTCCTTGACGGTCGTGATCTTCTTCTCGTGCACGAGGATGTAGGCGTCCTCGAAGATCGTCTCCATCGTCTGCGGGTTGGTGATGAAGTGCGGCGAGAGCCAGCCCTTGTCGAACTGCATGCCCTCGACCCACTTGACCTCGGTCGTGGCGGTCTTGCCGTCCTCGACGGTGATGACGCCGTCCTTGCCGACCTGGTCCATCGCCTTGGCGATCATCTCGCCGACCTCGTTGTCGCCGTTGCTGGCGATCGTGCCGACCTGGGCGATCTCCTGGTGGCCCTTGATCGAGGTCGAGACCTTCTTGAGCTGCTCGACCGCGGCGTTGACCGCCTTGTCGAGACCGCGCTTGAGCGCGACCGGGTTGGCGCCGGCGGTGACGTTCTTCAGGCCTTCCTCGAAGATCGCCTCGGCGAGCACGGTCGCCGTCGTCGTGCCGTCACCGGCCTGGTCGTTGGTGCGCTGCGCGACTTGCTTCACGAGCTGCGCGCCCATGTTCTCGTAGGGATCGTCGAGGTCGATCTCCTTGGAGACCGTGACGCCGTCCTTGGTGACAGTCGGGCTGCCGAAGGACTTCTCGATGATGACGTTGCGGCCGCGGGGACCGAGGGTCACCTTGACAGCGCGGGCGAGCTTGCGCACGCCGTCGCGAATCTTCTCGCGGGCGGCGGCGTCGTAGCAGATCTGCTTGGCCATGGTCGTGTGGTTCTTTCTGGGTGCGAATCGCGTGGACGCAGAGCTCAGCCGATGATGCCGAGGAGGTCTTCCTCGCGCATGATGAGGTAGTCCTCGCCGCCGTACTTCACTTCCGTGCCGGCGTAGGAGCTGAAGAGCACCGTGTCGCCGGGCTTGACGCTGAACGTGGAGCGCTCGCCGGTGTCGAGCGTGCGGCCTTCGCCGATCGCGATGACCTTGCCTTCCTTCGGCTTGTCCTTGGCGGTCTCGGGCAGGAGGATGCCGCCGGCCGTCTTCTCCTCGGCTTCGGCGCGCTTGATCAGGACGCGATCGCCGAGCGGGCGGATCTTGCCCGACTTGGTCGTCGAAGGGGTGGAGGGCTTCGCGGTGGTCTTCGTGCTCATGGTCAACTCTTCAGATGGATGCGGATGTTTGGGAGAGAAGTCAGTCGTGTCTGCCGCGATCGGGTTGATCGTGGCGGCAGTTGGATGAGGCGCGCCCCGTTCAGGCGATGACGCAACCGGGTCCGGTTCCCGAAGGGGGCCCCGAGCGGGGCCCCGAATGTGGAACGTGCGGCGAGCGCGCGAGAGCGCGGCGCACTTCGTCGCGCAGCTGCGCCGGCTCGAACGGCTTCTTCAGCACTGCCAGCGCGCCTTCGCGCAACGCTTCCTTGCGCACGATGTCGTTGGCTTCGCCCGAGAGCAGGATGCACGGCACACCCAAGGTCTCGAGCCGGATCGTGGCCAGGATCTCCAGGCCGGTGTGCCCGGGCATGTGGAAATCGAGCAGGGCGAGGTGCGGCCGCCAGCGACGCACGATCGAGAGCGCCTCGCTGCCGGTGTCGGCCTCGAGAACCTCGACGCCGAGACCGGAGACGAGCTCCACGACACACGAACGCTGGTCGCGGTCGTCGTCGGCGATGAGAATGCGCTGATCGGAGAACATGCCGGGGGCCTGCCGCGCGCCGGCATGGCAAAGGGCGTGCCGCCACCAGGGCGCGCCAGCTGGCTCGCTAAGCACTGTCGCAAAACGAGTTGTGACGACGCGACCGTGCCCCCGCACGCGCGTCCGAGCTGCCACACAGGCAGGAGCGGCTCGGTCCAGCCAGGGCATCTGCTGACTTGGCAGACCCGCTTGCTCGCGACGAACCCGCCCATCAGCGAGCGCCAAAGGACGATCCGCAGCCTCGTCAGGCGCTCGAACTCCGGGCCGCCAAGGCAGAGCGCTCCGCAAGCTTGGTGGCTCGATCCCCGGAATGCGATCTCGATCGACGCCGACGCGCCGCCGGCCTCGCGCGAACCGTGGAACCGTCGCGCCGCCACGATCGCGCCCGCTGCACGCGCGCGACACCCGCCGAGCCAAATACGCTGCGACCGCTCCCCCCAGTCGACGCGAAACGCAACAGCGTCGCCGGCGACACGCCCTTCATCTCCTCTTCCGCCCCCAGCACCCCCGCGCGATCGTGGGGCGGTCCTCCGCCCCACGATCGCGCGGGGTCCGCGATGCGTAGCACGCGCGTGTGGCGCGTTGCGTCGGCAACGCCTTCGTCCGGTTCCGGCATTCGCGCCCCGACCGACACTCGCGCGCCAATCACGCTCGCCCGCACTTCCCGCCCGACCTGCGCCATCGCGCGCACGGAGATCGACATGCGCGCCGCAGCTTGCGTGCACCTCCCCCCTCGTCGAGCATCCATCGCCACCCACGCACGCCATGAACAAGAAAACCCAACTCTCGATCGCCGGCGTCCTCCTCGCCCTGCTCGCCGCCTTCTTCGGGCCTCAGCTCGTCGGAGACACCACCTCGCAGGACGCCGCGCACGCTCGGAGCACCTCCGGCGCCGACGGAGCTCGCGCGAGTGCGCCGGAGGCGCCGGCGGAGTCACGAAGCTCGAAATCCTCCGCCAAACCCGCTGCGAAGCCGCGCGCGGGCGCTCAGGCCGCCGATTCGCTCGTCACCCACCCCGAAATCGGCTTCCGCTCGCGCTCGGCCTTCGACGAGCACTTCCGCAAGCACGGCGCCGAGTTCGGCACGATCACGCAGCCGGAATACCTGCGTCTGGCCCAGACGCTGCGCGATCGGCCCGTCGGCGGCGACGTGCTCGAGATCGTGCGCGACGACGGCGTCGCCGCGCGCTTCGACAAGCAGAGTGGAGCTTTCTTGGCCTTCAACGAGGACTTGTCCCTGCGAACCTTCTTCAAGCCCAACGACGGCGTGCGATACTTCGAGCGTCAAGCGGACAAGGATCACTGAGCTCCCGCGCTCGCGCAGCAACACCATGGCAACCCAAAGACGCATTCCCGATCCGGCTGAACGCGTGCGCGCCGTGCTGATCGAACGCGGCGCGGCCGAGCACGTCGTCAAGGGGGGCGTCGACGGGCTCGTGCGCTCGTGGGAGCGCACGGCGCGCGAGCTCGAGCGCGGCTACGACGACAGCCTGGACGAGCTTCTCAACGATCTCGACGCGCGCCAGATGCTCAGCGAGCTGCTCGACCTCGTATCCAACGCCGCGACGCCCGAGCTGCAGGCGCGCATCGAAGCCTCCGACAAGCGCGTGCGCGCCAACGTCACGATCAGCGACGACTGCTTGTGGGGCGCGGAGAACGCGCGCAAACGGCGCTGGACGAAGAAGCGCAACTGGTGGTACTTCGCGCGGCCGGTCCAGCCGGGGTTGGAGCTGGAGCGCGAGCTCGGGACGCGCTGACACGCAGGCCGCGACGCGCATGCCGATCGCCCTCTCGAACGCCGCGCGCGAGATCATGGCCACGGCGCCGGTCTTCGATGCGCACGTCGACTCGCTGCAGCGCCAGCTCGACCTCGACCACGATCTCGGGGAGCGCACGCGCGGCCATCTCGACCTCGTGCGCGGTCGCGAGGGCGGCCTGGGCGCGGTCGTGCTCGTGAACTGGGTCGATCCGAAGTTCATCGCGCCCGAGCACGGCGGTGCGCGCCGGCGCACGCTCGCGCTCCTGCGCGAGTTCCACGTGCTCGCCGCGCGGCACGCCGACCAGCTCGCGTGGGCGGGCAACGGCGAGCTCCTGCGCGCCGCGCGCGCGAGCGGCCGCATCGCCGGCATCCCGGGCATCGAAGGCGGGCATTCGATCGAGGGCAGCCTCGATGCGCTGCACGAGTTCTTCGAGCTCGGCGTGCGCGTGCTCACGCTCGTGTGGAACAACCACCTCTCGTGGATCCGCTCGTGCCAGCCCGGCGCGGGAGCGGAAGTGCCGGCAGGCCTGAACGACTTCGGTCGCTCGGTCGTGCGCGCGATGAACGAGCTCGGCATGCTCGTCGACGTCTCGCACGCCGGCGAGCGCGCGTTCTTCGATGTCCTGGACACGAGCTCCGCGCCCGTGATCGCGAGCCATTCGGCCTGCAAGAGCCTGCACGCTCACCAGCGCAATCTGACCGACGCGCAGCTCGTCGCGCTGCGCGAGCACGGCGGAGTCGTCGGCATCGTGTTCTGCACGGCGTTCCTCAAGGACGAAGCCCAGCGCGAGGATGCACGCGTTCGCGAAAGCGCCGAATACAAGACCTTGGCGGGCTCGAACGACACGGACGTCTTCCTGCGCCAGAGCGAGCTGATGCAGCGCGTCGCCGAGCCGCTCTCGATGGATGTCGTGCTCGATCACGTCTGCCATGCCGTTTCCATCGCCGGCGTCGAGCACGTCGGCCTCGGTTCCGACTTCGACGGCATCGGGCGCACGCCGCAGGGTTTGGAGGACGCGTCCTGCTATGGCCGCATCGCCGACGGCCTGCTCCAACGCGGTTTCACGGCCGCCGACGCGCGCGCGATCCTGGGCGGGAACATGGAGCGCGTGTACGCGCGCGCCACCTCGCGAGGCACGGCGGCCGCGCGGGCGAAGCCGCGGGCGTTCGAGAGCACGTCCAGCGCCCGCTGAGCTCGCGACGACGAGCTCCGGCGCCCGCCCGCAATCGTGCGCGCCGATTCCGTCGATCGCAGAGCGGCGCGGAGCACGCCGCGCGGAATTCGGAGCTCCCGGGCGCCACCTCACGCTCCTCGGTGCGTCTTTCTTCCTGCACGCGCCAAGTCGCGTGATAGCGAGGATCGCATGCATTTCGATTTCAGTTCCGTGGACGACGTCGAGTCGTTCGTTTCCGTCCCCGAGGGTGTTCACCATTGCCGCGTCGCGGAGGTGCGCGAAGGGCGCGCGCGCGATGGCAGCGTGCGCTGGAGCTTCCGGCTGGAGGTGCTCGACGGCGACTACGCCGGCCGCACCGCTGCCTGGGACTCGATCACCTGGAGCGAGCGCGGCGTGTTCCGCGTGAAGAAGATCCTCGAGGCCCTGGGCCTCGACGTGCGCGGCGAGCTCGAGATCGAGCCGAACGATCTCGTCAACCTGCAGGCGGCGGTCAAGGTCGAGCCCGAGGAGCGCGAGGACCCGCTCACCGGCCGAAGACAGGTGCGCATGCGCGTGCCGTACCTCGGCTACGCGAGCCTGGCGCGTTCCGACGGAGACGCTGGCGACGAAAGCGGTCGCGGACACGCGGGCGGTGCGCGCGGCGAGCGAACGGTTCGAGGGCGTGCGAACGGCGGTGCGAACGGCGGCGCGGCGGGCTCCGCGAACGCGCGCGCCGATTCGGTCGCCGAGGACGAATCGCTCGCGCCGGTTGACGGCTGGGGAGCGCGGCGCGAATCTCTGCCGCGCCATGGCGCGCAAGACCCGCGGGAGAACGACGCGCAAGCCGGCACGGACGACTTCGTCTTCTGAAGCCGGCGACGAACGCCTGCTCGCCGCGGCTCGCGCCGCGATGCGCCGCGCCTACAGCCCGTACTCGCGGGTCAAGGTCGGCGCGGCGTTGCGCGCGCACGACGGTCGGGTCTTCAGCGGCTGCAACGTCGAGAACGCGAGCTTCGGCCTGACCCTCTGCGCCGAGCGCTGCGCCGTCGCGCGCGCGGTGTCCGAGGGCGCGCGGCGCTTCGACGCGATCGCCATCGCCGCGAGCACGCCGGCCGCGCTCGCGCCGTGCGGCGCGTGCCGGCAGACGCTGCAGGAGTTCGGTCCGAAGCTGCGCATCCTGCTCGCCGGGCCGAGCAGCGTGCGCGAGACCACGCTCGCCGAGCTCTTGCCCGACGCCTTCGGTCCGCGCGATCTGCGTTGAACTTCCGTGCGAGGTGCGCGTTGCTCGCTCCGCGCCCGGTGCGTGGATCGCGCCGCGACGCGTGAGACCGCCGGCGTGAGCGCTGCGCGAGTCGCCGTCGCTCGCGCGGAGCGCGGGCGCTCGCCGCGAGCTCGACGCGCTCCGTAGACTGGCCTCTGACCATGAGCACGAAGAGAAAAGCCGTCGAGCGAGTCGAAGCTCTGCGCAAGGAGATCCGCCGCCACGATCGCCTCTACTACGTCGAAGGCAAGCCGGAGGTCTCCGATCGCGAGTACGACGCGCTGTTCCGCGAGCTGCAGGAGCTCGAGCGCGAGCATCCCGAGCTCGTCACGCCCGACAGCCCGACGCAGCGCGTCGGCGACGCGCTCCCCGAAGGCGCGGGCTTCGCCACGGTCGAGCACGCCGTGCCGATGCTCTCGATCGACAGCCTGTTCGCGAACGACGAGGTGCGCGAGTTCGAAGCGCGCATCCTGCGCTTCCTCAAGCTCGACGACGCCGATCTCGAGTGGGTCGTCGAGCCGAAGTTCGACGGCGTCAGCGCCTCGCTGGTCTACGAGAACGGCCGCCTCGCGCGCGGCCTGACTCGCGGCGACGGCGTGCGCGGCGAGGACATCACCGCCAACCTGCGCACGGTGCGCAACCTGCCGCTCGTGCTCGATGGTTCACGTCGGCGCGCGCCGGAGCTCGTCGAGGTGCGCGGCGAGGTGCTGATCGACCGCGAACGCTTCAAGCAGTTCAACGCGCAGCGCGCGCGGCAGGGCCTCGAGACCTTCGCCAACCCGCGCAACACCGTCGCGGGCGCGCTGCGCCGGAACGATCCGGCGGAGGTCGCGCGCTACCCGCTCGAATTCCATCCTTGGGCGGCGCCGCGCATCGAAGGCGTCGAGTTCGCGACGCAGGCCGAGATCTCGCGCGCTCTCGCGGACTGGGGTTTCGCCGACACCGGCTACGGCAAGCTCGTGCGCGGGCTCGACGCGTGCATCGCCTTCCACGACGAGATGGAAGCGCGGCGCGCGGAGGTGCCGTTCGAGATGGATGGGATCGTGGCGAAGCTCAACCGCCTCGAGCTGCGCGAGCGCCTGGGCACCACCTCGCGCGCGACGCGCTGGCAGTACGCGCACAAGTTCGCGGCGCTCGAGGTGTCGACGACGCTGCGCGCGATCGAGACGATGGTCGGCAATGCCGGACGGCTCACGCCGCGCGCGCACGTCGATGCGGTCGAGATCGGGGGCGTCACCGTGCGGCATGCGACGCTGCACAATGCCGACTACGTGGCGACGCTCGGCGTGCGCATCGGCGATCGCGTGTTCCTGCGGCGCGCGGGGGACGTGATCCCACAGATCCTCGGCGTGGCGCAGAAGGCGGAAGGCAAGGCGCCGAAGGGGTGGGAGGAGGCGCTGCCGGCGGAGTTGAAGGACGCGTCGGGCGAGGTCCGGCTCGGTGTCGCGTGGAAGTGGCGCGAGGTATGGACCATGCCGGCGCGCTGTCCGGTGTGCGCGGGCAAGATCGTGCAGGAGGGGAAGTACTGGCGTTGCACGAACGTCGCCTGCCCGCCGCAGCTGGTGGGGAGGACGTTGATCCTCGTCAGCGGTGATGCGTTCGAGATCGAGGGCTTGGGTGAGAAGCAGATCGCGCAGCTGTTCGAAGCGGGGTTGATCGATTCACCGGCGGATGTGTTCCATCTCGATCGCGCGGAGGGACTGCGCGCGAAGTTGTTGGAGCTCGAGCGCTGGGGCGAGAAGAGCGTCGAGAACCTGTTCGCGGAGATCGAGGCGCATCGCAGGGTGACGCTGGCGAGGTTTCTGGTGGCGTTGGCGATTCCGGAGGTGGGGCCGGCGACGGCGCGGTTGCTCGCGCAGCACTTTCACTCGTTGGAGGAGTTGCGTGCGGCGACGTTGGACGAGTTGCAGCACGTCGACGGGGTCGGGCCGGAGGTGGCGGAGCGCGTGGTGACGTGGTTCGCGGAGAAGGGGAACCAGCGGTTCGTGGAGCGCTTGGTGGAGGGCGGGGTGGAGATTCGGGAAGCGGCGAAGGGCAGCGCAGGAGGGTTCTTCGCGGGGAAGTCGGTGGTGTTCACGGGGACGCTGGAGGCGTTGGGGAGGAACGAGGCGAAGCAGGCGGTGGAGGAGCAGGGTGGGAGGGTGGCGTCGTCGGTGAGCGCGAAGACGGATTACCTGGTGGTTGGCGGGAAGCCGGGGAGCAAGGCGAAGAAGGCGGAGGAGTTGGGGGTGAAGGTGATTCTGGAGGCGGAGTTTCTCGAGCGCGTCGGGCGCGCTTGACGGCGGGGCGCGAATGCCAGAACCGGGCCAAAGGCAGAGTGAGGGGCAACGCGCCACACGCGCGTGCTTTCGCATCGCGAACCCCGCGCGCGAGCTCGATCGGAGGACCGATCGAGCTCCGCGCGGGGTCTTGGGGGAGCGATAGCGCGAGGCGAGGTGAGGCGCGCGAGGCAGACGGGTTGGGGGCGAAGGGGATCGGAATACGAGTACGGTGCCTGAGGAACTCGTTCACAGATTCTTTCAGTGAGATCAGCGGCTGGATCGTGCGGCGGGTTGACGCGGGAGCTCTTGCAATGGATCGACGCGAATGCGGTGCCTGAGGAACTCGTTCACAGATGGCTCGCGTGGAACGAGCGGTTGACGCGCGGACTCTTGCGGTGGATCGACGGGAGAGCAGGTTGCGCGACGGCGCTTGCTCAGCGGCGCAATGCGGCGGCGGCTTGGACGAGTGCACTCAGCTTCGATTGCGCGACGCTCGACGACGCGACGGGGTTGTCGGCGAAGGTCGCGAAGCCGCAATCGGGGACGAGCAGGACGCGCTCGCGGCCGAAGACGTCGATGGCGTGGCGCAGGCGCGTGACGATCTCGTCGACGGGTTCGATGCGCGGGTCCTTCTGGTTCACCGCGCCGATGCCGATGCGTTTGTCGGGTGGGAGCGCGCGCAGGATGTCGAGCTCGCCCGCACGCGGCGTGCAGAGCTCGAGCATGCAGTTCTCGACGCGCACGGCCGAGAGGTACGAGAGCAGGGGACCATAGTCGCCTCGCAGCGCGGCGCTCTCGTCGGGAGTCCAATTGCCGCGGCAGACGTGCACGGCCAGGCGCTCGCGCGGAGCTCCCAGCACCACCGCATCGAGCAGCTCGCGCGCGAAGCCGAGCTCGTGATCGGCGCCGCCGCGCGCGCTCAGCGCGCCGCACATGAAGCTCGTGCCGTGCTTCTCGCCGCCGAAGACGACCTCCGTCAGCACCGGCTCGTCGAATTGCACCAGCGCGGCGCCGGCGGCGAGCAAGTCGAAGAGCTCCTCGCGCAGGACGCGCACGATGTCGGCGGCGAGATCCTCGCGCGTCGCGTAGGTCTTCTCGGACAGACACTCGAGGAACAGCACGCGCGAAAGGAGGTACGGGCCGGGCAGCGCGACCTTGATCGGGCGCTGCGTGCGAGTGCGCGCGAACTCGAGCTCGTGCCGCGCGAGCGGGCGCTTGCGCGCGATGCGCCCGAGCACGGCGGGATGGCGCACGTGCTCGGCGGGCACGTCGAGTCGCGCGAACTCGGCCGCCAGCTTCTCGGGCTCGTCGACCATCGGCAGCAGATCGGTGAGCGGGATGAGCTGGCAATTCTCGAGGCGCGAGCCGACGAAGCTGACGTAGGAATCGCGGCGTTGCTCGCCGTCGGTCACGACGTCGACGCCTGCGCGCTCTTGCGCGTCCAGCGCGAGCTGCACCGCGTCGTCGGCGACGGCGTGGAACTCGGATTCACTGATGCGCCCTTCGAGGAACTCGTGCAGCGACCGCACGAGCCAGCGCGGGCGCGGCCAGCTGCCGATGCCCATGACCGAGAGCGCCTCGACGCGCGCGACGGGGCGCGGGAGCGGAAGTGCCGGCGACGAAGCGGAGCTCGTCGACCGTGACACCGACTCTTCGTCAGCGCTGCTCGTCTTCGCGCCTCGCGTCGGGACGGCGAATGCGGGCTCCGCGCCACCGCTCCCGCTCCGAGCCGCGCGTTCGAGAGAGCGTCCCTCGCGCGGCTCGACCGCCGACGGCGCACGAGCCGTCGGCGAACTCGAATCGCGGCGCTCGGCGAGGCTGCCCTTGCAGACGAGGAAGCTGCGCTGAGCATCGGATTTCGTCCACGACACGAGCTCGTTGCCCGTCATGCGGCACCACGCCGGCAGTTCGACGTCGACCGAGGACTCGGTCGAGCGCACCTCGAGCAATCCTCCGCGCGGCAGCGGATCGATGCTGCGGCGGATGAGCAGCAAGAGCCCACCGCCGCAGTCGAGATCGCCGCCGTCGACGCGCGCGTCGGCAGCGTGCTCGTGGCGTGCGACGGGCCGGGGATCGTTCATCGGATCGAGAGCGGACATCGAAGTGCGCGCATCGCGATCGGTGAAACGCGCGGAAGCTTGCTCACGCTTCCGCGCGCATCATCGAGACGCGAAACAGCGGAGTGTGCCGGGGTCCGCTCAATAGCTGACGCACGGACTCCCGCCCGCGAGGAACTCGACCAGCTTCGCGCCGCCGACGATGCTCGCGCCGCCGACGAGCTTCGTCTCGTCGAGCTTGCGTTTCTTGAAGCACGGCGAGCAGACGAAGATCGTCCCGCCGCCCTTGACGAAGTTGTCCATGAGCTCCTTGAGCGGCGCGAAGCCCTCTTCCTTGATCTCGTCGGCGTAACCCTTCTGGCTCAGGCGCACGCCTTCGATGCTGAGGAAGACCATCGTCTCCTTGTCCGACGCGACGGCCGCGTTGGCGACGACGAAGGCCACGGTGGCCTTGTCGGAGTTGTCCTTGGCGCAGGTCAGGCTCACGCAGAATCGTCCGGCCATGTTCGTTCTCCTCTGGATGTGCATCGCTTCGTTGTCCGTGCTCTCCGCGGCTTCGGTGCGCGCCACGGCGAGCGCGATGCAGGCTCGCCGCGGCGGTTGCGCCGAGCGTCCACGAGGACGCTCTCACGCTCGATCGCTGCTCACTTCTTCTGCTTGTAGGTCAGCTTGCGCGTCCAGCCGTTCTTCTCGGGGCTGAGCGCGCCGTCGATCTCGACCAGGGCCTTGGGCAGCGCGTTGATCGCTCCCGACTTCGGCGCGGGCTCGACGGTGATATCGCGGCCGAGGCTCCACAGCACGCGGCGCTCGTCGAGGTTGCCGAAGTAGTAGTCGACCATCGACGGGTCGGCCTTCGTGTAGCCGGCCGCGGTGGTGCGCTTCACCAGCGTCTCGTTGTCCGCGTTGAGCTGGAAGTCGCCCACGAAGATGTCCGCGATGGCGACGTCGATCGGGATCCAGCCGATCTGCGGCGCGTAGAACTCGAGCCAGCAGTGGTAGCTCTGGTCGGTGTCCTGTCCGTCGAGCTCCTGCTTGAAGAAGGAGCCGTAGTAGAAGCGCGTCGGAATGCCCGCCGCGCGCGACAGCGCAGCGTAGAGCGAGTGGAAGTCGGTGCAATTGCCGGTCTTGTTCGTCAGGCAGTAGTCGCTCGAGCCCACCGGCGACGCTTTCTTCTTCGTCGGGTCCTTGACCCAGTAGTCGATGTTGGCGAGCACCCAGTCGTAGATCTTGCGCGACGCCTTGACCGGGTTCGTCTCGCCGCCGACGATCTCGGCCGAGAGCTTCTTGATGCGCTCGTCGATGACGACGTTCGTGTTCGCCGCGAGGTCCTTGGCATTGGCCTGCTTCTCGGCGGCGTCGAGCGCGCGCGTCGCGGACGCATCGATCTTCGCCTTCTGCTCCGTGCGCGTGACCTCGAAGGTCGTGACGATCTTGAAGTCGGCGGGGAACGGCGCTTTCGCCTCGACGTAGAGCACTTTCGAGCCTTCGGAGTCCTTCACGACGCGCTGCGTCACGGGACACTTCACGTCGAGGTTCGACACCTTCGTGAAGGCGTCGTCCTGCGGGAGCGCGATCCACGCGCGCAGCTCCTTCGCTTCCTTCGGAGGCATGAGCGTGATCTCGTTCGTGGCCTGGAACGTGGCCGTCCTGGGTGCTTCGGCGCGCGGCGCGGTGAAGCTCGCCAGCGCGGCGAGCGTGATGGGGATCGTGAGCAACATGGTTTGTCTCCTCAGAACGAGTACTGCAGGAAGCCGACGACGCGGTTGTCGGTGCCGTCGTCGAGGCCGACGTACTTCGTGGTCCAGTCGAGGTACTCCAACCCGAAGGACAGCGGCTTGTAGTTCCAGCGCAGCGCCGCGTAGCCGATCACGTTCTCCGCGCGGCCTTGCGCGCCGACGTCGGCGTTGTCTGGGTTGTCGTTCGACCAACCGACGTAGCTCGTCAGGTGGTCGCTGCATTTGACCGAGATCTCGGCGAAGCCGCCCTTGGCCGCGATCTCGTCGCCGCTCGTGCGGTTGATGCCCTGGAAGATGCCGCCGCGCACGTCATCGACGTTCTTGCCGCTCCACCACTCCGCCTTGACGCCGACGATGTCCTTGTAGACCGGCAGGCTGACGTCGATGCCGAACACGTCGCTGTCGAAGCGATCCTCGCCGTTGAACGAAGTGTCGGGATGCTCCCACGCGCGATGGGCCCAGAGGCCGACCTCGGCCTTGCCCGTGCCGAACTCGAACCGATCGGCGAGGCGCGCCTGCAGTGTCGGCAAGCCCGACGTCTCGCCGTCGCGGAAGCCCGCGCCGAACGTGCCGGGGGAATCGAGATCGGCGTTGTCGTCCGCGCCCGTGAGGCCGACTTCGGCCTGCGCGATGAAGCCGGTCTCGCCCGTCGGCGGCGCGTACTCGAAGCGCAACTGCGGACGGCGGTCGCCGAGGTTGCCCGCGCCCCACATGACGAGGTCGGAGTTGACGATCGGGAAGAGCGGCGAGATGACGTCGTTGGTCTGTCCGGCGAGCACCGAGAAACGATCCCAGCCGAGCTTCAACCACGCATGGCGCATGCGCAGCGCCGCGCGCGACTCCGACTGGCCCGTGAGCCCGTTGTTGAAGAAGTCGACCTCGATCTTGCCCGTGATCGTCGGATCGCCGAGGCCGTCGATCTTTCCGCCGCTGAAGTCGACACCCAGGCGCGACAGTCGCGGGTGCATCGTGAAGTCGTCGTGGTCGCGGCCGCCCGCGCCGACTCCGGCCGGCGCCGCGGGGTCCTCGGAGAGGATCCAGCCGATCGTCTGCGTGTTGTTCGGACGCGAGTCGTCGCGCTGCAGATCGAGGCGCGCGAAGCCATAGAGGCGGAAGCGGTTGTTGGGACTGATCAAGTCCTTCCAGGCCGGCACGGGCTCCTCCTTCGCCGGAGCGGCGTTCTGCGCGGACGCGGGCACGGCCTGCTTCGCGGTCGCGACCTGCTTCTCGAGCTGCTCGACGCGCTGGCGCAGGTCCTGCACTTCGCGGGACGGCTCCTGGGCGCTCGCCGACGTCGCGCTCAGCGCGAACGCGCCGAACAGGCAACACGAGCACGCTGTGTTTGAAACGGCACGAATCATGGCTCCTCCGGGGGGAATGGATTCCGAGAACTCTCGCGATCGAACGGTCGCGCCGCGGATCGGTCGCGAGGCGCGCAGGCGAGAGGGGGGAGGAGCGGGATCGTCAGCGCGCGTTCACACGCGAGTGGGCGATCGCGGACCCGACCGGTCCCTTGCGCTGCGCGCGAGCATCGACTCGCGGCGTCGCACGTTCGGCTCGTCAGCCGAACGGGACCTTGTGGATCGCCCAAGCGAACATGCGCGAGAGCGTAGGCGCACGACTCGAAAGCGTCAAATCGCGCGCGTGCGATTGCCCCGTGCGGGCGTGCGACACGCGATCGGCGCGCGTGGCGCAGCCCTTCAGGCCCGAGGCACGCTCGGAGCGCGCGAAATCGTGCTCGAAGCCGACGAGAGCGCGCGCGAACTCGCGTCGGCCCCGCGACTTCGCTCTCAATCGCGTCTGCGACGGATCACGAAGCGCGGAGCGCGCGCGTGAACGAGCTCGTGACCGGTCATGCGGCACCACGCGGGCAGATCCTCGTTCGCTCCGGGGTCGCGTGCGAAGAGCTCGAGCAGCTCGCCTGCTTCCATCGCGAGCAACTTCGTGCGCAGCTCGAGCACGAGCTCGCCGCAGCCGAGCTCGCCGGCGTCCCACGTCTCGTGCGTGAGCTCCAGCCCTTCGCTCGCCGCCGTTCCCGTGCTCGCGCGCGCGCGCACGAGGCGCAGCTCGCACCGCGGCTCGTCGGCGTCGGCGCGATTCCACGCGGCGCCATAGCAGCCGCGGCGCTCGAAGTGCGCGCGCAGATGGCTGCGCAGTTCGTCCACGTCCGCGGCTCCGCTCGCCCGCGCCGCGCAGGCGCTGCACACGGGTGCGCGGCGGTAGCCCAGCGCCGAGGCGAAGAGCCGCTCGTGCGCGCACAGTTCGCGTGCACAGCTCGCACAGCGCGTGCCCGCGCCTTGCGTCAGCCAGTCGATGAGCGCGCGCGCGCGGCGCGAGTCGTTGTCCGTGCTCTCGTCCATCCATGCGCGTCTCGTACGCAGGCGGCGCGAGACGACGTGCGGCCGGATGATACCGTGTCGATCCGATGTTCCCCCCGCATACGATCCGCGCGGTCTGCTTCGTACTCCTCGCCTCGTTCGCCGCCGCACAAGAGCGCAGCGCGGAGACTCCGATCGTCGTGCGCGCCGCGCGCATGCTCGACATCGTCGCGGGCAAGTACGTCGAGCATCCGCAGATCACCGTGCGCGGGAAGACGATCGAGAAGGTCGAGAGCGGAGTGACCTCCGCGCCCGCGGGAGCGATCGTCGTCGACCTCGGCTCGAAGACGATCGCACCGGGCCTGATCGACATGCACACGCACCTCTCGATCTCGCTCGAGGGTGACTGGCAGCACCGGGACGTGCACGAGGGCGCCGCCGACGCCGCGTTGCGCGGCGCGAAGCACGCGCGCGCGACGCTGCTCGCGGGCTTCACGACCGTGCGCGATGTCGGCACGAGCGACTTCGTCGACGTCGCGCTCATGCACGCCGTCGAGCGCGGCGACATCGACGGGCCGGAGATCTTCCCCGCCGGCCATCCGATCGGCATCACCGGCGGCCACGGAGACGCGACCGGTTTCAGGCCGGGCCTCTTCGATCTCACGCCCGAGCAGGGCGTCGCCGACGGTGTCGACGCGTGCATCAAGGCCGTGCGCACGCAGATCAAGTACGGCGCGAAGGTGATCAAGTGCATGGCGACCGCGGGCGTGCTCAGCTTCGAGGACAGCGTCGGCGCGCAGCAGCTCGGCGACGCGGAGCTGCGCGCGATCGTCGAGGAAGCGACGCGTCACGGGCTCAAGGTCGCCGCGCACGCGCACGGCACGCAGGGCATCAAGGCCGCGATCCGCGCCGGCGTGGCCTCGATCGAGCACGGCAGCCTGCTCGACGACGAAGCGGTGCAGCTGATGAAAGAGCGCGGGACGTTTCTCGTGCCCACGGCGTACCTGCGCGACCAGCTCGATGTCAGCCGCCTGCCGGGCGTCACGCAGCGCAAGGCCCGCGAGCTCTTCCCGCTCGCCGAAGCGAGCCTGCGCAAGGCGATCGCGGGCGGAGTGCGCATCGCGTTCGGCACCGACGCCGGCGTCTACCCGCACGGACAGAACGCGCGCGAGCTCGCGGTGCTCGTGCGCGCCGGAATGCAGCCGTTGGAAGCACTGCGTTGCGCGACCCTCGCGGCGCGCGAGCTGCTCGGCGTCGACGACCGCGGCGAGATCTCCGCCGGAAAGCTGGCCGATCTGATCGCCGTCGACGGCGACCCGCTGGCCGACGTGCGGGCGATGGAGCACGTGACCTGGGTCATGCACTGGGGCAAGCCCGTGCAGTGAGCTTGCGGCGCCCCGCGCCTTCGCGCGTTGGACTGCGGCTCCGTTCGCGATACAACAGCGGCCCCCCGACGCTCCAGCGCCGGTGACGAGCGCCAGGGAGCGCGCCATGACGGACGAAACGAACAAACCGCCGGCCGACGCCGCGGGCGCGCACGAGTTCAAGCTCCCCGAGGGCTTCGCCAACGACGAGACCGGCACGCTCGTCGCGCGCGCGAAGGCGGGAGACGTGCTCGCGCTCAACGAGCTCTTCACGCGCTACCACCAGATGATGGTCGAGCTCGCGCGGCGCAAGATCGGCGCGCGGCTGCGTTCCAAGGAAGACCCGGACGATCTCGCGCAGACGACGTTCCGCGAAGCGACGCGCGACTTCGCCAACTACGAGTACCGCGGCGAAGGCTCGCTCGTGCGCTGGCTCGCGCAGATCCTGCAGAACAAGATCCGCGACAAGGCCGAGTACTACAGCGCCGAGAAGCGCAACGTCGGACGCGAGCGCGGGCTCGAGCGCGCACCCGATCCGAACGCGGACGGTCCGACGCAGATCGATCTCCCGAGCCAGGATCTCTCCGTCACGAAGCAGATCTCGCGCGGCGAGAGCTTCGAGTTCCTGCGCAAGGCGCTCGAGGAGCTCAGCCCCGAGCATCGCCAGGCGATCACGCTGGTCTTCTTCGAAGGCCGCCAGTTGCGCGACGCGGGCGAGATGATGGGCGGCAAGACCGAGGACGCGGTGCGCATGATGCTGCGCCGCGCCGAAGCGCGGCTGGGCGAGATCCTCAAGCGCTCGATGGGCCGGGATTCCTGAGCCAGCGCGGCGCGGAGCGTTCGAGGCCGTTTTTCCCGGCGTTTTCGCTCCCTTGCGAGCCTCGCGAGCGGGCGCTACCATCCCCGCCCCTCTGCGTGGGCAACTAACTCAATCGGTAGAGTGCCATGTTCACAGCGTGGAGGTTACAGGTTCGAATCCTGTGTTGCCCACCAACCGACTTCTCGCGGCGAGCACGACCGAAAACGAGCGCCGCGATCCGGCGCGCACGCTGCGAGCGCGCGCCCCCGATTCGAGCGGGCTGAGCGAGCTCACTCGCGTCTTCCCGACGATGCGCGATGCGTTCGGCGCTCGCGCGCGCACCGAGGAGCTCCCCGTGTCATGACCGAAGGCCTGCAGGACCGCTACGCGTCGAACAACAAGTGCTTCGGCTGCGGGCCGAAGAACGAGAAGGGTCTGCGCATCAAGAGCCGCGTCGAGGGCGAGCTCGTCGTCTGCGACTGGATGCCCGAGAAGCACCACGAAGCGTTTCCGGGCGTCGTCAACGGCGGCATCATCGGCGCGCTCTTCGACTGCCACTCGAACTGGACCGCGGCGTGGCACCTGATGCAGAAGGCCGGCGCGCAGGAACCGCCGAGCACGGTGACCGCCGACTTCCACGTGAAGCTCAAGCGTCCGACGCCGTCGACGAAGCCGCTGCGCATCACCGCGCGTGTCGTCGAGTCGAGCGCGGATCGCGCGGTGATCGAAGCGGAGCTCTCGAGCGACGGCAAGGTGACCTCGACCTGCCGCGGAACGTTCGTCGCAGTGCAAGAAGGCCATCCGGCGTTCCACCGCTGGAATTGACGCGCGGCTGCGCGGCGCGCTCACCAGCGGAAATCGAGCGCGAGCACCGGACCGGAGAGCGCGTAGTCGATGTCGGAGCCCGAATTCGTGGACTCGATCCACTTCCAGTAGCGCAGACCCAGGCGCAGCGAGGCGTGCTCGTGGAAACGCCAACCGAGACCGAGCTCGAGCACGCGCTCCTCGACGGCGGAACCCGAACCGAACGCGAGCGCGCCGTGGAAGCGGCCGTAGAAGAGCGGATGCGCGTCGGGCTTGCGGACGTCGAGCTCGAGCCCGTACGCGAGACCGAACATCTGCGCCCGATCGTCGAAGGACTGCGATGGCGTGCGCAGGCGCAGTTCGCGCTGCAGCAAGGTCAATCCGATCGACGCCGCGACCCACACCGACTCGTCGAGGCGCGCGATCGGTGCGATGGAGAGGCTGAACTCGCGCAGCTGCAGCTCGCTCGCCACGCGCTCGGGCCCGATGAAGAGCGCGTCGCCGAACTGGATCTGCTCGCCGGCCGCGAGGTCCTGCGCATCGCTCCCGGACGCGTCGACGATGTCGAGCCAGAACTCCGATCCCTGCTCGAGTGGCGTCGGTAGCGGCGCGGACGCAGGATCGGTTGGAGCGACGGCTGGAGCGCTGGCGGGCTTGCGCGGAAAGCGCACGCGCACCGCGGCCGCGAACGACGAGCCGTCATCGCCCTCGATGTTCTTCGTCGTCGTCGCGCAGCCGAGCGCGAAGAGGCACAGGCTCGTTCCGAGCATCATCGAAGCCGCGACGCGCGGACGCGCCCGGTCGCCAAGCCTGTTGCTGCGGCGGATCAACGGGATCCTCCGCTTCGAGACTAGCCGCGTCGGCCTGATCGCGGTCTGCGCACGAAGGCGCAGCTCTGCGTCACAACACGCGCACTAGAAGAGCTCGCCCTGCTGCTTTCGCGCCTGTCTGTCCTTCGACTCGCCGAAGCGATCGCGGTTCATGCCGAGGCGCCGGCACGTGAGCTGGAAGAGCTGCTCGACGGTCTTCCAGCGTTCGCCGGAGCCGTGCATGCGCGCGCCGAAGCGGTTGTCGTAGAGCTCGCCGCCGCGCATGTCGCGTAGCGCCGACTCGACCTTGCGCGCGCGCTCGGGGAAGGACTCGCGCAGACGTTCCTGGAACACGGGCAGCACCTCCGCCGGCAGACGCAGTAGCGTCATGAACGAGCTGCGCGCGCCGCACTCGTGCGCGCGCTCGAGCAACGCGGCGACGTCGACGTCGTTGATGCCCGGGATCAAGGGCGCGATCGCGATGCCGGTCGGGATGCCGGCCTGCGAGAGCAGACGCAGCGTCTCGAAGCGCCGGTTCGGTGAGCTCGCGCCCGGCTCGAGCTTGCGACCGACTTCTTCCTCGAGGAACGGGATCGAGAGCGTCACCTGCGCGAGCCCGCGCGCCGCGAGTTTCGCGAGCACGTCGACGTCGCGGCGCACGAGCGTGCCTTTCGTGATCAGCATCACGGGCTGGCGAAACTCGAGACACACCTCGAGACAACGGCGCGTGAGCTCGTAGTTCGCTTCGAGCGGTTGATAACAATCGGTGTTGCCCGAGAACGCGATCGCCTCCCTGCGCCACGAGCGACGCGCGAGCTCTCGCGCGAGCAGCTCGGGAGCGTTCGTCTTCACGACGATGCGCCGCTCGAAGTCCGTGCCTGCGCCAAAGCCGAGGTACTGGTGGCTCGGTCGCGCGTAGCAGTAGGCGCAGGCGTGGAAGCAGCCGCGATACGGGTTCACGCTCCAGCGGAACGGCACGTCGGGGCTGTCGTTCTCGGCGACGATCGACTTCGATTCCTCCTCGTAGACCTCGAGCTGTGCCGTCGGCGGCTCGTCGAGCCACTCGACGTGCTGCGACTGCCAGGGATTGGGCGGGTTCGAGATCGGGCGCTGCACGCGGGACCAGAATACGCCGCGCATCGAGGCACGGGCGCGTGCGACCGACTGGAGTCGCGCGCCCGCTCCCACGCGCCGGCGCACGCTGCCGAAAGCGTTGCGCGTCAACCGCGCGTGTCGTCCCGCTCGAAGCGCTCGCGCGCCTCGCACAGGTACTTCACGGCGCGCTCGCGAAACTCCGCCGAACGCACCGTGCCCGGCAAGCGCTTCAGCCAGTGCCGATCGGCTCGCGCGCCGGCTCCGCGCGCCGCGCACAGGCGCTCGATCGACGGCAGGAGTCGCAGCGCGAGCGTGCGCGTGCACACGTCGAGCTCGTCGAGCGACGTGAAGCGGAACGTGACTCCGTCGATCTCGACGCAGTAGAGCGGATAACCGCGACCGGGCACCGGGCTCGGAGCCGGCGGCTCGAAGTGCTGGGCCGCGCTCCAGCACTTGCCGTCGTTCTCGACGTGCACCCAGAACGTCATGGGCTGGTTGCGGTCCCAGCTCGCGGTGTATTCGATCCAGTGCTTCTTCATGCGCGTTGCTCTTCGGCGCACGGCGTGCGCGACGCACCCGCGAACGCCTCGAATCGTACGCTCGGATCGCGCGCCGTCGACTCGCGGTGTGCGCGCCGAATCGAATGGAATCGGTAGCGTGCGAACGCAGGCGCGGTCCAGAGGTGCGGCGGCCGCTTCAGCGCAGCTTCCGATTCGCGCCCGCGCCGCGGACGAACTCCGAATCCCAGAGGCGGGGCGAGAGTCGCGACACGCGCGTCGAGCGCGGAATTCCCGACTTCGAGCGACACCGTCGCGCGCTCGCGTGTTCCTTCGATTCCGTCTTGCGGCCTCGCGCGATCCCGAGCAGCATCGGGCTTCCCTGGCACGGCGTGATCAGCTCGCGCACCGCCGCTCTCTTCAAGAACTCGGATCGAGGAGCATCGAGATGACTTCAGAAACCACGCGCGCTTCGGCGCACGAGGACGCGCTCCGGCGAATGTGGTCGCGTCGCAGCGTGATCGGGGCAGGAATCAGCGGCGCGGTGGCGGTCGGCCTCGCCGGGCGAGCCAAGGCTCTGCCGCAGTCGGCGACGCACTTGGGCGGAGGGCGACGGCCCGCGACGCCGTCGGGCGTCGGCGACCTCTTCAAGCTCGTGACGCACACGTCGCAGGGCTTCAACCAGGCCCTCTACGACGAAGCGATCGCGCGCGGCTACTCGGGGTATCTCGAATGGCAGCTCGCGCCGGCCGCGATCGCCGACACCGCGCTCGACGCGCAGCTCGCGACGCTGCCGACGCTGACGATGACGGCCAAGCAGATCTACGACACGTACATCCAGCCCGGCCAGGGCGGCACGCCCGTCAGCGAGCTCAAGCGCGCCACGATCCTGCGCTCGGCGCTCAGCCAGCGGCAGCTCCACGAGCACATGGTCGAGTTCTGGACCGACCACCTGAACATCGATCACGGCGACGGCGAGGAGGACGCGCTCAAGACGGTCGACGACCGCGACGTCATCCGCGCGTACGCGCTCGACACCGTCCCGAACCTGATCCGCGCGTCGGCGCACTCGGGGGCGATGCTCTACTACCTCGACAACTACACGAACAAGAACACGGGGGTGAACGAGAACTACGCGCGCGAGGTGCAGGAGCTGCACACGCTCAGCCCCGGCAACTACACCGAGACCGACGTGCGCGAGCTCGCCAAGGTGCTCACCGGTTGGACGATCTGGCGCCAGGCGGATCCGGCGTACGGCACGTTCCGCTACCGGCCGGAGTGGCACGACAACGCCGTGCACACCGTGCTCGGCCACGTGTTCGGGCCCAACGGCGGCCAGGCGGAGGGCGAGGCGATGCTCGACATCCTCACGTCGCATCCGGCGTGCGCGCAGTTCGTCTCCTGGAAGATGTGCCGCTGGCTGCTCGAGTACGATCCGCCGGCGCAGCTCGTCAGCAACGTCGCCAACACCTACCTCGCGACGAACGGCGACATCAAGTCCATGCTGCGCGTCATCCTGCACCCGGACAACGTCGCGGCCGCGCAGCCGAAGTTGAAACGGCCGTTCACGTTCGTCACGTCGCTCTTGCGCGCGACGAACGCCACGATCACGAGCACGACGACGACGCTGATCAACGAGCTCGTCAAGGTCGGCCAGGTGCCCTTCGCCTGGGGTCCGCCGGACGGGTATCCCGATTCGGCGGAGTTCTGGGGCAGCGCGGTGCTGCCGCGCTGGAATTTCGCGTCGCGACTGCTCGACGGCAACTTGAGCGGCGTCGCGGTCGACGTGACGACGCTCTTCAACGGCGTCGTGCAGAACCAGGCCGCGCGGCGCTGCGATCAGATCCTCACCGCCGGCCATCTCGCGCCCGAGGACATCACCGAGGTGCACAACTTCGTGATGTCGTTCGGCAGCCTGACGACGCAGGTGAAGCGTGAAGCCCTCGCGCTCGCCGCCTCGTCCCCGAGCTACCAGTACTTCTGAGATCGGAGCGCAAGCCATGAAACACGAATGCACCCACGAACACGCTCCGCAACCCGAGCTCTCGCGCCGCAGCCTCCTCGGCAGCTCGGCGCTCGCCACCGCGGCACTGATCGGCGCGCCCGCGATCCTGTCCAAGCGCGCTCGCGCGGCCGTCGGCGGTCCGACGCGCGACGTGCTCGTCCACATCTACCTGCGCGGCGGAGCGGACGGCATGACGATCGTTCCGCCGTACGGCGATCCGCAGTACTACCTGCGACGTCCGACGCTGAGCGTGCCCCAGCCGGGCCAACTCAACGGCGCTGTCCTCCTGCCGGGCAACAACTTCTTCGGCCTCGCGCCGTCGGCGGCGCCGCTGCTCACGCCCTACACGGCGAACAAGCTGCTCGTCGTGCACGCCACGGGTCTCGTCGATCCGTCGCGCTCGCACTTCGACGCGCAGAAGTACATGGAGCTCGGCACGACGAGCTCGTTCGCGAGCACGATCAGCACGGGTTGGATCGGGCGGCACTTGCAGTCGACGGCGCCCGTCGGCAACGGGCTCCTGCGTGCGATCGCGCTGCAGGATGGTTTGCCGCGCGCCTTCAACGGCGGACCGGCGTCGCTGCCGATCCGCGATCCCGATGCGTTCGTGATCCCCGGCCAGGCTTCGACCGCGGTCGCGCGCCGCGCGCGCCTGACGGCGATGTACTCGAGCGAGGGTCCGCCGCTCGGCCCGGCCGCGAACGCGACCTTCGCGACGATCGATCTCTTGAACACGATCAACTTCACCGGCTACGTGCCGGCGAACGGGGCCGTGTACCCGAGCTCGACCTTCGGCACGCAGCTCAAGACGACGGCCACGATGATCAAGGCCAACATCGATCTCGAGGTCGTGTCGATCGACGTGAACGGCTGGGACCTGCACAACCAGCTCGGCCCTCTGATCGGCACGATGGCGACGAAGATGGACGATCTGGCGCGTGCGCTCACCGCCTTCCACCTCGATCTCGGCGCGACGATGGACTCGGTCACCGTCGTCGTCATGTCGGAGTTCGGCCGGCGCGCGTACGAGAACTCGAGCGGCGGCATCGACCACGGACATGGCAACTGCATGTTCGTCATGGGCGGACACATCGCCGGCGGTCAGGTGCTCGCGAACTGGCCGGGGCTGGCGCTCAACCAGCTCGACCAGGGCGATCTCGCGATCACGATCGACCACCGCGACATCCTGGCGGAGATCGTGCTCACGCGCCTGGGCAACCCCAACCTCGGCACGGTGTTCCCCAACTACACGCCCACGATCCGCAACATCACGATCTAGCACGCGATCGAAACGCGCGAGCCGCGGGTGGAGCAAGCTCCACGCGCGGCTCGTCGCTCTTGAGCGCGTTGTGTGCGTCCCGCTCAGGGACAGAAGATCACGTGCAGTCCGTCGCTCGCGTTGAAGAACGCTCCGCCGCCGGCCACGTCGCGGTAGTAGCACTGGAAGTTCCAGGCCTGTCCGGCACTGATCTGCCCGGCCTGCGGCAAGGTCGCGTAGTTGAGCTGGATGATGTTGTTGCCCGCCGAGTTCGACGCGTGCGCGGGCAGGCGGAAGAACGGGTTGTCGACGCAGCGCCATCCGTTCCCGAAGGGCACCTGAGTCTGGATCTGGCCGTAGAAGAAGATCCCGAGCGCGTTCGGCCGCGTGCCGTAGCACTCGAGGTTGAGGTTGTTCGCGGAGATGCTCGTCGAGCCGAAGGCCGTCATGTAGGCCGGATTGCCGGTCGAGTTGTCGGCCGCGACGCAGTAGTTCGAGATCACCGGCTGCGGCGCGACGACATGGAAGTCGAGCGTCTGCGTCAGCCACAACGCGCGCGCCGCCGCGTCGCGCACGAAGGTCGTGTTGTCCGTGACGGTGACCGAGATCGTCGCCGGGCAGCCGCCGAAGGCGATCGTCGCGAGGTCGAGGCTCGTCCCGTTCGCGCCGGGGATCGGCACGCCATCGCGCTTCCACTGGATCGCGAGCGGAGCGCCGAGCGGGCTCAGCGGCGTCACGCTCAGCACCTCGTTGCCGGTGTAGTTCGTGGTCGTGCTCGAGGACGCGTCGATCGGGCGCACGATCTTGTAGATCTCGATCACCACCGACTCGGCGGAGGGCAGGTTGAACGGCCGGCCGAGGCTGCGCATGAGCGAGTTGTTCGTCGGCCGGTAGATGCCGAAGACGCTGTAGTTCGCGCCTTCGAAGGTCGAGACGAGGCCGTCGTAGGCCGGATCGTTCGTGCCCAGCCACGCGGCCCACTTGGTGCCCGACTGCTGCATCTGAGCGGCCGTCCGCGTGCTCACGTCGCGCTGGAACGGCTCTCCGCCGGTCCACGTCGTCGGACCGCCGTAGTCGTACTCGTCAGCGAGCTTGCCGAGCGCGTGACCGAACTCGTGCTGCACGATCTGCACGGCGGCACCGTTCGCGGCGGCCGCGGTGGCGAGATTCTGATCGGGATAACCGACGCCGCCGTAGTGGCTCGAGTTCGCGATGGCGCAGATCAGATCGTGACCCGGCGCGTTGTTGGCGAACATGTAGGCCTTGGCGACATCGACGCACAGCGCGCGCTCGATGCCTCCGCACCAGTAGCCCATGTCCATCGCCGTGTTGCGCTGGATGCCCTGCGTCGGATCGTTGTCGACGCCCGAGTCGACCGAGACCACGTCGACGCGGTGCACGCTGAAGTAGCTCTGGTAGCTCGCGTACGGCTCGAGCGCGAAGAAGCTCGCCACGATGTTGTTCACGTGCGTCGCGTAGGTCGGGAGCTGCGCCAGCTGGTACCCGTCACCGACGAAGACGAGGTCGATGCGGTTGTTCGCGGGCGGCGGCAGGAAGGACTGGGTGAGCGTTTGCACGCTCGCCGGCAGCACGCCGGTCACGCTGCCTCGCGGCGGAGCGTCGACCTCGAACGTGCCGCCGAAGAGGCGGCCTTGCGCGTCGATGGAATCCCAATACGCCTGCTGTTGGAGCGGCGCGATCGATCCGGGGGACTGCGCCGCGAGTGTCGCGGCGAGCGTGGCGAAGAAGGATGTGCTCATGGCGTGCGGCGACGGCGAGTGCGCCACTTCCACCATAACCGCAGCTCGCACGTCGTGGCGATGCGCGATCGCGAGAGGCGCGTGGAATGCGGCGCGGACGGCCTCCGTCCGCCGAAGCGACGTGTGCAGCGCGCCCGTCGGTGCGCACGTGCCGCCGCCGGCGCCCGATCACGGAGAGCCCGGGCTCGATTCGATTCGGCGCAGATTGGCGAGGGGTGGCGCGCGTTCGCCGCGATTCGAGCAAGCTCGCACTCGCACCGGCTCACGCGAGTTCGCGACGGCGCCATTTCATCCCGGCCCGCCAGCGCACTGTTTCAAACGAGGTCGCTGTCGCGCCGGCTCAGGACAGCTCGCTGTCGCGCCGGCTCAAGTCAGCTCGCTGTCGCTCGGGGCACGCTTCTTCGGCTGCACGGCGAGGTAGGGCTTCGGCCAGGAGAGCTCGTGATGACCGTACGCCGCCGCGGCGTGCAGCGTCAGGTACGGATCGAAGAGGTGCGGCCGCGCGAGCGCGCACAGATCGGCGCGGCCCGCGGCGAGCACGGTATTCGCGTGATCCGCTCCCTGGATCGCGCCGACCGCCATGACCGGAATCTCTGCCTCGTAGCGGATGCGCTCGGCGAACGGCACCTGGTACATGCGGCCGTAGTCGGGCTTCGAGCGCGGCGAATTGCCCGCGGTCGACACGTCGAGCAGGTCGCAACCGTGGCGTTTCAGCTGGCGCGCGAGCTCCACCGACTCGCTCGCGGTCTGCCCGCCCTGATCGTCGAGCCAATCCGTGGCCGAGATGCGCACGAAGAGCGGCTTGCGCGCCGGCCAGCGCGCGCGCACCGCGTCGAAGACCTCGAGCGGGAAACGCATGCGCCGCTCGAGCGTTCCGCCGTACGCGTCCGTGCGCCGGTTCGAGAGCGGCGAAAGGAAGCTCGAGAGCAGGTAGCCGTGCGCCATGTGCAGCTCGACGAGGTCGAACCCCGCCGCGTCGGCGAGCGACGTCGCGCGCACGTACTCCTCGAGCACGCGCTGCATGTCGGCGCGATCCATCTCCCTCGGCGCGGGCCAGCCGCGATCGAACGGCTCGGCCGACGGACCGATCGCCGTCCACGCGCGCGAGTCGCGCAGCGGATCGTCGCCTTCCCACGGCAGGTTGCACGAGGCCTTGCGGCCGGCGTGACCGAGCTGCAGACCGATCTTCGAGCGCGAGCTCGCGTGCACGAAGTCGACGACTCGCTTCCACGCGTGCGACTGCTCTTCGTTCCAGATGCCGGTGCAGCCGAGCGAGATCCGGCCTTGCGCGGAGACATTCGTCATCTCGGCGATCACGAGGCCCGCGCCGCCGACCGCGCGACTGCCCAGATGCACGAGATGCCAGTCGTTCGGCACGCCGTCGTGCGCCGAGTACTGGCACATGGGGGAGACGACGATGCGGTTCTCGAGCGTGAGCTCGCGCAGCTTCAACGGCGCGAACATCGGCGGCGGCATCGTTCCGTCGGCGGAGCGGCGCACACCGTGCTCCGCTCCGTACTGCTCGGTCACGCGCCGCACGAGCTCGGGGTCGCGCTTGCGCAGGTTGTCGTAGGTGATGCGCTTCGAGCGCGTCATCAGGTTGAAGGTGAAGGCGAGCGGGTGCTGCTTCAGGTAGCGGCGCGAGTTCTCGAACCACTCGAGCGAGGTCTGCGCCGCGCGCTGCGTCTTGAGCACGTCGAGCTTGCGCGCGGCCTCGTACGCGGCGAGCACCGCAGGGACGTCACGCGTTCCGCGCGCCGCAAACTCCGCCGCGAGCGCGATCGAATCCTCCATGGCGAGCTTCGTCCCCGAGCCGATCGAGAAGTGCGCCGTGTGCACCGCGTCGCCGACGAGCACGATGTTCTCGTGATGCCAGCGCTCGCAACGGATCGTCGGGAACGCGCGCCAGATCGAGCGGTTCGCGAGCAGCCGATGCCCGTCGAGGTGATCGGCGAAGAGCTTCTCGCAGTAGGCGATCGTCTGCGCCTCGCTCGCCTGGTCGAGACCGGCGCGCTTCCACGTGTCCTCGTGCGTCTCGACGATGAAGGTCGAGAGCTGGTCCTCGAAGGGATAGGCGTGGATCTGGAACAGCCCGTGCTCGTTCTCGCGGAAGATGAAAGTGAACGCGCGCAGAGGCTTCGTCGTGCCGAGCCAGCAGAAGCGCGCCGTGCGCCAGTCGAACGAAGGCTGGAAGTGCTGCGCGTGCTTCTTGCGCACGATGCTGTTGATGCCGTCGGCGGCGAGGATCAGGTCGAACCCGGCGAGCTGCGCGTCGTCGGTGAGCTCGGTCTGGAACTTCAGTGCGACGCCGAGCTCGCGACAGCGCGCGTGGAAGATCTGCAAGAGCCGCTTGCGCGCGAGCCCGCAGAAGCCGTGGCCCGTCGAGCGCACGCACGTGTCGCCGAAGTAGGTCTCGATGTCGCTCCAGTAGGCGAAGCTCTGCCGAATCAGCGCGAAGCTCTCGGGATCGGCCTCCTCGAACTTGCCCAGCGTCTCGTCCGAGAACACGACGCCCCAACCGAACGTGTCGTCCGCCTGGTTGCGCTCGTACACCGTGATCTCGGCGGACGGGAGCTGCTTCTTCATCAAGATGGCGAAGTACAACCCCGCCGGTCCGCCGCCGAGACACGCGATGCGCATAGGGGGCGGAGTGTACGGAGGCTGCGTGGGCGATGCATGTTCGCGGGAATGAATCCGCCTGGCCGCGCGTCCCCCCGCTCCTCGCGTCTTGGCGCGCGCGAAACCTGTGCGCGGCTGCCGTGTTGGAGGGTGAGTGGATGAGCTGCATGAGTCGAACGAGTGACGATCGACGCGCTGGACGTCGCGCGAGCGCGTCGATGGCCGCGTCGCTGGCGCTCGTGAGCGTCGCCTGGGCGCAGGGCGCGCGAGGGCCGAGCGACGAACGCGCACCCGGCGTTCATCACGTGATCGCCGGAGGCCCCGCGCGCGCTCCCTCCAGTTCGTACGGCGCGAGCGCCTGCTTCTGCGGCGACCTCGATGGCGATGGCGCCGACGAGATCGCCGTCGGATCGCCGGGTGACCCCGGTGCGCCGGGCGTGTTCGTCTACCGCGGCCGGAGCGGCGAGTTGTTGCGCACGCTCTGGGACGGCAGCGGCGTGTCGGGCTTCGGCACGGCGTTCTGCGATGTCGGCGACCAGGACGGGGACGGAGTGCACGACCTCGCGGTCGGCTCGCCGACGTGGAACGAGCGCGGCCTCGTCGAGATCGTCTCCGGGCGCGACGGCAAAGGGATCTCTTCACTGGAGCCGCTGCGCAGCGAGGGCGCGTTCGGCAGCGTGCTCGCGGCGCTCGACGACGGCGATCACGACGGTCGCACGGATCTGCTCGTCGGCTTCGTCCACGCCGCGCGCGACGGCGAAGCTCTGCCCGCTCGCGGAACGCAGTGCGCGCGCATCGGCTCGCTCAAGCGCGAGCGCGTCTGGAGCCTGCCGCTCGGCGGAGCGACGGCGCGCCAGTGTCGTCGGCTCACCGATCTCGATGGCGACGGCGTCGCG
>JBGATX010000218.1:0-10265 GCA_044228975.1 Planctomycetota bacterium | reverse complement strand
CGCTCGTCGCCGCGGACCTCGACGCCGACGGCGACGTCGACCTCGCGGCGACGAGCGTGTCGACCTCGCGCGTCGCGTGTCTGCTCAACGACGGCGCTGGCGGATTCGCCGCAGCGCCGAGCTCGCTCGTCGGCGCCGGCCCCTGGTCGATCGCCGCGGGGGACGTCGACGGCGACGGCGACATCGATCTCGTGACGGCGAACGATACGGCCGGGTCGGTGTCGGTGCTGCAGAACCTGGGCGGCGCCAGCTTCGCGCCGCACGTGACGTATCCGACGGCGGCGCACGCGTTCGGCGTGGTCCTCGCCGACCTCGACGGCGACCTCGACCTCGACCTCGCGGTCGCGTGCAACAACGCCGCGGGCGTCGTCTCGGTGCTCGTGAACCTGGGGGGCGGCTCGTTCGCGCCGCACGTGACCTACGCGGTCGGAACCGGCCCCCAGTCGCTGGGCGCGGGCGACCTCGACGGCGACGGAGACGTCGACCTCGCGGTCACGTCGGTGGGCAGCAGCGTGTCCCTCCTGCTGAACCAGGGAACGGGGACGTTCGCGCCGCACGTCGCGTTGCCGGTCGCGGGCTCGCCGCAGGCGATCATCGTCGCGGACCTCGACGGGGACGGCCGCCTCGACCTCGCGACGGCGAACGGCGGACTGCGGACGGCGAGCGTGCTGCTCAATCGCGGTGGTGGGAGCTTCGCGCCACAGGCACAGTTCGCGACGCTCGCGACGCCACGCGGGCTGACGGCGAGCGACCTCGATGGGGATGGAGCGGTCGATCTCGCGGTCGCGTGCTCCAGCGCGACGAGCCTCACGTTGCTCTGGAACACTTGCCGCTGAGGGCGGCGCGTTGCGCAGGATCCGGAAGGCAGCTGGGAGACGTCAGGCACCACCGATTCATCGCCTCGCGCGCAGCGCGCGAGGCTTAGGTCCCCTTGCGCAGGATCACGATCTTGACCGTGTTGAAGAGGATCGAGAGGTCGAAGAGCAGCGACTGGTTCTTGATGTAGAACAAGTCGTACTGGAGCTTCTGCACCGCGTCCTCGAAGGTCGAGCCGTAGCGATAGTTGATCTGCGCCCAGCCCGTGAGCCCGGGTTTCACGATGTGGCGCTGGCGGAAGTAGGGGATCTTCTCGGCCAGATCCTGCACGAAGTGCGCGCGCTCCGGCCGCGGCCCGACGAGCGACATGTGGCCCGCGAGCACGTTGAAGAGCTGCGGCAGCTCGTCGATGCGCGTCTTGCGCAGGAAACGGCCGCAGCGCGTGATGCGCGGGTCGTCCTGCGTGGCCCACACGGGCCCCGAGAGCTTCTCCGCGTCCGAGCGCATGCTGCGGAACTTGAAGAGCGTGAACGGGCGACCGTCGCGGCCGACGCGCTCTTGCACGAACAGGCTAGGACCGGGTGAATCCATGCGCACCGCGACCGCCGTGGCGAGCATCACCGGCCAGGTGATCAGGATCATGCCGAGCGAGACGACGACGTCGAGCGCGCGCTTGCCGAGCTCCGTCCACGGATGGCGCGCGAAGCCCTCGTTGAAGATCAAGTACGAAGGACGCAGCGCTTCGACCGCGATCTTGCCCGTGATCTGCTCGTAGAGCGCCTCGCGCTCGCGCACCGAGATGCCATCGAGGCGGCACGAGAGCAGGTCGTCGGTCGGCAGCGTCTTGCGCCGGTCCTCGAGCGCGACCACCAGCACATCGATCTTCTTCTTGCGCACCAACTCGTGCAGCGTGGAGGCGTCGGCGTGCGGCAAGGGCGGCATGAGCAGCGCCTCGAGCCACGGCTCGCGCTGCGCGAGGACTTCGCTGGCCGCGGCGGGCTGGAGCGGCGCACCGGGCGGCGCGCTCGCGACGGGTTGTGCGACCGGTCGCGCCTCCGCAGCGCGTGCGAGCGCGGCGCCACCGGCGTCCGCGGCCGCGCGCCGCAGGCTGAACAGTTGTCCGCCGCCGCGCCGCTCGGCGCCGGCGCTGTTGGCATCGGGCACGATGCCGACGAGCTCGAAGCCCGCGTCGGGCCGCTCGCGGATCTCGCGCGCGAGCTCGGCCGCTCCCTTGCCCGAGCCGAAGACGAGCACGCGTTCGGCGAAGTTCGCGCGCCGCAGGAACCAATGGAAGGCCGCGCGCCACCAGAAGAGCAGCAGGAAGCCCGTCAGCAGGCCGAACACGACGGCGTAGATCCGTTGCAGGAGCTGGAGCGGCGGCACGTCGAGCACGCGCTGCAATCCCCAGAGGTGCGCGAGCAGCACCGCGCCGACCGAGAGGCCGAGCGCGGAGCCCGCCGACTCGACGAAGCGCGACGAGCGATCGTAGGTCGAGCCCGAGACGCGCACGTCGTAGAGCTCGTTGAAGGCGATTGCGAGCTGCCTTGATCGTGCTGTCGGCATCCCACAGGTGCGCCGAGAGCCACAGCGCGAGGACCACGGTCAGGAGGATCGTCTCGCCGACGATCAGGAGCGCCTTGCGCAGCGGCAGATAATGGCGGAGGACGCGCAGCATTCAGGACGATCGGGGACGCCGCTCGCCACCGCACCCCCGGCGAGCGGAGCGGGCGCTTCCCGCAGCGTTCTACCATGATCGGACCAAGGTGCGCGGAGGTTGAAAGCGCGGCCGGCACCCGGCAAGAGTTTCCGACTCGAGGCGGGAACCGCGCGGGGCTCGCATGGCGCGTTCGTCATCTCGAGCGACGCGGGGTCGCTCCGCGGTCCGCGCGCCGAGTGATGTCGGCCTGGTGCCGCAGGCGCAGACGGCCGGTGCGCAGGTCGAGGTGGACCTCGACCAGGTCGACGCGCGTCGCGCCGGCTTCACGCGCGACGCTGCGGGCGAGCTCGGCCGCCCGCGCGCGGCTCGACGCTCCATAGCGCTCGCCCGGACGCCAGCGCTCGGGGATCGGCGCGCCACCGCGGGGTCGGGGTACCGGTTCCTCGCGCGCGGTCTTCACCTCGACGAGCACGAGCTCGTCGCCGTCGCGCGCCAGGATGTCGATCTCGGCGAGCGCGCTCCTCACGCGCCGTCCGAGGATGCGCCAGCCGCGCCTCTCGAGCTCGCGCGCGGCCCAGCGCTCGCCGAGCAGGCCGAGCTCGACGTCGTCGGGTCGCGCGCAGCGCGCGAAGCTCGCCGGATGGAGCTCGATCCACGCACGGCGCAGACGCGCCCGGAGCGCTCGCGAGATGCGCGACCACGGCATGGACGCTCGCGAGATGCGCGACCACGGCATGGACGCTCGCGAGATGCGCGTCCACGCCGCGCGAGCGCGCTCCATTCCTCCCCGCAACCTGTGCATCGCTCGACCTCCGTGGCGGCCGCGTCGCGGCCGGGGAGGATGGCCGTGCGCCGCGCTTCGCTCTTTCCGCGACTACTTCTTCGCTTCGACCTTGCTCGTCTCGGTGACCGTCTCCTCGATCAAGCCCTGCACCGCCGAGAGCGCGAACTTCATGCGCACGCCTTCGTCGACCTGCAGCGTCACGATCTGATCCTGGATCTGCGCGATCGTGCCGTAGAGACCGCCGGTCGTCATGACCCTGTCGCCCTTCTTGAGCGCGGACATCATCTGCTCGCGTTGCTTCTTCGCCTTGTTCTGCGGCCGGATCATCATGAAGTAGATGACCAGCGCGCACAGCGCGATCGGCACGAGCATGTCGAACATGCTCGGCGGCTTCGGCGTGCCCGGCCCTGCCGGACCCGTGCCCGTGCCCGCGGCCGGAGCTTCCTGGACGATGAAGGCCAAGCTGATGGGGAGGTTCATGACGTCGTTTCGGAGTAGGCCCGGTGGGGTCGCGCGGGGGCGGCGGCGCGCACTCGGGAGCGCGCGCGAGCCGTACGAGGGGCGAAGACACTAGCGCAGGCGGGACTGGACGCCAAGACGGGCGTGTCCCAAGCTCCTCCCCTGCCGCGCGCGGCCGGTTACGCGCGCTCCGAGAGCCCCGCGTCGCGCCGCGCGCGTTCTCCCACCTCCGTTTCCACCCGATCGATGCCCGCCGTGCGATGCCTGCCGTGAGCTCTCGTCCGCGTTTCGTGGTCGCCATGTCGGGCGGCGTCGACAGCTCCGTGGTCGCCTGGATGCTGCAGCGCGAAGGGCTTGACCTCGTCGGCCTGTTCATGCGCAACGGCGTGCACGTCGAGGAGCACGAGACGAGCAAGAAGTCCTGTTGCTCCGTCGGCGACGCGCGCGACGCGCGCATGGTCGCGGCGCAGCTCGGCGTCGCGTTCCAATCGGTCGACCTGAAGGACGAGTTCGGCGCGATCATCCGCTACTTCCTGCGCGAGTACGCGCGCGGCCGCACGCCCAATCCGTGCGCGGTGTGCAACCGCGACCTCAAGTTCGGAAAGCTGCTCGCCTTCGCGCGCGATCTGGGCGCCGACGGCGTCGCGACGGGGCACTACGCGCGCCTGCGGATCGTCGACGGGCGCGTGCACCTCTCGCGCGGGCGCGATGCGAACAAGGACCAGTCCTACCAGCTCTTCGCCGTGCCCGAGGACGGCCTGGCGCGCACGCGACTGCCCTTGGGCGATCTCGAGAAGAGCGCCGTGCGCGCGCTCGCGCGCGAAGCCGGATTGAAGACGGCGGTCAAGAAGGACAGCCAGGAGATCTGCTTCGTGCCCTCGAACGACTACCGCCGGTTGCTCGCGGAGCAAAGGGTCGAGCTGCACCCGGGCGCGCTGGTCGACACGAGTGGTCGCACGCTCGGCGAGCACGCGGGCACGGAGCACTTCACGATCGGCCAGCGCCGCGGACACGGCATCGCCGGCGCCGATCCGCTGTACGTCGTCGCGCTCGAGCCCGAAGCGGGCCGTGTCGTGCTCGGTTCGCGCGAGGAGTGCGGCGTGCGCTCCTTCGAGGTCGACGACCTCAACTGGATCGGCGTCGACGTGCCCGCGTCGAACGAGATCGTGTGTCGGGTGCAGCACCGCTACCGCACGCCGAGCGCGCCGGCACGCGTCTTCGTGCGCGGCCAGCGCGCCGAGGTCGTCTTCGACGAGCCGCAGTTCGCCGTCACGCCCGGCCAGGGCGCGGCGTTCTACCAGTCCGACATCGATCAGGAACATCGGCCCGAGGATCGCCTGCGTGAAGAGCGTCTGATCGGAGGCGGCTGGATCGGGAGCACCGCGCGCGTCGCGCCCGTCGACGCGACCGAGAGCGTCCGGGCTGCGCGTGGCGAGAGCTGAACCTGCGTCGGCCGGTTCTCTGCGGGTCGCGCTCGCGCGCGCGAGCCTGTGCGCGGGCCTCCTCGCGCTCGCGCTCGGCGTGTGGTGGAGCTGGCCGCGCGCGAACGCGGTTGTTGGCAAGCGACTGAACGTCGTGCTCGTCGACGCCTCGCGCAGCGCGCGCGCGCCACGACCGGACTGGGCCGCGTGGATGCGCCGCGAGATCGAGAGCGTGCGCGCGCGAGATCCGGCGACGGAGCTCTCCTGCGTGCGCTTCGGCGAGCGCGCTCTGCGTCTCGCGCCCGAGGATCTCGAAGGCGCGTCGAGCACGAGCGAGCGCGTGCCGGCCGCGAGCGGCGGCGAGGAATCGGGGGACGCGAGCGAGCTCGCGCGCGCCCTCGAGCTCGCCGCGGAGCTCGCGCGCGTTGCGCACGCCGGCGGTGGCCGCATCGTGATCCTCGGCGACGGCGGCTTCACGGGCGTCGATCCGCGCGCCGCGCTCGACGAGCTCGCGCGAGCGGGCTTCGAGATCGAAGCTCGCCGATTGCCGCGCGCGACAATCGACGATCTCGCGCTCGACGATCTCCAGGCGCCGCGCTTCGTGCGCGAAGGCGAAGCGTGCCTCGTGCGAGCCGGCCTGTGGCTCGCGGCCGCCGACGACGCGCCGCGCGACGCGCGCATCGACGTGCGCATCGAGTCGGCCGCGGGCGCGCGCGAGCTCTCCTTCGACAGCCCGTTGCCACCGGGATCCGCGCGCGATTCGAGCGGCTGCGCGCACTGGTCGGCCCCGCTCGCGCTCGGCGTGCTCGAGCCGGGCTGGAATCGCGTCGAGCTGCGCGCGCGGATCGTCGAACACGACAGGGAGCGCGGCTCGGAGCGCCCCGACGCGGACAGCGAGAACGACTCGCTCTCGCTCTCGATCGCGTGCGGCGAGCGACCTCTCGTGCTGCTCGCCGGGCGCGCCGGCCCCGCGCTCGAGTCGCTCGAGAGCGAGCTGCGCGCGAGCGCGCTCGTCACGCTGGCGCGCATCGAGCCCCGCGCGCTGCGCTCCCGGCTCCCGGGCGCCGACGTGCTCGTCACCGCCGCGCTCGAAGCCGGCGAGGCGCCGCTGGCAGAGCTTGCCGCGTACCTGCGCTCGGCGGCGGCTGGCTCGCGTTCGCGGACGAGCGGCTGGCCTCAGCTTCGTCGCCGACGCGACCGCGCGCAAGGACCGGCGCTGCTGCCTCGTGCGCGCGCCGCCGCCTACGCCGCGAGCTCGTGTTCCTGCTGGACGCGTCGGGCAGCATGTCCGGGGTGAACCAGGCCGCGCT
Organism: Planctomycetota bacterium; assembly: GCA_044228975.1. Taxonomy (GTDB): domain Bacteria; phylum Planctomycetota; class UBA1135; order UBA1135; genus JADJNY01. The sequence goes on along the minus strand of JBGATX010000218.1, from coordinate 3,818 downwards.
CGAAGGCGCGATCCTCTCGCTGATCGGCCGGCTGGATCGCGCCAAGAACGCCTCGGCTGCGCTTCTTCGCCGCGAATCTCGGCGCGCCGCTGGTACGCGCCGGCGGCGCGAACGCAGCCGAGCGAAGGCTCGTCTCGCGCGCGAGCTCGCGTCGCGGCCGCCGGGTGGTCCGACGCGCCTGCTCGAAGCGCTCGAGAGCTGGCGCGCGTCGCGAACGTCGCAAGCGTCAGCTCGTCCGACCCGACGGAAGCGCTCGTGTTCGTGCTCAGCGACGGACAGGTCAGGCGCCAGCAAAGCGCGGACGCGACGTGCGGCTCTCGGCGCGCCGCGCGCGGCCTGCTGCGCCGGCGCCAGGGCGATGTGCTGCATGTCGTGGCGCCGGCGACGACGGTATCGCCCAGGCGCGCTGCAACCCGCGGGTGCCGCTCGGGCGCGAGCGGCTCGAGTCGCCTCCCGCGCGCAGGCGCCTCGGGCGCTTCCTCGCGCGCCAGCTCGCGTCGACGCGCCGCGTCGGCCCGGGTGAGCACGGTCGTGCCGCGCCTGCTGCGCCGCTCGCGGTGGCTGGCTGGTCACGACGCGCAGGTGTCCTCACCGCGCGCCGCCGTGGCCGGTGCGCCGATCCTCTGGCCGCGGAGCTCGCGGGCGGCGCGCGCCTGTGGCAGAGCGACTCAGGGCACCGCTGCTGCGCGATCGAGTCCCGGGCTCGGCGCGTCGCCGCGTGCGCGTTCGAGCAGCTTGGCGACGGTGCGCCGCTGGAGCGACACGCGCCTCTTCGCGCCGCTCGTGCGGATGCTCGCGCGCGCCGCGCGAGCGGGAAGCATGGGTCAGCTGCGCGACGCCCGGCCGCTTGCGACTGCGTACGGCGCGACGTTACCCACGCGCGTGCGCGCGTCGCCATTCAGGTTCAGGCGGGAAGTTCGGGCGGGGTTCGGGCGGGAGCGCGAGCGACGCGCGCGGCTCTGGCTCGGCCAACGGCGAGATCGCCGGCCCCAGCGAACGAACGCAGCGCGATGTTCCCGCGGACCTCGGGCCTCGACCCGCCGTTGGCGCGTCGAGCTCGACCTCGATCACGCCGCGCGCCTGGTCGAGCTCGAGCGCGCCCGAGGAGCGTTTCCACGCCGCGTGCTCGACGAGCGACTCCCCGAGCTCGCCGCGAGCGCCGCGCGGCCTCCCGCGGCCGGGGATCGGCGCGCGGAGCTCGCCTTCGCGTTGAGCCTCGGCCTCTTGTGCGCCGCGGGTCTGCTGGGGCTCCCCGGACGCGGTTTCGGACGCTGAACGGGCCTGGGAACGTGCCCCGGGGGCGGCTCCGGGCGTCGGACGTGGCTCAAGGACCGGGCGGTTCTTTCCGATCCAGGTCGGGAGTGCGAGCGATCGCGCGCTCGCTTCCCAGAAGGAACCTCGACCCATGCCGCGCCTCTCCGCCGTCTGTCTCTCCTCTCTCTTTCCCGTCGCCGCCGGCGCCCTGCTCCTCGCGCTCTCCAGCGCCTGCGCCACGACGAAGTCGTCGATGTCGAGCGGCCCGCACGGCTCCAGCTGGCTCGAGCCGTCGCCGCAGCTGCGCGAGCAGATCGACGAAGCCTCGCAGCGCCTGCCCTGGACGCACGGGCTCGAGCGTGTCGAGCTCATCCACTGGTTCGCGCAGGTCGGCGAGCCCGCCTATCCCACGTTGCTCGCGATGGCGGCCGATCCGCGACGCGACGTCGCCGGCGCGGCGCTCGCGGCACTCGGCGCGACGCGCGACAGCCGCCTCGTAGAACCTCTGCGCGCGAGCACGGCGCAGAGCGCGCGAGAACCCGATCTCGCGCTCGAGCGTGCGCGCACGCTGCTGCGCCTGGGCGACTGGGCCTCGGTGCCGGCGTTGATCAACGGACTCTCCGACGAGCGCCTGATGACGCGCGCCCTGTCGATCCAGGCGCTGTTCGAAGCGACGCACGAACGCTTCGGCTACGACGCGCGAGCCGAGAGCGCCGATCGCGCGCAGTCCGTGCAGCGCTGGCAGGAATGGTGGAAGGAGCGCGCGCACGATTCGATGCTCCAGCCCGAGACGCCCGCGCCGGAGCTCGCCAAGGACGCGCCGGCGAAACCCGTGTCGATCGAGTGAGCGGCCGAAGGGCCGCGGCCGGCGCGCCAACATCGAGGCGGCGCGCGCTCTTCGGTCGAGAGATCCGCGACGTCGAGACATCGTCGCGAGGCGCGACGATTCGTCGAACTCGTGGCTCAGTCCTTCAAGCCGGCGTCTTGCAGCTGCGCGACGAGTGCCACGAAGCGCGGCAACGCGCGCACGTTCTCGAGATCCGGATCCGCGAGCAGCTGCTCGACGTCGTCGTATCCGAGCTTGCACGCCTGCTCGAGCGCCTCGCAGGCTTCGTCGAGCCGCTGCGCGAGCGAGAGCGAGCACGCGAGGTTGTAGCGCACCGTGTCGTTCTCCGGCAGGCGCGCGACGAGCTCGCGGTCGAGCGCGAGGCCCTCGGGGATGCGACCGAGCAGCGTGTAGAGCTGGGCGAGCTCCATCAGGATCTCGAGCGTGCGCTGTCCGCGAGCGAGCGCGGCCTCGTAGATCCCGGCCTCGAACTCGAGCGCGATCGGTTTCAGCCGCCGGCGCAGCGCCTCGTCGGGCGGGGCGAACTCCCCCGCGTCCGTGTCGTCGACCGGCCCCGATTCCATGGCCCGAGGCTAGCAGACGAGGTTCGCCGGACGGCCAGCGGAGCGAGGTTCGGGCCGGCGCGGACGTTGCCGTTCCCTGGTCATGACCTAGGTGGATTCCTAACGTGGGGGCACGGCTGGGCATCGGAGTTCCAGCTCGACCCACGATTCGTCCGATTGGGCAGCGAACGAGGTGCTTCATGGAGGTCCGCTTTTGTGACCTGTGCAACGAGTCCGTCCCGCAGGCCGATTTCGACCAGGGGCGGGCCTTCGTTCACAAGGGGCGAGTCATCTGCGCCAGCTGCGATCGGGCGATGTCCCACACGCGCGAGCTGGCCGCCGCGGGCGGAGCTGCGCGAGCGGCGAGCGCAGCCGCGGTGAGCGCCCCGGGGAGCTCCTCGGTGAGCGCGCCGGGTGCTGCGAGTTCCAGCGCGACTCCGCTCACGACGGCGAGCGCTCCCGCTCCCGCGCCATCCGTGCATTCGTTCCACAGCCTCGAGCCCGCGCCGCTCTTCCCGTCGAGTCCCGGCGATGCGCGCTCGGCGGGCCCGATGCCGATCGCGGGCGGGTCGCGCTCCTCGGCGCCGATGTGGGTGGCCGTGATCGGACTGTTGTTCACCGCGGGCGTGATCTACGCCTTCGACCGGCGCTTCCGCACCTTGGACGAGAACGACCGCACGTTGGTCCAGCGCGTGGCGAACTCCGGGGAGCGCGTCGCGCGCCTCGAGCGCCTGCCCGCGGAGCTCTCGCAGTCTCAGAAGGCCGTCGAGGAGCGGCTGCGCGCTGCCTACACCATCGAGGTGGAGAGGCTGCGGCGCGACATGAAGGAGCTCGGCACCAGCGTGAAGCAATCGCGCGACGATCTCTCGCGCATCTCCGCCGAGCTGCAGGCGGCGCGCGGCGAGTCGAGCGGAGCCCTGGCGACCTGGCAAGGTCGCGTCGACGACATCGGCAAGCGCGTCGCGCAGCGCGAGGACGAACTGCGCACGCAGGCCGAGCGCATCGCGGCGCTCGAGGAGTCCGTGCGCGCCGCGGCGGAGGCTGCGCCCGCGGCTCAGCCGGCGAACGGCGGCGCGGCGGGAGCGGATGCCGCGGCGGCAGGGTCGGGATGGAAGGCCTTGTTGCCCGGGCTGACGAGCGCGAATTCCGGAGATCGATGGAGTGCGGTCGATGGC
>JBGATX010000217.1:0-9968 GCA_044228975.1 Planctomycetota bacterium | reverse complement strand
TGAGCGCCGCGGCGGCGCGCGCCTCGGCCTGGAATCGCCGCACGAACTCGCGGTCGGCGGCGAGACGCGGCGCGAGCACCTTGAGCGCCACCTGACGCGCGAGGCTCTCCTGCACCGCGAGGAACACCTGCCCCATGCCGCCGCGGCCGAGCACGCGTTCGACGCGGTAGCCCTGGATGTTCGGCAGCGTCGCCGGCTCGGCGACGCGCATGTTCGCGGCGATCACGTTCTCCGACGCCGGCGTCTCGAGCTCGACCTCGCGCGTCTCGTCGTCGGGAGGCACGTTCTTGCGCGCCGGTTCCGCTTGCGGCTTCGCGAGGGGAGCGCTGGGATCGACGACGCGCAGCTCCGCGCCGCCCAGGCGCAGCACGTCGCCCGCGCGCAGGCGCGCGCTCGCGACCGTCTTGCCGTTGAGCTTCGTGCCGACGCGGCTGCCGAGGTCGCGCACGGCGAAACCGCCGCCCTTGGCGCGCGCGATCGCGCAGTGGGCGCCGTCGACCTCCGCGCCGCTGACGACGAGTCCCGCGCGCGCCGTGTCGCTGCCGCCGACGAGCACGCCCGCGCGCGGCAGCTCCGCCGGCGCGCGATTGGATCCCACGACCTCGAGCAGCAGGCGTTCCGAAGCGCTCACGCGGCGTTCCTCTCGTCGTCGAGGCCGGCGAAGAGCGCGCTGCCGATCCGCACGCAGTCGCTGCCTTCCTCGATCGCGATCTCGAAATCGTCGCTCATTCCCATCGACGTGCGCACGCGGCCGTCCTGGAACCGCGGCGCGAGCTCCGGGTTCCGCTCGAGCTCGCTCGCGATGCGGCGCAGCTCGCGGAACGTCGCTCGCGCGGCCTCGAGGCGGCGTGTCTCGTCGCCCTCGATCAGCGGTGCCATCGTCATCAGCCCGCGCAACGCGAGGCGCGGGTGCGCGGCGCTGGCGCGCACGAGGTCGTGCAGTTCGCGCGGATCGAGCCCCGTCTTCGCGCTCTCGCCGCTGAGGCGCAGCTCGATGAAGCACACGAGCGAGCGTCCGAGCTCCTCCGAGAGCCGCCCGAGGGCGTTCAACAGCGCGAGCGAGTCGAGCGAGTGCAGCGTGTGCGCGAGCGCCGCGACGCGACGCGCCTTGTTGCGCTGCAGGTGGCCGACGAAGTGCCAGCGCGGTGCCGGATGGAAGGAGCTCAGCGCCTGCGCCTTCGCTTCCAGCGCGTCGATGCGCGCCTCGCCGAGGTCGATCAGTCCCTGGCGCAGGCACAGGCCGGTGGTCGCGCTGTCGACCTGCTTGGTGACCGCGACGATCTCCACCGCCTTCGGATCCCGGCGCGCCCGGCGGGCGGCTGCCTCGACGCGCGCGCGCACCTCGCTGAGGTTGCGGCCCACGGTCGTGGCGGCGTGTGCGCTGGGACTCGGATCGGCCATCGGCGACAGGCCAAGGTACCCGCTGCGACGGGTCCAGTCACCGACGCGCGGCCGCCGGAGAGCGTTCGGAGTGGCGCAGGCGCAGGCGCAGCCGTCGTTGGGTGCGCGGACCCACGCGACGGCGCTCGCCAGGCCGCACTCCAGCCACCCAGAGGATCTCCGAACCGGCGCACACGAGCGCGACGCGGTCGCGTTCGTGGCGCGGGATGCCCGCGTCGCGCAGGAAGCGTCCGAGCGGGCGCGCACCGGGTGCGCCGAGGGCGTGGAAACGCTCACCCACCCTAGGCCAGCGCACCGAGAGCGGCGCGTCGAGACCCTCCGCGTCGAGCTCCACGCAGTCGCTCGAGCGGGGCACGTCGCTCCCGGCCGGCAGGTCGATCAGCTCGGCCAGCACGGAACGTCCGTCGGGCAGCGCCACGCCGCCCGGCAGGCGCAGCGGCCACTCGGCGCCGGACTCGGCGGCGGGCGCGTCCCACGCCTCGAACGGCAGCCACAGCTGCGCGACGTCGCGGCGCGAGCTCGCGCCGCGTTCGGCGGGTGCGCTCGGCGGATCGAGATGGATCCAATGCGGGCGCAAGCTCAGGCGCCAGCTCCCGGCGAGCGTGATCTCGCCGGGCGTGGTGCTCGAGCAGCTCGAGCGCGCGCGAGAGCTGCGCCGCCTTGGGCGCGCGCCCGGTTCCTTCGAGCAGCAGTCGCCACAGCGCGCGTCGCCGCAGCGGCGCGACGAGCGCTTCGATCTCGGCGCGTCGCAGGCTGCCGCCGAGCGAACCGTCCCGCGCGCGCGCTGGCGAAGAGCGGCGCCTGCCAGCGCACCCCGGCGGTCCAGCGCGCGCAGTGCCGCTCGAGCTCCTCGACAGCGGTGGCGAAGGCGCGCAAATGGTCGTCGACCTCGTCGCCGCACGTGGCGCGCAACGCCGGCAGCAGCGCATGGCGCACGCGATTGCGCGCGAAGCGCGCGCCGTCGTTGCTCTCGTCCTCTCGCCAGGCGAGCCCGGCGCGCGCGAGCGTGGCTCTCACTTCCTCCCGGCGCGCAGCGCGAAGAGCGGCCGCGCGACGAGCACCTCGCGCGCGGTCGGGTTCAGCGCACCGTGGGCGACGAGCTGCGTGCGCAGGGGAACGCCGCCGAACGCCGCCACGTCTCCGCCGCGCATCCAGCGCAGGAGCAGCGACTCGAGCGAATCGTCCGCGTGGTGTCCGGTGACGAGCGTGCGCACGTCGCAGCAGCTCGGCGGCGCGGCACAACGCGCGGTAGCGAGCGAAGCGCGCGCGCTGCTCGAGGTCGCCCTCCTGCGCGTCGAGCGGCGCGCGCTCGCGCACGAGCGGGACGTCGAGAGAGCGCGCGAGCTCGACACAGAAGGCGGCGTCCGCGCGCGACGCCGCGCCGCGCAGGCCGTGTTCGACGTGCACGGCCCACACGCGCGGTCGCGGCCGCGCCGCGGCGAGGAGGTGCAGCAGGTAGACGCTGTCGGCGCCGCCGGAGAGCGCCACGCACACCGGCGTATCGGTGGCGAGATCGACGGCGCGCGCGAGTCCGACCAGCGCGTCTCCCAGCCGGCGGGGCGAGCTCGCCCGCGCGTCGGGCGCGGCGGGCGGCGGGAACGGGAGCGCGGACTCGGACGGACGCATGGTGTCGAACTCGGTTGGAGAGCGAGCCCTTCGCGAGGGCTCCGATCGCGTTGATCCCTTCGGCGGGCAGAGCTACGCTGTGCGCCCCTTTCGCCGTGCAACCTGGAGCCCATGGCGCGGGCTGCGCGGGGGAGGCAGCTTAGCGAAAGCGTTTTCGTACGACACGCTGCTCCGCTCTCCCGTCCCGTCTCGTCCTGGCGCGGTCGTTCGCGACCGATCGCCTTCGAAGCTCCCCAAGGATCCCATGGGCCTGCGCATCGCCATCAACGGCTTCGGCCGCATCGGTCGGAACGTCTTCCGCCTCCTCGCCCAGCGCGACGACTGCGAGGTCGTGCACATCAACGACCTCACGGATCCGGCGACGCTGGCGCATCTGCTGAAGTGGGACTCGGTCCACGGCCGGTTCCACGGCACGGTCAAGGCCGGCAAGGACCACATCGTGGTCAACGGCAAGCAGATCGCGATCGGCGCGGAGCGCGATCCCGCGAAGCTGCCGCACAAGGCGAACGCGGTCGACTTCGTGATCGAGTCGACGGGCGTGTTCACCTCGCGCGAGGCGTGCCAGAAGCACCTCGACGCGGGCGCGGCCAAGGTCTGCCTGACCGTGCCGGCGAAGGACGAGATCGACGCGATGATCGTGATGGGCGTCAACCACGAGACGCTCAAAGCCGGCGATCGCATCATCTCCAATGCGTCGTGCACGACGAACTGCCTCGCGCCGATCGCGAAGGTGCTCGACGACGCGTTCGGCATCCAGCACGGGCTGATGACGACCGTACATGCGTACACGAACGACCAGAACATCCTCGATCTGCCGCACAAGGACCTGCGTCGCGCCCGCGCGGCCGCGCAGAACATCATCCCGACGACGACCGGCGCCGCGCGCGCCGTGGGCAAGATCCTCCCGAACCTGAAGGGCAAGCTCGACGGCATCGCGCTGCGCGTCCCGGTGCCCGACGGCTCGGTGGTCGACCTCGTCGCGACGCTGAAACGCAACGTCACCATCGAGGAGGTCAACGCGGCCTTCCAGCAGGCGGCGACGAAGGGCCTCAAGGGGTACGTCGAGTACTGCGACGAGCCGATCGTCTCGAGCGACATCATCGGCAACGCCGCGTCGACGATCTTCGACGCGCCCTCGACCATGGTCATGCAGGGCAACATGGTCAAGGTCGTCGGCTGGTACGACAACGAGTGGGGCTACAGCGCGCGCGTCGTCGACCTCGTGGTCTTCGCGCACAAGCTCCAGGCGAAGCAGGCGAGCGCTTCGACGGCCGTCACCACGAAGCCGTGAACCCCGCGAAGCCGTGAACCGATGGATTCGCCCGGGCGCTTCGCGCTCGTCCCGCCGCGCCGTCAGCCGCGATGGCGCCGCGGGAGTTCGCCACCGCGCGGCGCCCCGATTCGATCGGATTCCATGAAGCTCGAAGCTCCTCGGCTCGAAGACCTCGTCGTCGAGAACCAGCGCGTCCTCGTGCGCGTCGATTTCAACTGCCCGCAGGACGACCAGGGCCGCATCAGCGACGACACGCGCATCCGCGCGGCGCTGCCGACGATCCGAGAGATCCTGCGTCGCGGCGGCAAGCCCGTGCTCATGAGCCACCTCGGCCGGCCCAAGGGCAAGGTGGTCGAGAGCATGCGCCTCACGCCGATGGGGCTGCGTCTCGCCGAGCTGCTCGGCACGCCCGTGCGCAAGCTCGACGATTGCATCGGCGAAGCGGTGCGTTCGGCGATCGCGAGCGCGCCCAAGGGCACGACCGTGCTGCTCGAGAACGTGCGTTTCCATCCCGGCGACGAAGCCGGCGACGACGCGTTCGCGCGCGAGCTCGCGAAGAACGGCGACGTCTTCGTCAACGACGCCTTCGGCGCGGCGCACCGCGACCATGCCAGCGTGTGCGGCGTCGCGCGCCACCTGAAGTCGGCCGCGGGTCGCCTGATGGAGAAGGAGATCGCGGCCTTCGGTCGCGTGCTCGACGAGCCCGAGCGTCCGCTGGTCGCGATCCTCGGCGGCGCGAAGGTGAGCGACAAGCTCAAGGTCGTCGATCACCTGCTCGATCGCTGCGACGCGCTCATCGTCGGCGGCGGCATGGCCTACACCTTCCTCGCCGCGCGCGGGCGCAAGGTCGGCAAGTCGCTGGTGCAGACCGATCAACTCGAGCAGGTGCGAGCTTCGCTCGCGAAAGCGGACGCGCGCAAGCTGCGCGTGCTCCTGCCGCAGGATCACGTCTGCGCCGAGGCCTTCACCCAGGACGCGCGCCCGATCGTGGTCGACACGGCCGACATTCCCGACGGCTTGATGGCGCTCGACATCGGCCCGCGCACGCGCGAGGCCTACGCGCGCGAGATCGCCGCGGCGAAGACGGTCGTCTGGAATGGACCGATGGGCGTCTTCGAGTGGGAGGGGTTCCGCGCCGGCACGGCCGCCGTCGGGCGCGCGCTCGCGGATTGCGCCGGCTACACCGTCATCGGCGGCGGCGATTCCGTCGCGGCGATCGAGATGCTGGGGCTCGCCGGCGAGATCGATCACATCTCGACCGGCGGCGGCGCGTCGCTCGAGCTGCTCGAAGGCGTCCTGCTCCCGGGGCTCGCCGTCCTCGCGGGTGGGCGCACTTGAACGGGAGTGCGCGCGCGCCCGGGGCTATGATGAGCGCCGACTCGCGAGCGCGAGCCGCGATGAGCACCACGGACAAGAAACTGCGTCCGATCACCATCTCGCCCTCGATCCTCTCCTGCGACTTCGCGCGCATCGGCGAGGAAGTGCGCCGCGCCGAGGACGCCGGCGCCGACTGGCTGCACGTCGACGTGATGGACGCGCACTTCGTGCCCAACCTGACGATCGGCCCGCCGGTCGTGGCCGCGATCAAGCGCGTCGCGCGCGTGCCGCTCGACGTGCACCTGATGATGACCGACCCGCTGCGCTACGCGGGCGAGTTCGCGCGCGCCGGCGCGCACGTGCTCACGTTTCACGTGGAGATCGGCGCCGACGACGCCGCGCTGCGCGAGATCGCGGCGGGTTTCCGCGCGCAGGGCGTGCCGCAGGTCGGCCTCGCTCTCAATCCCGACACGCCGATCGAGCGCGCGCTCGGTGTGCTCGATGCCGTCGACCTCGTGCTCGTGATGAGCGTGCAACCGGGTTTCGGCGGCCAGCGCTTCCGCGCCGAGGTGCTCTCGAAGACGCGCCGCCTGCGCGAGCTCGGTTACGCCGGCCACGTCGAGATGGACGGCGGCCTGAATGCCGAGACGATCGGCGCGTGCGCGGCCGCGGGCTGCGACGTGTTCGTCTCGGGCTCGGCGCTCTTCGGCGAGCGCGACATGCGCGCGACGCTGTCACGATTCCGACGCATCGCGGGCGAGGCCCGCGGAGAGGGCTCCGATGTCCGCTGACGTGCGCAAGACGGCCGACGAGAAGCGCGAGAAGGCCCCCGTCGACGAAGCGGTGGTGAACGAGGGGCTCGAACTCGCGCCCGACGACGTGCGCGAGGTCGATCTCGAGCAGGAGGACGAGGCGAGCGGCGAAGGTCTCGGTCCTCCCGATCCGTCCGAGCGCACCGCCGAAGGCCGGCGCCGGCGCCTGTGGAAGAAGAAGGACATGCCGGGCGGGTTGTGGCTCAAGTGCGAGAGCTGCAGCCAGATGATCTACCGCAAGGAGCTCGAGGAGAAAGGCATGGTCTGCCCGGCCTGCGAGTTCCACTTCACGCTGCCCGGCCGCGATCGCGTCGCGATGGTCGTCGATCCAGGCACGTGGAAGGAGGAGTTCGCCGATCTCGCCGCGCTCGACCGGCTGGAGTTCACCGACCAGGTGCCGTACGCCGAGAAGATCCGCCGCACCGTCGATCGCACGGGACAGCGAGAAGCGCTGATCTGCGGCACGGGCGCGATCGAAGGCCGCGAGATCGTGCTCGCCGTGCTCGACTTCAGCTTCCTCGGCGGGTCGATGGGCGAGGTCGTGGGGGAGAAGATCTCCCTGGCCGCCGATCTCGCGCGCAAGCACGGGCGACCGCTCGTGATCTTCACCAGCTCGGGCGGCGCGCGCATGCACGAAGGCATGCTGTCCCTGATGCAGATGGCCAAGACCTCGGCAGCGCTGGCGTCGTTGAACGAGAGCGGAGGCTTCTCGGTCTGCGTGCTGACGCACCCGACGACCGGTGGCGTGACGGCGTCGTTCGCTTCGGTCTGCGACATCACGCTCGCCGAGCCCGGAGCCCTGATCGGCTTCGCCGGTCCGCGCGTGATCGCGACGACGATCAAGCAGGAGCTGCCGCCCGGGTTCCAGCGCGCGGAGTTCCTGTTGGAGAAGGGTCAGATCGACGCAATCGTGCGCCGCGCCGAGCTGCGAGGAGTGCTCGCGCGCCTGGTCGACTTCGGGCGCGGCGCCTGCACTCGCTGAGCGCGCTCGACGGAGCAAGGCTCGCCCGCGGGCGTCGACGGAACGGCCTCGACCGACCGGAAGGGCAGCCGGCGCGTGCGCCCGAGCCGCGGGCGTGGCGGTTATGCTGGAGCGCATGTCGCCCCCCTTCTTCGCCGCGCGCCGCGCGCTCGTGCGCGTCGCGCTGGTCGCCGCATCCGGATGCCTGTCGGTTCCCGCGCTCGAGGCACAGTCGGTCGTCAATGCGGGATCGTCGGCGGCGGCGGTGCCGCAGCTCGCGCAGGTGCGCCGCGCGCAGCTCGCCGGCCGCCAGCTCGCGAGCTTCCCGTGGTTCGACCACGCCAACGTGCTGTTCTCCGGCAACGCGGTCTTCATCGGCTTCGATCCGACGGGCTTCGACGATCTGCTCGGCCAGACGGTCGATGCGTACGTCGTCTTCCATCGCACGCCCGAGGTCTACGCGGTGAATCCCGTGCTGACGGACGTTTTCGGCGCGCCGCAGGCGCTGACGGTCGGCGTCGGCGGCATCCGCTCCAACACGCTCTTCTACTCGTCGCTGCTCAACGGCAACGCGGGTCTCGGTCTGGGTGTCGCCTACGACGTCGTGCTCGACGTGAATCGCAACGGCGTGCTCGACGGCGGCGACGTGATCGACGGATTCTCGCAGGAGGCGGGTTTCTACGTCTGCGATCCCACCGGCGTGCCCGGTCCGCTGGCGGTGACCGAGGTGCTCTACAACGGCGGGACGTTCCTCGGCGAGGACATCTACTTCCCGACCGACGTCGCGAACCTCGGACAGCTGCCGCTCGTCGTGGTGAGCCACGGCAACGGCCACAACTACACCTGGTACGACCACATCGGCAACCACCTCGCGTCGTGGGGCTGCATCGTGATGAGCCACCAGAACAACACGATGCCGGGCATCGAAACGGCGTCGACGACGACGCTCACGAACACGGAGCACTTCCTCAGCCACCTGACGACGATCGCCGGCGGCCAGCTCAACGGGCACGTCGATTCGCATCGCCTCGTGTGGATCGGACACAGCCGCGGCGGCGAGGGCGTCGCGCGTACGACCGCATCTTCGACGGCACGTACACGCCGACGGGCTTCACGCTCGCCGACATCGTGCTCGTCTCGAGCATCGCCCCGACCGATTTCCTCGGCACCTCGAGCGCCAACCCGCACGGCGCCAACTACCACCTGTGGGTCGGCGGCGCCGATGGCGACGTCACGGGCTGCGCGTCGAGCGACATCGCGATGTCGTTCCCGCTGCTCAAGCGCGCGACCGGCACGCAGCAGTCGATCGAGCTCCACGGCGCCGGCCACGGAGCCTTCCACGACGGCGGCGGCTCGACGGTTTCGATCGGGCCGTGCCAGCTCACGCGCGCCGACGTGCACGCGATCATGAAGGCCTACCTGCTGCCGCTGGTGAAGCGCTACACCGAGGGCAACGTGCCGGCGAAGGACTTCCTCTGGCGCCAGTGGGAGACCTTCCAGTCGCCGGGCGTGCCCACGAACAGCTGCGTGGTCGTCGACCTGCAGTACGAGGAGGCTCCGGGCGCGGACCGGCGCGTCATCGACGACTTCCAGACGAACAACGCCACGAACCTGTCGAGCTCGGGTGGGGCCGTGACCTTCGACGTCAGCTCGCTCGCCGAAGCGCGGCTCGACGACGTCAATGGGGACTTCAACTTCGGCGTGGCCGATCTGTTCAACGGCATGACCGAGGGCACCGCGGCCGATTCGACTCGCGGCCTGGTGTTCCAATGGAACGCCGATCGTTTCGTGGACTTCGCGATCGCGCCCGCGCTGGGCGACGTGCGCGACTTCGAGTTCCTCTCGTTCCGCGCCTGCCAGTGCACGCGCGCGACCGAGACGACGGCCACGCTCGGCGATCTCGACTTCACGGTCGTGCTCGTCGACGGCGCGGGACACCAGAGCTCGATCCGCCTCTCGACCTACGGCGGCGGCATCGAGGAGCCGTACCAGCGCAACTCGTGCGGCACCGTGGGCGTCGGCTGGAACAACGAATGGGAGACGGTGCGCATGCGCGTCAAGGACTTCGCGCGCGACGGCACCGTGATCGATCTCTCGGACATCGCCCACGTGCAATTGCGCGTCGGACCGTCGAACGGCTCGAGCGTCGGCCGCATCGGCTTCGACGATCTCGAATTCACCCGCAACTGAGCTCCTCGCCATGAAGAAATTCCAACTGTGGATCGCGGGTGCGGCGTGTCTCGCCGCGGGCGTGGTCGTCGCCGTGCAAGCGGCGCGCGGCGCGGGCCAACCGGCGCGCGTGGCTGCGCGAGCGCAGGGCGGCGAAGTGCGCGCCCTCGAGCTCGCCGTCCCGTTCCTGCTCGATGAACCCTGGGTCCACGCCTGGCGCGCGGAGCAACCGAGCGTGCGCTCGGGCTGGCTCGTGGTGATCGAAGTCGATCCGGCGTACGTGCACGTCACCGAGCTCGCCCAGCCCGTCCTGTGCGCCGGCGTCGAGACGCTCGAGCGCTACAACCACGGCGAGGAGTCCGGTCGCGTGGTCGCGATCCTGCCCGACGGTCCGGCGACGGGACCGGAG
>JBGATX010000216.1:0-9098 GCA_044228975.1 Planctomycetota bacterium | reverse complement strand
GTGATCGAGCGCAAGGCGCGCACGCCCGACCAGCTCACGATCCAGTTCGATCCGCGCGCGCCGCTCGCTGCCGGCATGCCGGTCGTCGCCGGCGACGTCTACGTCGGCCGCGTGCTCTCGCTCTCGCCAGTGAACGCGGGCGAGGCTCTGGTGGAGCTCGTCACCGAGCGCGCCTTCCGCGTCGGCGCGAGCGTGCGCGCTCCCGACGGTTCGCAGGTGGAACTCGTCGTCGGGGGCGTCGTCACCGGTCCCGCGGACGCGCAGCGCAAGCTGCACCTCGCGGTGCACGCCCCGAGCGAACGCGAGTTCCACGCGGGCGAACGCGAGTTCCACGCGGGCGCCCGCGCCGTCGATCCGAAGTCCGGCGGGCTCGCGACCGGCACCGTGACCGTCGTCGAGCGCGAGAGCGAGCAGGGCAACGACGTCTGGCGCGGGCTCGCCAACGGCTATCGCCTCGGCGACTGGACGCAGCTCGACTTCGGCGGCGCGAGCCTGTGCGCCGTGCGCGCGGCGATCGATCTCTCGACGGGCCCGTACCAGGTCGTCGCGCTCACGCGACCCGAGATGGCGCAGGCCGGGAGCGCGCTCGCGTGCGATCCCTTCGACGCGCAGCGCTGGTTCGACTCGCGTTGCCTCGCGCCCGGCGTCGCTTCGATCGGTCGCGAGGGCCGAGTGCTCGCGCACGGCCGGCGCGCGGGCATCGAAGCGGGCGCCGCGTTGCGCGCGGGCACGGTGCTCGTCGGTCGCGTCGAGATCGCGGGCACGTGGACGTCGACGGTGCGACTCGTCGGCGACGCGGGGTTCGCGGTGCACGGGCTCGCCGAAATCGACGGCCTCGACGCGCCGCTCCCGCTCGGGCGCCTCGTGTCGCTCGGCCGCGACGGCGACGAGCTCGTCTTCGCCTGGGAGAACCGCATCGACGCCGATTCGACCGCCGATCCGGTGCCGACGCAGCACGCGGAGCTCTACACCGGCGGCGGAGATCGCAGCGTGCCCGCGGGCCTGCACCTGGGTTCGACGGAACTGCCGCGCGTGCGCGGCGAGCACGAGCTGCGCGTGAAGCCGCGCGTCGACGCGCGCTCGCTCTGCGACTTCCAGGTCTGGCGCGTCGTGCTCGCGCGCGGGGAGCTCGACGAATGACGCAGCGCGTCGTCGCCTGGGTGCTCTTCACCGCCTGGCTGGTGTGGATGCAGTCCCTGCAGGCCCTGTGGTCGCGCCACGGCGGCGCGCTCGTGCCCGATCTCGGCCTGGTGCTCGTGTTCAGCGTGCTCGCGCGCCTCGAAGCGCGCGACGCGCCGTGGATGGTCGTGAGCGCTCTCGTGGCGCGCGCCGCGCTGGCCGTGGAGCCCGCGGTCGCGCTCGCGGCCGGATTCGCGCTCGTCGTGGCGCTCGTCTTCTTCGTGCGCGGCGCGTTCGAGCTCACGATGGCGACCTGGCGCGCCCTGTTCTGCGGTCTCTCGGTGCTGGTCTTCGACGGCTGGCTCGTGTTCGTGCAGCACGTGCGCGGGCTGGCGGAGGGCTCGTCGTTCGTGCTCGCCATGCTCGCGCTCGTCCCCGTCGCGATCACGTCCGCGCTCGTGTCGCTCGCCTGCGGACCGTTGCTCGCGCACTTGCCGGGCTTGACGCCGCTGCGGAGGCGGCGGTGGTAGCGCAACGCCGCTTCCTGCCGCTCGTCGCGGTCGTCGCTCTCGGGCTGTGCGTGCTCGTCGCGCGCCTCTTCCAGGTGCAGGTGCTCGAGGCGCCGGTGTGGGGCCGCGAGGCGACGAACCTCGTGCGCTCCGCCAACGTCGTGCCGTACCACCGCGGGACGATCCGCGACCGCAACGGAGCGTTGATCGCGAGCGACGAGGATCGATATTCGGTCGAGCTCAACTATCGCGACTTCCGCCGCGGCCACGTCCTCGGACTCGTCGCGCACGCGCGCAGCGAGCTCGAGCAGCGCTGCGTGACGCTCGACGAGGCGCGCGCGCACCTCGTCGCATGGGGGACGGCGCTCGCGTCGATCTCCCCGGCGCAGCTCGCCGCGTTGTCGCGCGGCGAAGCGGTGACGCTCGGCGGCGTCGGCGTGCCGGCGAGCAACGCTCCCGAGAGCGAGTTCCGCTCGCGGCGCGCGCTCGATCTGCGTTTCTACGTGGGCGAGCTGCTCGGAGTCCAGCTCAAGGAGTGGACGCGCCTGCGCTTCAAGGATGACGACCCGCGGCGCGAGCGCGCGTACCTCGAGCTGTACGCCGAGCGCGTTCGGCGCACGAAGCCCGCGCTCGAGCTCGCGCAGCTCCAGGAGCGCCTGCGCGGCGGCGTCGACGACCTCGCGCGCATCGCTCCGCTGCTGGTCGGCCCCGGGTCCGTCGAACGGGGCAGCGCGCGCGACGCGGCTCCGTTCGAGCTGCTCATCGGCGCGCTCGAGGAGCAGCGCCACGACGGCGAGGACCAGAGCGCCGACGCGCTCTTCGCCGAGGCGGCCGGTTTCGAGCCCGGACGTCTCTCGACGCAGGCGCTCGAGCGCGCGTGCGACACGCGCTGGATCGCGCGCTTGATGTCGTGGGACGACGCGCGCCATCTCGAATGGGTGCGCTCGCGGCGCGCGCGGTGGCTCGCGCGTCTCGACGCGCTCGTGCTTCCGCGCCTGCTCGCGCGCGCGGCGGTCGAAGCGCGCCAGGGGCGCAAGCACGCGGGCGCGCGGCTGCTCGACGGGCTCGCGCAGCTCTACGCGGCCTCGACGGATCGCGGCGCGGAGCGCGGTGAAGCGCCGCCGTCGTGGACGGAGCTCGACTCGCTCGCGGTCGTCTCCGACCTGCGCGCGCTGTTCGACGACCCCAAGCCGCTGCGTTCGCTGCTGCCGGAGCGCGGCGTGCTCGCGCTCGACGACGCGGAGCTCCAGGCGCGGGCGGGGTCGGGCGAGGATCCGTGGAGCGACGTGGGTCGCATCGGCGTCGCGCTCGGACTCGGCGCGGACGGCGCGCTCGCGGTCGATGTCGACGCGCCCGCGAGCCCGAGCGATGCCGCCGAGGCGCTGGCGCAACGCTGGCGTCACCTGGCGGAACCGCGCTTGCCGGCGGAGAGTCCCGCCGCGCTCGCCGAGCTGTCGCGCCTCGCTCACGCGCTCGAAGCGCGCTTCGTGAACGCCTGCGATCGCGCGCTGCTCGGCCTGCTCGCGCTCCGACGATCCGCCCTACGAGCTCGTGCACGCGCTCGAGCGCGATCCCGAGCGCTTCCGCGGCTTCGCGGTGCGCGAGGAGACGCGCCGCGTCTACGCCTCGCTCGCTCCCGAGCTCGAGGGCGCGACGCGCATGCTCATCGGCAGCGTGCGCAAGCCGTCGTTGAAGGAGCTCTTCTCGCAGGTGCGCGATCAGCGCCGCTACGACGTGCTGCGCTACCAGGTCCTGCGCAGCGCCGACGAGGAGAAGGAGCTCGCCGACCTCGCCGCGCGCCTCTTCCGTTCCGACGAGTGGACCGGCGGCTCGGGCGTCGAGGACTACTTCGATCCCGAATTGCGCGGCCGTTTCGGCTGGCGCGAGGTGCAGGGTCTCGCCGGTTCGGCGCAACGCGCGACCGGCCAGCCGCCGGAGAACGGCAAGGACCTCGTGCTGACGCTCGATCTCGAGCTGCAGGCCGCCGCGCAGCGCGCGATCGAGCACCCCGAGATGCCGAGCGACGAGAAGACCGATCGCATCTGGTTCCAGAACCCCGTCGGCGCGATCGCGCGGATCACGGTCGACGGCGAGATCCTCGCCGCGGCGAGCGCGCCGTCGCGTCCCGCGGAGCCTCCGCCCGGCCGGGACGGCGAGCGCGCGTTCGTGCGCGAGCGCACCTTCACGATGCCGACCTTCAATCCGGCGGGCTCGGTCTTCAAGCCCTTCGTCTCGGCCTATGCGCTCGATCGCCTCGGCTTCGATCCGCGCCAGGTGTTCTCGTGCGAGCCGCTCGCCGACGGACATCCCGGCTACGCGGACATGCACTGCAACGACACGCACCATCAGAGCGATCTCGCGACCGCGCTCGAGGTGAGCTGCAACAGCTACTTCGCGCACGTCGGCGAGGCCTACACGAGCGAACAGCTGCTCGACATGGCGCGCCTCTTCGGCTTCGACGAACCGACGGGCGTGCGCCTCTTCGGCGCGCAGGGACGCAGCGGGCTCGTCGAGCATTCGAGCCTCGGCATCAACGCGCGCTCGCTGCGCGAGCTCGAGCAGCCTTCGGGCCGGCGCAAGTTCGCCAACGGCCTGACCTACGTGCAGGTGACGCCGATGCAGGAGGCGCGCGCTCTCGCGGGCCTCGCGACCGGCTGGTTGCCGGAGCTGACGCTCGTGCGCTCGATCGGCGGACAGCCGGTGGAGCGCCGCGGACGCGAGCTCGGCCTCTCGCCCGCGAGCCTCGAGTTCGTGCGCCGCGCGATGGAGCAGGTCGTCGCGGGCGCGCGCGGCACGGCGCACGGCAAGGGCCTCGACGCGCAGTCGCTCGGTTTCACGCTCGCGGCGAAGACGGGCAGCGGCGACTACGCGGCGTTCCGCATCGGAGATGCGTCGGCGCCTTCCGATCGCGCGGACGCCGACGAGGGGCGCGTGCGCAAGCACGCCTGGCTCGCGGGCTTCTTCCCGGCCGACAAGCCGCTCGCGGTCGTGGTGGTCTACCTGCACGACACGGCGCGCACCTCGAGCCACACGGCGGTGTACGTCGCGGCGCAGTTCCTGCGCCAGCCGTGCGTGCGCAACTGGCTCGCGAAACGCCAGGAGCTCATGGCGCAGGAGCACTGAGATGACGCGCGGCGAACCCGACGACGAAGCACCTTCACGCGGCTCGCTCGCGGGGAGCTTCTCGCCCGCGCGCGCGTTCTCGCTGCGCGAGGTGCGCTGGCTGGAGCTCGACTGGCATGTGCTCCTGATCGCGCTCGGTCTGCTCGCTCTCGGATCGCTCTTCGTCTACACGATCGCCGAGGCGGACGCGCTCGCCGGCCGCGACGACGTGTTCTTCGCGCCGCACGCCGACAAGGTCCTGCTCACGCTGCCCGCGATCCTGATCGCTCTCGCCTTGCGGCCGCGCTGGCTGCGGCGCAACGCGTACGTCGTCTACGGTCTGGCGATCGTGCTCCTGTGCCTCGTGCCCGTGCTCGGCGAGTCGCGCAACGGAGCGCGGCGCTGGATCCCGATGCCGGTGCGCTTCGACCTGCAGCCCAGCGAACTCGCCAAGCTCGGCGTGATCATCGCGCTGGCGCGCGTGCTCTACCGCAACCGGCTGCAGCGCGCGAGCGACTGGATCCCGCCCTTGTGCATCGCGCTCGCGCCGATGGCTCTCGTCGCGTTGCAGCCCGATCTCGGCACGGCGCTCACGATCGTGCCGATCACGCTCGGCATGCTCTACGTCGCCGGCGCGCGCGCGCGCGTGCTCCTGTGGTTCATCGCCGGGGCGCTGCTCGTCGGCGTGTGCGTCTGGCGGTTCCAGATCGGCGTGCACGACTACCAGCTGCAGCGCGTGCAGACGTGGTTGAACGGCTTCGGCGCGCAGGACCTGATCGACGCTCGCGGCGGGCCGGCCTACCACGCCTACCACGAGCGCCTGGGCATCGGGAACGGAGGGCTGCTCGGCCAGGGGCTGGGCGGCGGCGTCGCGAACCAGGCCGGTCACCTGCCCGAGCGCGACTGCGACTCGATCTTCACCGTGATCGCCGAGGAGTTCGGCTTCCTGCGCACGACGCTCCTGCTCGGCGTCTACACGTTGATGGTCGCGTTGATGATGGGCAGCGCGAGCGCGATCCGCGACCGCTTCTCGCGCCTCGCGGCGGGCGGCGTGGCGCTCTATTTCGCGGGCCAGTTCTTCGTCAACGTCGGCGTGAACCTGGGCCTCGTGCCGATGACCGGCATCACTCTGCCGTTCTTCTCGACCGGCGGCTCGTCGATGCTCGTCACGTTCCTCGCGCTCGGCATGTTCCTCGGCCTGTCGTCGCACCGCGAGCCGTCGCTCGACCAGGACTCGTTCCGCAACTGACCGCGGGAGCGGCGCATCAGCGCGGTTTCGCCTTCAGGTACTCGATCCACTTCGCGTGCCAGGGCGAGGCGGCGAAGGCCTCGTAGGGCTTCGACTCCATCAGGCCGGCCCACTTCATCGGGAAGTGCGTGTCGAGCCCCTTCAGCGTCTCGAACACGAGCTCGTGCTCGGCGTGCCTCAGCGCGAACTCGAGGCGCGCGTCGTACGCGCGCTTCAAGCCCGGCTCGCGCTCGATCGCGCGCTGGAGCGCCGCTCGCGCGGCGTCGAGGTCGTTCTTCTTCTCGAACACGGTCGAGCGGCAGACCTCGAGCCAGGCGTCGTCGCCGACCGCGGCAGCGATCTCGTCGAGGCGCACGAGCGCGTCGTCGTAGTCGCCGCGCGACAGGTCGTCGGTCAACGTGATCAGGGCGCCGCTCCCGTCGCCGGGGTAGCGCGTGCGCAGGTTCCGCGCGGCCTGCTCGAAGACGTCGGGAGCGACCTCGCGAGAGCAACGGAGCATCGGGAGCAGCAGCATGCGCGTCGTGCGCAGCGCTTCCGGCAGGCTCTTGTACAGCTCGACCGCCTCGGCGTTCTTCTGCTCGCCGACGAGCGCCGAGAGCCGCGCGACGTCCGCCGCGTGCTCGGCCAGCGTGCGATGCTCCGCCGGCAGCGCGGGGATGCGTTCGGGGTGGCGCGTCGCGAGCTCCGCGAGGTACGCGCGACGCAGCTCCTCCGACGTCCAGTTGCCCAACCCCAGGTCGCGCTTGTCGACGACGCACACGCGTCCGTTCGGCGCGCGTCCGGCGCGCAGCTCGACGAAGTTGAAGTCGCCCTGCTTGCGGATGATGCGGAAGACGAGCAGCCGGTCGGACTCGAGCGTCGCGACGCGCACGAGCGAGAGGCCGTCGGTTCCCCGCGGGCCGACCTCCGCGAACGCGGCCCCGAAGATGCCGCGGCGCTCGAGGACGCTCGACATGCGCGCCACCGCGTCGGTGAGCTCCGCGCCGTCGATCTGGAGCGGGCGCAGCGCGCGCGCGACGAGCTCGGGAATGTCGACGCGCGCGTCGACGGCCTTGCGCTGGCCCGTGGCCGCTTCGCGCAGCAGCGCGCGCGCGAGGTCCGCCACTTCCGCCTCGGAAGGCGTGCCCTGCGCCGGCACCGCGGGCGCGCTCGCGTGGACGGAGGCCTCGGACGGCGAAGGAACGTGGGCAAACGCGGCGAGTGCGACGCTCGCGAGCTCGAGACCGAACGACATGCTGAGTTCCTTCCGCGCGACGTGCCGTCGGCTCCGTGCAAGCATGTTATCCACTGGCGCGCGGCGCCGTCCAAGGGCTGACGGCCTCCCACAAGGGACTTGCGAGACGGGACACTAGACTCGCGTGCGCACCCATGGGCGACGTGACCACTTCCCCGCGCGGTTCGCTCGCGAGCGCGCCGGTCTCGATCGGCGCGGAGACGTCCGGCGCCGCGCGCGCGCGCTGGGGCGTCGCCCTGTTGCTCGCGATCTACGTCGTGGCATTCGTCGATCGGCAGGTGCTCGCGCTGCTCGTGCAGCCCATCCGCGCCGACCTCGAGATCAGCGACACGCAGATGAGCCTGCTGCTCGGCGCGAGCTTCGCGATCTTCTACACGCTGCTCGGACTGCCGCTCTCGACGCTCGCCGATCGCTGGAGCCGGCGCGGCACGATCGGCATCGGCCTCGTGGCGTGGAGCGCGATGACGGTCGTGTGCGGGCTCTCGCAGAGCTACACGCAGCTCTTCCTCGCGCGCGTGGGCGTCGGCGTGGGCGAGGCGGCTCTCTCGCCGGCGGCGTACTCGTGGATCGCCGCCACGTTCCCCGAGGAACGACGCGCGAGCGCGATCAGTGCCTATTCGATGGGCATCTACCTCGGCTCGGGCCTCGCGTTCGTCGCGGGCGGAACCGTGGTCGCGCTGGCGCAATCCTCCGCGCCGATCGAGCTGCCGGGTTTCGGTGCGTTGAAGCCTTGGCAATCGGCGCTCGTGCTCGCCGGCGTGTGCGGTGCGTCGCTCGCTCCGCTCGTGCTGACGTTGCGCGAGCCGCCGCTCGCCCGGGAGGCGTCGGCGAGCGCGTCGACGCGCGCGTGGAGCTCGTGGCGCGAGCTCGCGAGCTGGTTGCGCGCGCGCTGGCGGCTGCTCGGCGCGCATCATCTCGGTTTCGCGCTGCTCTCGCTCTCGGGCTACGCGGTGAACCTGTGGATCCCGAGCGTGCTCGAGCGCTCGCACGGCTGGTCGCGCTCGCAGGCGGGCGTCGGCTACGGGCTCGTGCTCGGCCTCGCCGGCGCGCTGGGCGTGTTCGCGGGAGGAATCGTCGCCGATCGGCGACGCACGCGGGCGCCGGGTGCCGCGCACTTGCGCGTCGGCACGTTCGCCGCGCTGTGCGGCGTGCCGTGCGCGGCGTCGATCGGTTGGATGCCCTCCGGTGGCGCGCTGCTCGCCGTGCTCGCGCCCTTGTCGTTCTTCACCGCGGCGGGATTCGGCGTCGCGGCGGCGGCGGTGCAGGAGCTCGCTCCACCCTCGTTGCGCGCGCGCGCGGCGTCCGTCTACCTGCTCGCGATCAATCTCGTCGGCTGTCTCGGTCCGACGATCGTGTCGCAAGTCGCCGCGCGCGGCTTCGGCGAGCGCGAGCACTCGCTCGCGCGCGCGCTGGCGATCGTCGCGGTGCTCGCCGGCCTCGCGGCGGCGTTCCTGCTGCACGCCGGACGGCGCGCGGCCGAACGCGCAGGGAGCGCGCTCGTCAACGCCGCGTAGCGTTGGCGATGCCGTCGGCCGCGATGCGATCGACGAGCTGCTCGTAGGGCCAGCCCTCTCGCGCCGCGGCGCGCGCGAGATCGGCGCTCGGCTCGAGATCGCAGTTGGCGTGCAGGTCGACGAGCAGCGGTCCGCGCTCGGCGCACAAGCGCAAGTCGAACCGCGTGTGGCCCGAGAGCGAGAGTGCGTCGAGCGCCGCGAGCGCGACCGAGCGCAGCGTCTGGTCGAGCGATGCCGGCAGGCGCTCCGCGGCCAGCGCGGCGCGCGTCTCGAGCCCGCCGCCGGCGGAATCGGGCGCCGCGAGCGCTCCCGGCGGCAGCACGCGCGCGCTCGACGCCGAACCGACGATGCACACGCGGAACTCGCGGCCG
>JBGATX010000008.1:0-66243 GCA_044228975.1 Planctomycetota bacterium | reverse complement strand
CCCGGCGCGGAGTTCGATCGGTCCTCCGGGTAGAGCTCCGCGCCGGCCCGCGATGCGAAGCACGCGCGTGTGGCGCGTTGCCCTTCTCTCTCCTTGCGCCTCAGCTCCCTTCCGCCCTCCGACCCACGTCACACCGATTCGCCCCCACTGCCCGCTGCGCAAAAATCGATCTCACGCGCAAACTCGCCACGCACGGGACCGCGAACGCGGGGGCGTCGCATTCGCCCGCCACAACTCCATCGTCGTGGCGACGGTCGCCGTTATGCTCCCCCGCAGTCTCGTCCGGAGTCTGGACACCAGCGCCCCCGCCTCCTCCTCGGTGTGATCGCCTGCGCGCTCGCGTCCTCCGCCCCGGTCCACGCCTGCAACCCGCCGTCGCCAGCATCCAACCGCCGCTCAACGCGAGCAACGTCGCCGCGAACACGACGATCCTGCTCGAATTCGATCGCGCGCTCGACCCCGCGACGCTCCCGCCGGCCGCGAGCAACGCCAGCGTGTTCGGCAACATCAGCGGCGTCATCGGCGGCGCGTTCTCCCTCGAGAACGCCAACACGCGCCTGCGCTTCACGCCCACGAAGCGCTTCGCGGCCGGCGAGCTGATCACCATCGGCGTCAACCACAACGTGCGCCGGCGATGGCTCCTTCCTGCGCGCGGCCGGCTACTACGCGCGCTTTCGCGTGCGCGCCGTGAGCGCGCCGGCGAGCTTCAGCCAGATCGACGATCTCCTGCTGCGCGACGTGCCGACGACCTCGGTGCGCGTCTACGGCGGCAACGCGACGGACCTGGATCGCGACGGCTTCGCCGACCTCGTGCTCGCCTGCGAGGACGTGTGCGACGTGCGCGTCGTGCTCAATCGTGGCGACGGAACGGGCCTGACGCAGCCACTCTCGATGCCCACGAATCCCGTCGGCTGCCGGCCGAGCCCGAACGAAGTGGCGGATTTCGACGGCGACGGCCGCACCGACTTCGCCACGGCGAACCTCCTCGGTTCGTTCTCGATCCTGCTCGGCAACAACGACGGCACGTTCCAGCCCGCGACGACGTACCCGACGACCTCGCTCTCGATGGGCCTCGCCGTGCTCGACATGGACGGCGATGGCGACATGGACATCGCGACGGCGAACAACGGCTCGAACGACATCACGCTGAGCCACAACAACGGCGACGGCACCTTCGGGCCGCTCACCTCTCTCGACAGCGGCAACGGCGAGTGGGCGCTGACCGCGGCCGACATGAACAACGACGGCATCTTCGACCTCGTCGTCGGCGATCGCGCCGACGGGACGGTGAACATCCTGCTCGCCGACGGCAGCGGCGGTTTCGCGCAATCGAGCTCGACCACGTCGGGCGGCACGGTGTGGATGCTCGTCTGCGGCGACGTGAACAACGACGGCAACCTGGACGTCACGAGCGCGAACGCCGGCTCGTTCAACTCCGCGATCCTGCTCGGCGACGGCCTCGACGGCCTGCTCCCGCGACGGGTCTATGCGCTGGCGGGACACGCCAACGCGACGGATCTCGGCGATCTCGACGGCGACGGCGACCTCGACTGGCTCGTGTCGTCGTTCAACGGCAACGAATGGCGTCTGCTGATGAACCAGGGCGACGGCACGTTCGTCTTCAGCCAGAACTTCCCCGCGCTCGCCAACCCCTCGTGCGCGCTGCTCTACGACTTCGACAACGACAACGATCTCGACGTCGTGCTCACCGACGAGATCGCCGACCGGGTGACGCTCTTCCGCAACGGCAGCCCGGCGGGCACGCCGACCTGCTTCGGCGACGGCAGCAATGGAGCCTGTCCCTGCGGCAACAACGGCGCGGCGGGCCGCGGCTGCGCGAACAGCGTGCACGCGCAAGGAGCGCTGCTGGCCATCGCGGGCCAATCGAACCCCGAGAACGCCGTGCTCTGGGCCACCGACATGCCAGCCACGCCGCCGCCGTCTTCCTGCGCTACTCCGCCAATTCAACGCCGCAACCGTTCCACGACGGACTGCGCTGCGCCGGCGGAACGCTCGTGCGTTTCGGCGCCTAAGTCGCAAGCGGAGGCACCGCCTCCTACCCACGCCCCTCCACCGCCGCCTTGTCGACGGTCAGCGGCACCACCCCCGGCAGCGGCACGACCTTCTGGTACCAAGTCTTCTACCGCAACTCCGCCGCCGCCTTCTGCCCCCGCCACCGCGAACGCAACAAACTCGATCGTGATCACATGGTGATCGCCCAACCAAGCGCTGAGAGCTCCTCCCGCGAGCCAAAACCCGTCTGCCTCGCGCCTCACCCCGCCCCCGCCGTCTCTGACCCAAGACCCGGCGCGGAGCTCGATCGGTCCTCCGGATCGAGCTCCGCGCCGGGTTCGCGATGCGGAGCACGCGCGTGTGGCGCGTTGCCCCTCTCTCTCCGTTGCCCCTCATCTCCCTTCTGTCTCCGGAAAACACCGCGACCCACGTCACCCGTGGGTCGCAGTTCACCGTCAGCGCGTCAATCACTCACGGCCCAATATGCGTCCCCGCATCCCCCTTGAGCGCGCCGTTGGAATCGATCCACGAGTCCAACACAATCCCCGTCACCGGGTCCGACAACTTGCGGATCAACGTCGCCCCGAGCGGCCCCGCCAACTGCGGATCCGTCGCGCCATCTCGCAGTGCCGGCCCGAGCGGCAGATTCATCCACGTGTGATTGTTCGACCCGTTCGCCACCCCACTGGCCTCGACGATGCGGTCCAAGTCATACGCCACGTGCGCGACATCGAAAATCGACGACGGCGCGAACCCGACGAAGTTCAACGGGTCGCTGTAGCACCCCTTGCGCTGATCGTCGTCGTCCAGCGGATTCACCGGGCAGCCATCCTCGTCGAACAGGAACAGTCCCGATCCCAACCCCGCCGCCATGTGGGCCCAGAACGGTGAGTTGTCCGCGTTGCCCGTATTGCGGCCGAACTCCTGCTTCAACAGGTTGAAGTCCAGCGCTCCATAATTGCGTGCCGCGAGCGCCGCGCGGAACGAGTCGTACTGCGGGCCGAAGTTCGTCAGCCCTTCATTGGTCAAGTGGCACACCGCGCAATACCGCGGACCCTCTTTGTTGCTGCTCACCTTGCCGCGAATCGAGTGCGCCATGAAGGCGTTGTGGCTCAGCGAGCCGAAGCCCGCGCCCGGGTTGTTGCCCGCTCCATTGCGATCGGAGAACGTGAACACGCGCGTGAGCTCGTTGTTCTTGTCCTTCCAGCGGTAGAACACTTTCGTGTTGGCGCTGAACTGCGTGATCTTGCCGCGCGGTCCGACGCCCAGCGTGAAGAAGAGCGGCGACTGGTACGTGAAGTCCGCCGTGCGCTGGCGGTAGACGATGCGCTCGCCGGTCGTGTTGCTGAAGTTGTTGCCGGTGTTGTACTCGCCGCCCAGGTGACAACCCATGCAGGTGTTCGTCCACGAGCCGTGGCAGGCGACGCACTCCATGTTGTCCCCGTGCGCGAAACCCGCGGTCGTCGCGCCGGTCTGCACCGGCCCCGTTCCGTTGTTCGGATCCGCGTCGACGCGGCCCATCGCGTACGAGGCCTTGGCGCTGTAGATCGGCTGGCCCGTCGTCGGATGGAGCTTGTTGTTGTTGGCGACCGTATCGCGCGTCTGCGGGATGTAGTGCAGCGCTCCCGTCAGCCGGCTGCGCAGGTAGTAGTCCCCGTTGCCGTCCTTGTAGACGTGATCGAGGATCTGGCCCTTGCCGTCGACGGCGAGATCCTTCGTCGTGCCGTCCCAGGCCGTGCCGGACTGCGTGCCGGCGTAGGCCTCGATGTTGCCGTGGCAGGTCTCGCAGCGGATGCCGACGCGCTGTTCCATGCGCGACAGGATCTCGCGGTCGGGCGAGGTCGCGTCGCCGCCGTGCAGGTCGAACGTGCCGTGGCAATCGATGCAACCCAGACCCGCGTCGTAGTGCACGTCCGGCGGCGTGTCGTCGCGTCCGTCGCCGTCGTAGTCCTCGAACAGGATGTACTGGTTGGCGTTGCGCCCGTTGAACGTGTGGTTGCCCACCGCGGGATCGAACAGGCGCGTGTCCGCGTGCGTGGTCTGGAACGTGACCGGATCGGCCGGGTACTGGCGATGGTGCGCGAGGTCGGCGTTCTGGTCGAGGCGCACGCCCCAGTACTGCATCACCGTGCGGTTCGAGCCCTGGTGGCAGCCCGCGCACGTGATGTCGTCGATGCCCTGCACCTGAACGCCGCCGGCGAGCGTGCGCGCGACGCTGCGGATCTGGTGCGAGCGCGTGTGCGCGCGCTCCGGCGCGTCGATGTCGTCCGGGTCGATGGGCTCGGTCTTGTTGATGTTCGGATCGGTGCTGCCCGAGCGGCCGCCGAGGCTGTAGGGCATGTGGCAGGACGAGCAACCCGAGGAGCGGAAGTCCGCCGCGCGGTTGTTCGCTCCCGCGCTACCGAGGTGGCAGTCGCCGCAGGTGAACTGCACCTGCTCCTGGAAGAGCTTCGCGAGCGGCGAGCCCGAGATCACCGAGCCGTCGGGGTTGACGTCGTCGTCGACGTTGGCCGCGAAGAACTCCGAGTTGTTGAACAGGTAACCGGAGAGGTTGACGCCGAATACCGACCACACCGGCGCCTCGAGCAGCCGGCCGATCTCGCCGACCTGCGCCGTCATCGAATCGAAGTTCGGGTTGTGCTGCGCGCGGAACGAATAGTCGGCAGCCGTCTCGTTGTAGAGGCCTTGGTTCTCGGGCACGCCGTTCTGCATGCCGGCCGTGTACCAGGCGCTCGAGTAGATGCCGGTCTCGGTCGCGAGCACGTTGTTGTTCACGCACTCCGAGTGACCCTGGTGGCACGACCCGCAACCCTGGCCTGCCGCGGTGACGCGCAAGTCGCCGGGGTTGACGAAGCGCAAGTAATCGAGCGCGGTGTAGTTCTGTCCGCCCGAGCTGTAGTTGGCGAACTTGTCCATGCCCGCGAGCGTCAAGCGATTGAAGTACGCCTTGGCATTCGTGAGCTGGTTCGCGCGCGTGCCGATCTCCGGCGGTGGCGGAACGTGGCTCGTGAGCATGTCCGTGCCGTTGGGATTGCCTCCGTGACACACCGTGCACTGGATCGAGCTCGCCCCCGCGAAGGGGTGCGGATTCTCGATGCCCGGTCCGGTGTAGTCGTTCGCCAGCGAACCGTTGTGGCACAGCATGCACGACTGCACCGCCTGCGTTTGCAGCGAGCTCGTCTCGCCGCTGCACGCGGCGAAGAGCGCCAGGCCGCCCAACGAAACCCATCTCACGCTCACATCGCGCAGATTCATCCGCATCCTCTTCCGATTCGCGCGCCGCGCCGTCGCCGCGCGCTCGAACTCGAAGCCGCTTCCACGGTCGGCCCGCAGAGCTCGCAGCGAGCTGGCGCGCGACGCGCGTGTGGAATCGACTTCCTGCCCGGCCCTCACCCTCTCGTTCCGCTGCCGCTCCTGCGTGCACGCCCGCCGGACGGACACGCCAGGGAGTCGCCTCCCGCGGCAGCGGGTTCCCCCGGGTCTGCTATCGGAGCCGTGCTCGACGCATCTTGAGCGCGAGGTCCGCTGCAGGCGCGGGGAGCGAACGCGTCAGTTGTTGATTTCCGCCTGCTGCCAGGTGCGCGGCAGATGGCAGCGATCGCAGCGATCGACCCATCCCAATCCGATGTGGTTGGGGTTCGTCGCGTTGGCGAGGTCGCGCGTGTGGCACGTGACGCACTCCGTGTCCGTCGGAACGAACTTCCCGACCTCCGCTCCCGGGTGGCAGCGCTGGCACGACGTCGTCGCGTGCACGCCTTCGAGCGGGAAGCGCGTGTGGTTGTGGCGCTCGATCTGGCCCACGGGCTCCCACGAGACCTGCTGGTGGCAGACCTCGCAATCACTGCCGAGTTGCGCGCGGTGCACGTCCTCGTGACACCCGGCGCAGCCGCGCGCGTTGAACACGCTCACCGGACCGCGGTCGTTGTGGCAGCGGATGCAGCTCGCGTGCTCGTGCGCGCCGCGCAGCGGAACCCCCGTCTCGGCCTCGTGGTCGAACGTGAAGTCGGCGCGCAGGTCCTGCCAGCCGCTGCCTTCGTGGCACAGCTTGCAGTCGGCCGGAAAAGTGTCGTGCGGCAGCACCGGACCGAATCCCGCCTGCCACAGGCGCAAGCGCGCGTTGTCCGTGCCCTGCATCGCGCACGCGAGACCGAGCAGCATCGCCGCGACGGCGAGCGCGATGCGCGAGCGCAGCGCGAGCGAGTTTCGATGGAGGCTCATCAGAAGCTCCTTTGCAGGTAGAGGCCGACCTGGATGGCGTTCTCGGTGTCCCACAGCGCTGCGTCGGCGTGCGCGGAGACGCTCCAGCCGTCCGCCCAGTTCGATTGCCACGCGGCGCGCACGCGGTGCTGCGGCAGCTCGTTGTTGTCGGAACCGAAACCGTTGAACACGTGCTGCGCGAACTCGTAGCCGACGGTCCAGTCGCCGCTGCCCGACAGACGGCCGAGCGTGCCGCGCGCGCCGACGACTCGGCTGAAACGTCCGTCGGTGCCGAAGACGGCGATGTCGAAGTGGCTGTCGTCGAGCAAGATGTCGCGCAGCCCGCCGCCGAGCTGCGCGTCTCCGCCCGTGTCGTCCTCGTCGGTCCAGCCGCCGACCTCGGCCTCGAGTCGCAGCTTGCTCGAGAGCGCGCCGCGCCCGCGCAGCGAGAGGCGCTCGACGTGATCATTGGCGAGCTGCGCCGCGGTCACGGGCAGGAACTCGTTGCGATCGATCTCGGGGAAGGCGAGGTGCGTGTAGATCAGGTCGACGCTGCTGCCGTCGGTCCAACGGCGGCCCGTGGCGACGTAGGCTTGCGTCACTTCCGGACCCGCGCCCTTGTTCGCGTCCGAGTTCGTGTAGATGTCGATCCACAGCGTGCTGCGGAAGCTCCAGCCGCTCGGCGGCAGCACCTCGAGCCGCGCGACGACGAGGTCGCGGTCGGCGTCGAGCTCGTGGAACGTCTTCTGGAAACCGATCGCGGCCGAGACGTCCTGGCTCTCGTCGCGCGCCCAGCGGTACCAGGCGGCGACGCTCAGGTCCTTGCCGGTCTCCTGCTCGGCGTCGGGCTCGGGCAGGAAGCCGACGCTCGCTCCGAAGCGCGAATTCGCCGACGCCGTGCGGTTCCATTCGATGCCGTCGAGCACGCCGAACTCGGGCATCTCGTCGTGCAGGAAGCGACCGAGCTCGAAACGCGTGGGCTCGAAACGCGTCCCACCCCAGGCGTACGACAAGCGATCGAGGCGCACGCGCCCTTCGCTCTCGTCGTCGGTGTCGGGCACGCTCGTGTTGCGGTAGTTGACCTCGCCGTCGATCAACAAGCGCCCGCCGTGGTGCAGGAAGTTGTCGAGCTCCGCGCGCGCGCCGATGCGGTAGAAGCCGTCCTTGCGGTCGTCCTCGCTGCTCCAGATCTGGTCGGCGATCGTGTACACGCGGCCGTGCACGCGCGTCGGACGTTCCTCGGGCCGCACGGGCTGCACTTGCGAGAGCAGCGGCTTGTCGGGCGTGAACTCGCGGTCGGCGCGTTCCCACGGCGGATGCTCGGGCACTTGCGGGACGGCGGGCGCGGGCACGACCTGCGGCGTCTCGACGCGGTTCGACTTCTTGATGCGCACCTCGCCGCGCGTGCCCGGAGCGGGCACGTAGTTGAGCTCGATCATCTCGACCGCGGCAGCGCGTTCGGAGAGCTTGATCACGCGCCCTTCGTGCTCGCCGCCCTCGAACGGCCGGAAGATGACGCGATCGCCGAGCGCGAGCCCGTCGCTCGAGCCGCGGTCGACGAGCGCGACACGCGGCTGTGTCGCGGTGACGCGCAGCTCGAGGCGTTCGTACTCCTCGTTGGCCACGGGTTGTTCCTGCGCCGGAGGAGTCTGACCGATCGCAACGGGCGCGAGCGCCGGAGCGCAGGCGAGCCAGAGCGGCCAGACGGAAACGGAACTGCGCGGCGGAGCCCGGAGTCTCATTGCTTCCCTCGCTTGCGCCGAAGCAGCGCATCGTCGTGCACGCCGTGACAATCGGTGCACTCGGTTCCCAGCGGCTTGTAGCGCACGACCTCGACGCCGCCTTCGAGCTTCCACGGCACGTGGCAGGCCGAGCACGCCAGCGGCGTGTGCGCCTCGCCGAGCGCGAAACGCGAGTCGCGGTCGTGGTTGAAGACCAGGAAGCTGTCGACGCGGCTCGTGTGGCAGCGCGTGCAGTCCGTCTGGCCGTTCTTCTTGAACTGTCCGGCGTGCACGTCGACGTGGCAATCGGCGCAGGCCGTGCCGAGCGCCTGGGCCCACGTGCGTCCGTCGGGCTGAGCGCGCGAGAGCGTCGGATGGCACTCGGTGCAGGCGAGCGGCGCATGCGCGCCGACGAGCGGATAACCCGTCCAGCGTGCGTGATCGAAGTTCTCCGCCGCGACGCGGAACGAGGTCTCGACGTGGCAACGCGCGCAATCGCTGCGACCCGCGACGGTCTGCGCCATGCCGGCGGCGTCGAACCGGCCCGCGTGAACGTCCTGGTGACAGGTAGAGCAGCTCGCGGGCGCGTCCTCGCGCGTCGCGATGCGTCCGAACGTGCGGCCGGACTCGTCGGGTTTCGGCGCCGGCTTGTGGCACAGGGTGCAATCGCCCTGCGTGTGCGCGCCGAGAATGGCGAAGCCCGTCCACGAAGCGTGATCGAAGCCACCGGGCGCGACGTTCGCGAACTTCTGCGTGTCGTGGCAGCGCGCGCAGTCGCCGTGCGCGACCTCCGACATCGGCTGCGTGATCTCGTCGAAGAAGCCGTCGTGCGCATCCGTGTGACATGCCGCGCATTCGTCGGGCGTGCCCTGGAAGACGCGAGGCGACGCGTCCTTGCGCTCCGCGCCATCGCCGATTTGTGGCGGATCGACGTGGCAGTCGTGGCACTTCGTCTCGACGTGCTTCCCGGTCAGGGGGAGCTTGCCGAGCGCGTGCTGCTCGAGCGTGAAGGCCGGCGTCTTGAAGTCGAGCTTGTCGTGGCACGCGGTGCACTGCTGGCCGGCGAACGGTCCGTGCTCGAACTGTCCTCCATGGATGTCGGCATGGCACGCGCTGCACGTCTCCTGCTTGCGGCCGGAGTAGCGCTGCTCGAACTCGCCTTCGGGTTCGTGGCACTGCGCGCAGCTCGGCTTGTCGTGCGGCGCGTCGAGGCGGAAGCCGCTCGCGGCGTGCTGCGCGGCGCTGACCGTCAGACCGGGCTCGCGGAAGCTCTTGTGCTCGGCCGCGTGGCAATCGAGGCACACGCCGGTCGTGGGCTTGCCTTGCTGCGTCGCGATCGCGTCGATGAACGAGCTCGTGTGCGGCGAGGGGTGGCATTCGACGCACGTGCGAGGCTCGGGGCGGCGCTTCGAGCTGCCGAGCGACTCGAGCGAGTGCCAATCCCCCTCGATGTGGCACGTGCGGCAGGTGACGTCGCCGTGGCCGCCGACGAGCGCGAGGTTCTTCTCGTGGCCGAGCGAGAAGAGCTCCTTCCAATCGCTCTGTCCGTGGCAGCTCGTGCAGCCCACGACCATGCGCCCCTTGTGCGGATCGTCGTGGCAAGGCGAGCAGCTCTGGTCGAGTCCGCCGAAACGCAGCGCGTCGGCGGGCAACACGTCGTCATCGGCGTGCTTGTGACAGTCCGCGCAACCGATCTCGAGGTGCTTGCCGTCCATCAGGAAGCCGACGAGCTGGTGGTCGAACTTCGCCGGATCGGCGACGCCGGCTTGGGCGAAGCTCTGGCGGTTCACGATGTCGAAGCTCTCGCCGTGGTGCTCGCTGTGGCACACGGCGCAGTTCTTCGCGCGTTCCTTGCCGAGCGTGCCGTGCAGTCCCTGCTTCGCCTCGATCTGCTCGCCGATCGTCGCGTGGCAGTCGAGGCAGGCCTCGGTCATGTTCGTGAAGATCCCGCCGTGGCACTTCGAGCAGGCGGCGCCGCCCTCGAGGCCCTCGACGCGCGCGTGCACGGCCGTCAACGGGCCCGGAGACGTGCGCTCCATGTCGATGATCGCGAGCGTCGAGACCGCCGCGACCGAGAAGAACGCGATCCACAGTCCGGGGCTGCGCAGGTTCACGGAGAGCCTCCGTCGAAGAAGTGCGCGCCGTAGCTGAGCGCGTAGGCGATGTGCAGCACGATCAGCGCGACCATCAGCGCCGCGACCCAGCGGTGCACATAGCGCCAGGTGTTGAGCAGCGCGCGCAGGTCCTCCAGGTGCGCCGCGGCGACCGACATGCGGTGCGCGTCGCGCGCGAGCGCGAGCGTCTCGCGGACCTGCTCGCGCGAGATGCCGGCGTTGCGGCCTTCGAGCTCGAGGCGCATCAGCGTCGTGCGCAGCGCGCGTTGGCCGAGCACGAGCGCGCGCAGGCGGCCGAGGAAGCTGCCGTTCCATTGCGCGGCGTGCACGCTGTGGTCGACGGCCTCGCGCACGCGCGTCACGAAGGCGCGCTGCGCGGGATCCCAGGCGTCGCTGATGCGCGCGAGCTGCGCCTTGACCTCGGCGAGCTCGAGCTCGCGACCGTTCGCCGCGCGCGGCACGTAGGCGTAGAAGTAGCGCCCGATCACGCCCGAGACGAGCAGCACGACCAGCGCCCACAGCGCATGTCCGCCGACCGTGTCGCGCGGCGCCATGCCGCTGTGCAGCGTGGCGCAGAGCAGCGCGAAGATGCCGGTCGCGACGTGGCTCGTCATCCAGGCCTGCAGCGATCCGCGCTGGAACTTCAGGCTCGGCGTGCGGCGCACGAGGTAGAGCAGGTTGGCGACGATCATCAGCGCGCCGACGATGCCGAACGCGAGGCCGAGACCGAGACCGGGCCGCAGCCACGCATGGTTCTCGTGCACCGGCCGCACCTCGGCGGGCAGCGCGTAGTAGTCGACGTTGAGCACGGCCCACACCAGCGCCGCGAACGCGAGCACGAAGCCGACCGTCAGGGCCGGCACGAGACCCGTGCCCTGCTCGACCAGCGGCTGCGGCTTCTCGCGCAGCGCCGGATCGAAGGACACGCCCGAACGCTCGAGGATCGGCACCGGCGGAGTTCCGCCAGCCATGACGAAGACGTCGTCGTTCGGCAGCGCATAACGCTTCGGTCCCTGAGCCCCTTGTGGATCGGCGACGTCGATCTCGACGTGATCGGCGCGGATCGCGACCGGCTGGCTCTGGAGCAGCACGCGCATGCGGCCCGCGGCGACCGCGCTCTGCAGGCGTTCGGAGTTGCGCGTGCGCACGCGGAAGAACGACTCGCGGCGGTAGGAAAGCGTGACCTGGTTGCCGGACTGCTCGGCGAGGCCGAGCGCGGTCTCGATCGCGCTGTCGCCGCCGCCGACGACGAGGATGCGCCGTCCCTGGAACGATTGCGCGTCGAGCAGCGAGTAGGCGACCTTCGGCAGCTCCTCGCCGGGAATGCCGAGCTTGTTCGGCGTGCCGCGGCGGCCCATGGCGAGGCACACGTGTCGCGCGCGCCAGATGTGCGCGCTCGTGCGCACCTCGAAGATGCCGCGCGAATCGCGCTCGACTCCCTGGAAGACCTCGTTGTACTGGAGCGGCAGCTCGTAGCGCGTCACGAGCTCCTGCCAGAGATCGATCAGCTCCTCCTTCGAGTAGCTCGTCTTCTTCAGGCGGCCGAGCTGCGGCACGTCGACCGGCTGCGTCATGACGAGCTTGCGGCGCGGGTACTTCGCCACCGTGCCGCCGATCTCGCTCTCCTGCTCGAGCACGACGAGCGACAGACCCAGGCGCTGCGCTTCGAGCGCGCACGCCAGGCCCGCGGGTCCCGCGCCGACGACGCACACGTCGACGACCTCGTCGTCGGAGGAGTTCGATCGCGGCGCGGACGCGCCGAAGGAACCGCTGCGCAGGAGCTCGCTCGCGCTGGAGCGCGCCGAAGCGCTCGCGCTCGATTCCGCGCTCCACTCCTCCGTCTCCAAGAGAGCGCTCGGGGCTCCGCCATCGCGGCGCGCGCCGCTCGCGGCGAACGCCTCATCGGGAACGGCCGCCGCTCGCGGCGCGGGCGCGGCGGCCTGCGGTGCGAGCGCCGTGCGCCGCGCGATCTCCGCCGCGACGGCGGTGCCTTGATCGATCGCGTTCTTGATCAGCGCGTGCGCCGTCACTTCACCGGCGAGGAAGAGGCCCGGCGTGCCGACGGCTTCGAGCTCGCTCGTGAGCACGGGGATGTCGCGCCGCTCCTCGACGTTCGCCAGCGTCACGGTCACCGCGCCGACCGGGCATTCGCGCTCGCAAGCGGAGATGCCCTGGCAGCGCGCGCCGTTGATCACGACCGCCTGGCCGTGGACGACGTCGAGCACGCCGCCTTCGGGACACACGGCGACGCACGTCCCGCAACCCAGGCAGCGCGAGAGATCGATGACCGGATGGCGGAGCAACGCTCCCGCCGCGCCGTCGCGCGTGCTGCGCTCGCGTTCGGCGAGGCTCTGCGACATGCGCGCGAGCTCGCGTCGACGCAGGAGCAGCGCGCACAGCGCGACGCCGAGCGCGATCACGAGCACGATCAGGACGGTCCAGCTCATCGAGACGCCAGGGAATCCATCGACGCGCGCGCCGTCTCACGACGAACGAGGCCGCCCGCGTGCGCGCCGGAGCGCGGGACGGACGGCCTCGGGTCGCACGGGCGTGCGCGGCGCGGTCAGCGACCTCCGCCGTTCGTGTTGGCGGGCGGCGCGTCGCCGTTCGGCGGAGTCTGCGGCGCATCCTGCGGCGGCGTGGTCGGCGCGGGCTTCGTGCCCACCGTCGTCCAGCGGCGCTTGCGCGGCGTGGCCGGATTCGGATTCGCCGGAGCCGGCTCGTTCGCGGGCGCGATCGTCGCGTTCGGCGCGGTCGTGTTGTTCGTGATCGTCTCGGAACCCGTCACCTGCATTTGGCCGTGCAGCGCGGCGGCTTCGACGTAGGCCTTGGCCGCGGCGGCGCTGGCGTCGAAGCGCGCGTCGAGCTCGTTCGAGCGCTCCTTCAGCGCCAGGACGTCGGCCTTGAGCGAGCTCAGCGCGGTCGAGTTGAAATCGTGGCCCAGGAAGAGCGCGTGGTCGCGCAGGTCGGCGTTGAACGCCTCGTACGAGACGTGCGCCGAGTTCGAGGCGTTGAGCACGGTCTGGTAGCGCGCGCGCGTCTCTTCGAGGCGCATGTGGCTGCGCTCGCGCATGCGCGAGTTGCCGAAAGCCTCGAGGTCGGCCGTCCACTGCATGAACATCTGCTCGGCGGTCGCCGAGAGAGGCGCGATGGCCGAGGCGAGCGTGCGATCCTGCGCTTCCGAGGCTTCGATGGCGCTCAGGAGCTGCGCATAGACCTGCGCGGGATCACCCGCGAACTCCGGCGCGACGAGAGTGTCGAGCTGGTCGATGGCGGCGCGCGCCTTCTCCTTGCCGACGAGCGATTCGACTTGGACGCGCTCGACCTGCGCGAGCAGGTCGTCGATGCGCTGCAGACTCTGGCTCTTCTCGGTGGTCGTCGTGCAACCGCCGATGAGCATCAAGGCGGGCAGCGCGAGGGCGATCGATGTGGCGATGGTCAGCTGTCTCACTGCGTGTTCCTCTGGGTTTCGAGCGTGGCGCGCGATTCGCGCGGCCGACGCATTCGGGACTGCATCGACCAATGGGGAAGTTTTTCTTGAGTCCCTCGCGCAGCGCCGGCGGACGACGCTCGCACTCGATCCGGCGACCGGGCGGCGCCGCTCAGGCCGCGCGCGAAACGGGAGCGCTCGCCTCGGCCGCGGAGGCAGCCGAAACGCTTTCGCGCTTGCACCGGCTGCGCGCGCGCCACCAGGCGATGCCGCCCAGGCCGACGACGCCCCACTGCACACCGTAGTAGCTCCACAGCACCGTGTGGATGCCGCTCGTGAAGCCGTAGCTGTGCAAGCCGACGCCGAGCAGGTTGACGCCCCACCAGGAGAACGCGACCACGGTCCCGCCGAACGCCGCGGCGACGCAGGTGCCGTGCTCGCGCAACCAGCCCGCGAGACGCGCGTGCAAGAGCGCGATCTGCGAGATCACGATCAAGAGCGCGCCGTTCTCCTTGGGATCCCAGCCCCAGAAGCGTCCCCAGCTCTCGTTGGCCCAGATGCCGCCGAGGATCGTGCCCACGGTCGTGAAGATCACGCCGAAGCAGATCACGCCGTAGACCATCTTCGCGAGCGCGCGCTGCTTCTCGCGGTCGGCGCGCACGCCGCGCACGAAGGCCGTGACGAGGTACACGCTCGCGAGCAGCGCGGCGAGCACTCCGGCCGCGTAGCCGATCGTGATCGCGGTGACGTGCGTCGCCAGCCAGAAGTTCGTGTCGAGCACGGCCACGAGGCTCGGCATCGTGTCGCGCTTGTCGAGCGTCTCGTAGCCGTTGGCGACGAACAAGCCGACCATGCCGAGCGCGGCGGCGACCGAGAGCGCGATGCGCGCGCGCGTGATGCGCTCGAGCGCCAGCGCGAGCAGCACGCCCACGGCGACGACGAAGAGCACCGTTTCATAGAGCGTCGACACCGGCGGCCGTCCGCGGATCGCGCAGCGCATCGCGATCGCCGTGACTAGAGCCATCGCGCCCAGCGCGACGCCGAACCACGCGAGACGACCGATCCAGCGCTGTTTCGGCGCGAGCCAGCCGATCGCGACCGCTAGGAACGCGGCGATGAAGGCGGTCAAGCTCCACGTCAGCGGCTCGGCGCGGTAGTAGGCGCGCTCGAGGTCGAGCTTCGCGTCCTCGCCGCGCGCGTGCGCAAGGCGGCGCGAGGTGTCGGCGAGAGCCGCGAGCTCCTGCTCGAAGGCCGGCGCGTCGGCGCGCGAACGCATCATCGTCTCGACGCGGCTCAGCATCTCGACGTGCTCGGGCGCGACCCGGCCTTCGCCGAGAGCCCTCGCGAGCACGTCGGTCGACGTGAGCCACTCGGGCTCGGCCTGCGCGAACTCCACCGGGGGCAGGAACGCAGGTCCTTCGCGGCCGCCCGAGAGCGTCGCGGCGCCGCGCTCGAGCGTGTTCAACGCCTGGAGCTCGCGCTGCGCGCCGTCCTGGGTCGCGACGCGCTGGTAAAGCGCGTTGAGCTCCGCGCCGTGCGCGACGATCTCATGGAAGTCGACGCTCGAGCGGCCGCCGAAGACGCGCGCGACTTCGTCGGAGGCCGGCACGGGCAACGCCGTGCGCGCGAAGTCGAAGCTGCTCTCGATCTCGAGGAGGCTGTGCACGTTCGTCGCGAGCAGCACGAGCTGCTGCTGCACCGAGCTGCGGTTCTTCTCCTCGATCTGCGAGTAGTCGTGCGCGAGCGCGAAGAGCTTCTCGAGGCCCGGCTCGAGCTCGTCGAGCGACCAGCGATCACGCTTGCGCTTGCTCTCGACCGAGATGCCGAGCGCCGCGACCGCGTCGGAGTCCGACACGAGGAACACCGGCGCGCGATGCGCATCGTCGGGGAAGAACGCGAGATCGAGCAGCCACGCCGTGGCGTCGAGCTTCTCGCCCGCGCTCGTCTGCGCGCTGCGTTTGCCGTTCAAGCGCAGCAACGTGAAGTCGGCGAACGTCGAGAGCGGCTTGACGCGCCCGCCTTCCTGGACCGGCAGGCTGCCGAAGAGCTCGCGCGCGCGGTCCGACCACGGTTGCGAGCGCGACACCGATTCCTGCGCGGCGGCCGGCGCGATCCAGCTCGCGGCCCCGAACAACACGAGCGACGAGAGCAGCGCGCGCACGAAGAACGAAGAGCGGAGCTTCATGCCGGACGCGCCTCCGAGCGCAGCACGCGCGAGAGCTTGCGCGAGAAGTGCATCAGGAGCCCCGCCGCGATCACGATGCAGCCGTAGAGCGGCCAGCGGTCGGAAGGATTGCGCACGACGGCGAGCGTCGAGAACAGTCGTTGACCCGGCGCCGCGCCCGACGGACCCCACGACGCCTGGTAGAGCACGAGCCCGTCGCTGCGCAGCGGCTCGTTCATCGAGATCTTCACCGGGCGCGAGGTCGAACCCTCGGTCACCGTCACCTCGCTCGCGAACGACTTCGGCATGTCGAGACGCGGGTGGTCTTCCTTCAGGAAGCGCTCGAGGCGCAGTGCGAACGGCATCGGATAGCGCTCGTGGCGCAGCTCGATGCCGAAGTTGCGACCCTGCGCCTGGAAGGCGAACGGCTTGGCCGATGCGCCCCAGAGCAAGGCGTCGTGGCGCGCGCCGTCGCGCACGATGACGGCGATCTGCGCGCCGGCGATGTTGCGTTCGGCTTCCTTCTCCGGCGGCTGCTCGACGAGGAACGTGCCGTCGATCACGGGCTCCGACACGTCGAACATCGGGCCCTTCAGTTGCGGTCTCGAGTTCACGAGGAAGCGCGAGAGCTCGATCTCGAAGGGCAGCTCGCTCGACGCGAGGTGCACGCTGCGTCCGTCTCGCGCGTCGCGGAACCGCTCTTCGGGAACCAGGTGCTCGCGCACCTGTCCGTCGCCTTGCGTCTCGAGGATCGCGAGCTCCCAGCGCTGATAGCTCTGGAACGTGGCCGCGCTCTGGCCTTCGAAGAGCGTGACGTGGCCTTCCTGCGAATAGTGCAGCTTGACGAAGCCGCCGACGAGCATGAGCGCGATGCCGACGTGCACGACGAGCACGCCGACCGTGCTCTTGCCTTTGCGCAGGCGCACCATTCCGCCCACGATCAGGTTCGCGAACAGCACGCACATCACGAGGTACGCGCCCGGCAGCGGGATCGGGATCGATCCGGCGCGGTGCACCAGCACGAACGACTCGAAGTACTTGCGCTGCACCTCGAACAGGCCGCTGTTCACCTGCTCGAGCGTTCCCAGCCAGGTCAGCAGACCGAGCAGGAGCAGCAGCACACAGGAGAGCTTGAGCGACGAGAGCACGGCGACGAAGCCGCGCGCGAGACGTGCGAGCAGGCTCAATGCGCCTCCACGAGCGAGCGCGCGAAGCTCTCGAACGCGCCGCGCTGCGCTTCGACGCGCGCGCTCGGGCCCGTCAGCTTGACGAACACGGACTGCCCGGCGTGCGTGATCAGCGTGCCGAGCAGGCGCGCGCCGGCCTTCGCGCTCGTCGGCGAGGCATCGAAGTCGACCAGCGTCGCTTCGCCGCCGAGCATCGCGAGTTTCGCGCAGCGCGCGAGCTCGCCTTCGGTGATCGGATCGCGACCGAGCTGATTGCGCCAGCGATTGACGTTCGCCAGCGCTCCTCCCGCGTCGCCGGGCAGCACCGTCACGTAGCACTCGACCGCGTCGTCGTCGCCGCAGAAGAAGCTCACGAGGCGCGAGGTGCGATCGGGTGCGCGTCGCCAGCCGCTCGGCGCCGTCCAACCCAGACCCGAGCCGCTCGTCGGCGCGCCGGAAGGCGTCTCATCCGTCGAACGGTTCGAGCTCGCGTCCGGCGCGCTGGCGACGTTCGTCGTCTTCATCGAACCGTGCGCGCTCGGCATCGGATTCGACGCGTGCGGATCTCCACCGCCGCGCGCCTCGCCGAGCGCCGTCTTCAAGTCGCCGGCCATCGGATCGATGCCGCTCTCGATGTGGATCGAGCTCGCGAGCGCGAGGAACGCGTCGCGCTGCGCCTCGAGCACGTCGTCGGGCCCGGTGAATTTGAGGAACGCCGATCCGCCGGGCTCGACGAGCACGAGCCCGAGCAGACGCCAGCTCGGAGCCGCGCTCCCGCCCGACATCCCCGTCCACGTGCCGCGGAGGTCGATCAGCTTCGCTTCGCTGCCGAGGAACGTCGCGGTCGGCAGCGCATCGATGTCGCTCGCCGTCGCCGCCGGCAGCGACATCTGCGCACGCCAGCGGTTCACGTTCGACGCCATGCCGCCCGCATCTCCGCCGAGCAGCGCGAGGTAGCACTCGGCGCGCGTGTCGCTGCCGATGCGGAAGTTCGCCATGCGCATCGACGTCGGCGCGAGCTCCGTCCAGCCTGGAGGCGTGGTGTACGTGAGACCGGGTTGTTTCGCTGCGCCCGCGGACGGCGTGCTCGCGGCACCGGGTCGTTGCAGACCGAATCGCTCCGCGGAGCTCGACGGGATCGATAGATCGACTCCCGCGCGCGCGACCGTGCGCGAGCTCTCGATCGTCTGCGTTCCGGCGTCGCCGCCGCAACCGAAGAGCAACGCGACTCCGAGCGACGCGCCGATGGACGCCGCGATCGGACGCCGCGCGGATCTCGCTCGCGCGCGCTGGCACGCACTCGTCGAAACCGAGAACGAATCCACGCCGGCACGAAGGCCGGCGACACGCCGATGGCGAGCTGTCATCTCCGAAGACCCCTTCAGGGCGCCGCGATGCGTGCGGAAGCCCGCAGAAGGATCGACAGCTCGCGCGAGGGGGCTTGAGCGCCATCGGATGCGCGCCTCCGCCGGCCGGACGCGTCGTCGAGCGCCTGAAACACAATATGAGGAGGAGAGCGCGCCTCCCGCGCGCAGCCATGAAGTCCGCGGCCCGCGACGGTCGAAAACTCTGCCGACGATCCGGTCCCCCGCCGGAGGTCGGAGTCTGACCCGCGACATGGATCCCCTACCGATCGCACCGCACGGCCGGCCGCGCGGCGGCATCGATCTCGGCGGCACGAAGATCCAGGCCGTGATCGTCGACGCGGATCACCGCGTGCTCGGCGAAGCGCGCCGCGCGACGCCGGTCGACGGAGGCGTCGACGCGATCGTGAGCGCGCTCGTCGCGACCCTCGACACGGCGGCGCGCGCGGCGGGCGTCGAGCTCGCGCAGCTCGCGGGCATCGGCGTCGGCACTCCGGGAGCGGTGAACGCCGAAACAGGCGTCGTGAGCTCGGCGAAGAACCTCTCGGGTTTCGATGGCGATGTTCCGCTGGCGCGCCTGCTGGCGCAGAAAGCGCGCGTGGACGTGAGTCTCGGCAACGACGTCGGCGTCGCGCTCGACGCGGAGGCCTCGCTCGGCGCGGGTCGCGACCTGAAGAGC
Source organism: Planctomycetota bacterium (assembly GCA_044228975.1). GTDB lineage: Bacteria > Planctomycetota > UBA1135 > UBA1135 > JADJNY01. The sequence goes on along the minus strand of JBGATX010000008.1, from coordinate 47,395 downwards.
TTCCTCGGCGTGTGGTGGGGCACGGGCGTCGGCGGCGGTGTCGTGATCGACGGCCGCCGTTGGCTCGGACGCGGCGCCGCGGGCGAGATCGGCCACGTCGTCGTGAAGCTCGACGGCGCCTTGTGTCCGTGCGGACGCCGCGGTTGCGTCGAAGCCTACGCGGGACGGCGCGCGATGGAGCGCACGGCGCGCAAGCGTCGCGCGCGCGGCGCGAGGACGAGGCTCTTCCGCATCATGGAACAGAAGGGCCGCGCGCAGCTCTCGAGCGGCGTGATCGCCAAGGCGCTCGAACGCGAGGATCCGCTGGCGACCAAGCTCGTGGAACGCGCCGTGCGCGCGCTCGCGGCGGGCATCGCCTCGTGCGTGAACCTGCTCGACGTCGAGGGCGTGGTCATCGGCGGCGGCTTGGGCACGCGCCTGGGTGCGCCGTACGCCGAGCGCATCGCGCAAGCGATGCAACCGCATCTCTTCGTGCCCACGCGCCCGCCGCACGTGCGCGTCGCGCAGCTCGGCGATCTCTCCGGCGCGATCGGCGCGAGCCTGCTCGTCGCGCGCACTGCGCGCCGATAGCGCGCCTCAGTGCATCCGTCGCACCGTCGCCTCGCCGAAGAGCGCGGCGACCTGCGCTTCGATGGCGCGCGCGTCCGCGTCGCGGCCCCAGTGCAAGTAGAGGCGCCGCAGGACGTTCAACGCGCCGTAGTGCGCGCGGCTCTGCGTCCCCAGGTGCTGCGCGCTGATGTCGCGCGTGTGCTTCAGCCACAGCTCGGATTCCTCGAAGCAGTGCAGGCGCTCCAGCGTCGAGCCGAGCGTGAGCTCGACCGCCGCCGCGAGCTCGATCGACACGTGGCGCTTGACCTTCAAGTCGTGGATCAGATCGCGCAGCGGGAGCTCGATCTCCGCCGCCTGGCCGAGGTCGCTGAGCGCGTACAGACGTTCGGCGCGCACGCCGAGCGTCAGGTCGTCGAGCGGGCCGAGCTCGCGCTCGCACGCCTCGATGAGCCCCTCGAGCAGCGGCAGCGCGGCCGCGTCACCGCGCGATTGCCTCACCGACTGCGCCAACCCGTCGCGCGCGATCAGCGTCGTCGGGTGCTGCGCGCCGAGCAGGCGTGTCTCGCGCTCCACGACGTCCTCGAGCAGCTCGCGCGCCTCGTCGGGGGCACCCATCTCGAGCAGCACGCGCGCCAGATTCTGGTGCAGGCCGAAGAAGTAGTCGTGGTCGGGCCCGAACGGCCCGAGCAGCGCGGCCTCGGACGCGCGGTAGCGCGCGACCGCCTCGGAGTAGCGTCCGCCGCGCCACAGCGCGCGCGCGAGCAGCGTGCCGACGTGCGCGATCGCGACGTCGTCCGGCGGCGAGCGACGCGCGAATGCGTCGATCACCTCCAGGCACAATTCCTCGGCTCGTTCCGGTTGGCCCTCTTCCGCGCGCGCCGACGCGAGCACGAGCAGCAGGTCCATCATCGCCTGCGTCCCGGTCTGGCCGAGCCGGCGGTGCGTGTCGAGCGCCTCCTCGATGAGGAGCTGCGCCTGCTCGCCCAGGCCGAGTTCCGCGTAGCAATTCGCCAGGCTGCGGATCGACTCCAGCGTGTCGTCGTCCTCGTCGCCGAACAGCTCGCGCTGGCGCGCGAGCACCGGCTCGAGCTCCGTCGCGGCGTCGCGCCAGCGCGCGAAGTGCTGGTGCAAGGACGCCACGTCCTGTCGCGCGCGCAGGCCCGGGCGCTTGTCGAGCTCCCCCTGCTGCTCGAGGATCTCGACCGCGCGCTCGAAGCAACGCTGCGCGTCGTCGAGCCGGCCGAGGTTCATGTACGTCTGTCCCGCGACGCGGATCAGTCCCTGCGCCGCCATCGGCGTGATGCTCGCGTCCTCGTCGATCGCGCGCAGACCGCGCTCGAGCACGTCGACCACCTTCACGTCCCGCCCGTCGCCGTGCATCGGATCGGGTGAAGCGTAGAGCCGGCGCACGAGCTCGAGCGCCTGCTCCGCCTCGATGCGCTTCGTCGCCTCGTCCTTGCGCGCCGCGAGCGCCGCGTCGCGCTGCTCCCCTGCGTCGCGCGACGCGCTCTCCGCGCGCTCGCGCCGCGTCTCGGCGAGCAGCTCCGCGTCGAACGCGCGGCGCGAGAGTGCGGCGAGCCAGATCGCGGAGCCGCTGACGGCGAGCACGACCACCGCGACGAGCGCGCTCGCCACCGGATTGCGCCGCACGAGCTTGCGCAGGCGGTAGAACGCGCTGGCCTTACGCGCGGCGATCGCGTGGCCGGAGAGGAAACGCTCCAGGTCGTCGGCGAAAGCCGCGGCACCGGCGTAGCGGCGCGCGGGATCCTTCTCGAGCACGGCGAGCAGGATCGTCTCGAGATCCGCGGGCAGCTCCGCGACGAGCTCGCTCGGCTTGCGCGGCGCGCTCTCGCACACGCGCCGCGCGACCTCGTGCGCCGCGAGCCCTTCGAGCTCGTAGGGCAGCGCGCCCGTGACGAGGCGGTACAGCACGACACCGAGCGAGTAGACGTCGCTCGCCGTCGTGGCCGGCTCGCCGAGGAACTGCTCGGGGCTGGCGTAGGCGGGCGTCAGCGGCGCCGGACCGTCGGTCGTGTGCAGCGCGGACGCATCGGCGTGCGCCGTCAACAACTTGGCGATGCCGAAGTCGAGCAGCTTGGGCAAGCCGGCGTCCCCGCGCGCACCGTCGGGCGCGCGCTGCACGAGGATGTTGGCCGGCTTGAGATCGCGGTGCGCGACGAGCTTGCCGTGCGCGAACTGCACCGCGCGAGCGACGCGCACGCAGAGCGCGACGCGTTCGCGCAGCGACAGGCGCTGCTCGTCGCACCAGCGATCGATCGGCTCGCCCTCGACGAGCTCCATCGCGAACCACGGCGTGCCGTCGGGAGCATTGCCCGCGTCGATCAGGCGCGCGATCGAAGGATGCTCGAGCGCCGCGAGCGTGCGCCGTTCGGCGAGGAAGCGGCGCACGAGCTCGTCGTCGGGTCCCGCGAACCCGCTGCGCACGAGCTTGATCGCCACCTGCTGCTCGTAGGCGCCGTCCGCGCGCCGCGCGCGCCACACGCTGCCCATGCCGCCGGCGCCGATGGGTTCGAGCAGCTCCCACGGACCCAGACGCCTGCCGATGTGCGCCGCGCGCGGAGCGTTCGCGCGCGCGAGCGGCCGCACGAGGAACTGCGGATCGCTGTCGTGCGCGACGAGGAGCGACTCGAGCTCGCCGCGCAACTCGGTGTCGCCGGCGCAGGCCGTGTCGAGGAAACGCTCGCGCTCGAGACCCGACCGCGCGCGCGCCGCGTCGAAGATCTGCTCGATGCTGAGGACGGGTTCGTCGGCCATGTCGAACGCCGTGCGTCGCCGCATCAGCTCCCGGGCGCCGCGCGCGTGAGCTCGCGCTTGAGCCAGGCGCGCGCGAACTCCCAATCGCGCTTGACGGTGGCGAGCGAGACGCCGAGCACGTCGGCCGTCTCCTCGAGCGTCAAGCCGGCGAAGAAGCGCAGCTCGACGAGCTTCGACTTCTTGGCGTGGCGCGCGTCGTTCTCGAGGCTCGCCAGCGCGCGATCGACGGCTTCGAGGTCGAGCTCCCCGCCTTCGGCATCGGCCGGGACCTCCGCGAGCTGGCTGATCGTGAGCGCGTGAGCGCCTCCGCCGCGCTTCAGCGACTTGCGCCGCCGCGCTTCGTCCACGAGGACATGGCGCATGGCCGAGGCGGCGACGGCGAAGAACTCGCCGCGGTGCTCGCACGTCCCGGGGCTGCGCACGAGGCGCAGGAAGGCCTCGTTCACCAGCGCGGTGGTCTGCAGCAGGTGACCGGTGCGCTCGTCCTCCATCTGGAGGTGCGCGAGGCGGTGCAGCTCGGTCTCGACGCGCGCCAGGAGCTCGCTCCAGGCGTCGCGCTCGCCGGCGCGCACGCGCGCGAGGAGCTGCGTGACCTCGCTCGCGCGTGCATCCAGCTCGAAATCATTCCGGGAATCCATGAGCCGAGCGCGACCGGCTTCGCGCCGGTGCTGCCGAGTCCGCGAGTCATTGAACTCCAACCCGCGCCGGAGCGCCAAGCCCAGGCCGCGCCGCGCGCTCCCCTTCCTCGAACGGAGAACGTCATGAGATCCCGCAGTCTTCCGCGAGCTGGCATCGCAGCGCTAGCGGTCGTTTCCCTGCTCGGCGCGGCGCGAGCGCAGACATTGACGCCGTACGCGCTCGCCAACGGGTTCACGCTGGAGCCGTGGGCCGTCGCGTTCCCCACCGGTCCCGTGGGTTGCACGATGGGTCCCACGTTCACCTGCGCAGGGCCGTTGGGCATCGCCTATCGACCCGATCTCGCGGTGCTGGTCACGACCATCGACGGCAACCTGCGCTTGTTCTCGACGTTCACGCCGGTCGGCGGTCCTCCGCAGCTGGCGAGCGGCGCGACGATCGTCGGTTCCTACGGTTTTGGCAACGCGCTCGGTCTGGCACAGATTCCCGTCGCGGGTCCGGGCAGCGGCTTCTCCTATTACATGGCGCAGCAGTCGAACGGTCTGGTCGTCGAGATCGCTCCCGGCGGCGGACCGCCGATCCGCACCGTGGCGACGGTGCCGATGGCAACGGGGATCATCCCGTTCCCGTCGGCTGCCTTCGCACCGGGGACGGCAGTCCATGCAGGACACTTGTTCGTGTCGCAGGGCTTCGGCGGAGCGAGCGTGTTCGAGATCGATCCGGCGTTGCCGGCGGCGACCGCGATCGTCGCGACGTATGCGATCCCGGGCACGGACGGCATGTCGTTCTCGCCCTCGGGCGAGCTCTTCTTCACCGCCGGATCGCTGACGTCGGGTGCCGACGGCGTGCGCGTGTACGACACGGCGACGATGACGCTGCTCTACCAGGTGCCTCTGATCGATCCCGACGGCATCGCGGTCGGCGGCGGAGCGCTCACCGGCAAGGCCTACGCGAACTGCAACGACGGAACCGTGCAGGAGTTCGTGTACGACGTCTTTCCCGGCGTGGGTCCGGAGTTCCAACCTCCCGGCGCTCCGATCGTGAATGCGATCACGGGCGGCGGCACGCGCGGCGACTTCGTCGTCACGGAGCCGATTCCGTTCACCTTCAGCGGCGGACCGACGTTCTTCGGCCCGTCGCTGGTGATCACGCAGTCGGACAGCTTGTGGCGCATCGATCCCGTCGACTCGTGCTTCTACGGTCCGCCGCTCTACGACCAGCCGCTGAACGTCGGTCCGGGCCTCGCCTACTGCGCCGGTGACGGACTCTCGTCGCCGCCGACGGCACCTTGCCCGTGCGGGAACTTCGGCGCGGCCGGCAACGGATGCTCGAGCTCGTTCAATCCCGCGGGAGCGCACATGGACGCGGCGGGCGCCACCTCCGTCGACAACGTCGTGCTGCAAGGGTCGGGCATGACCGCGACGGGGATCTGCATCTTCATCCAGGGCAGCGCGATCGATCCCAACGGCTTCGTGTTCGGTGACGGCATGACCTGCACCGCCGGCTCGCTCCTGCGCCTGCGCGGCGTCGCACTCGCGAGCGGCGCAGCGAGCTTCCCCGTTCCGCCCGAGACGATCACGCTCTCGGCGCGCGGCGGAGTGATCCCCGGCTCGGGCGTCGAGCGCTCCTACAGCGTCTATTACCGCAACGCCGCGGCGGCGTTCTGCCCGCCGTTCACGTTCAACATCGCGAACAGCTATCGCATCACGTGGTGATCGGTGGCGCGAGCTCACCGCGTCGAGGCTGAGCTGAGATGGCTCCTCGACTCGACGCGTCTCGAACCCTGACGTGAGCATGCACGCCTGGCGGTCCGGCGCGGCGCGAGTCGCGTCGGATCGCCGATTTCGTCTCGCGGCGCGCGCTTGCGGCGCGACGAGGGCGCGCAGCGCGTCGCGTGGAACGCGCGAGCACGCTACCGGACGGCTCGCTCGCAGCGGTTAGTCTCTCGGCACACCGTGAGCCGCTCCCGTCCCGCTGTGCGCTTCGAACTCGGGTCCGCGACGACCTGCGCACGCTCGGTCGCAACGCGCAGCCTGCGGGGCGAGCTCGTGCTTCGATGGGATCCACCGAGGAAACAACGATGACACTCTCCGTCCGACAACGCACCGCCCTCGCACGCACTTCAACAGCGATCGCCGCCGCCGTCCTCGCGCTCTCGGGAGCGGCGATGCCGGGCGTCACGCTGACTTCCGCCAAGGTCGCCGGGCCCGGTCAGACGAACACTTCCGGACCTGTGTCGATCGTCGTGATCTTCGGGATCAAGGACAATGTCACGCAGCCGCCGACAGGCGCCCCGACGTTCACGCTCGACTTCTACGAGTACGACTTCCCGGATCCCAACGATTGCGTCGGCGTCGACAAGACACAGGCCTCGCCGGGTGTCACCAGCGTGGCGTGGGTGCTCGACCACACCGCGCAGGTCGTCGGTGTTCATACCAACTTCTGGGGCTACACGTTCAACGTCCCGTCGTTCACGCACGGCCCGGTTCCGCCGTGCGGCGACAATTTCAGCGCGAACGACCCGGCCTTCCTGTGCGTCGCCGTCCCGGGTACCTCCGCGGTGCCTGTGGGCCCGCCGGTCGGAGTCATCTGGTCGGCGGCTGGCGGGACCCTCGACGTGTACGCGCCCGACGTCCCGAGCGTCGGAGGCGCGGACATCGGCGTCACCGGCCCGTCGCACCTCGCCAACTCGCTCATCCTCTGCAACGTGCCGATCACGGCCTTTTCGCGCGGCGACGACGAGATCTCCACGCTCTCCACGTCGATCGGCGGCTCGGGATCGGCGCTCTACATCGCGACCGATCCGGCGACGCAGAGCGTGCCCTCGGGGTTCCCGCAGCAGGACGGGCGCATCTTCGTACTCGATTCGCTCGGACAGGCGTGGTCCGAGGAGCCGTACGCCGAGACGCCGGCCTCGGGGACGTGCACGGGTGACGTCGAGTACTTCAACATCAACACGGCCGAGCCCGGCGCGCCCGCTCCGACGACGGAGATGTACGTGGTGTTCGAGGGCGGACGGCAGGTGCGCTACTCGCCGAACGGCAACTTGCTCGCGACCACGCTCTACCTCGATCTCGCGCCGTTCTCGTCGCAGCCGGTCACTGGGCTCGCCGTCGAGGACCGCGGTGTGCCGGGCGTATTCGACTCGAGCGACAGCGTGCTCTTCTCGAGCGCCGGGAGTTCCGCCATCTACAAGCTCGGCTTCGGCGGTGTGCCGCAGTTCCTCGTCGCCAACGGGACGACGTTCGACGGCACGGCACAGTTCGACTTCGGCCACTTCGCCGATCCGCCGGCGGCCGGACAGTCGGTGGCGGTCGGCAATGTGGTCGCGATCTCCGTGGCGTCGCTCTCCGGCACTCAGCTCACTCCGCCCGATCGCGCGGCGATCGCGTTCGTGGACCAGTGCTCGCAGTTCGAGGTGTTCTGCGCGGGCGACGGCCTCGACCCGGCGGTGACGAGCGCGTGCCCGTGCGGCAACGTCGGAGCACCGGGACACGGCTGCGCGAACTCGCTCCATCCCGCCGGCGGCCTGCTCGGCGTCGACGGCAGCGTCCTCGCGGACTCGGTGACGCTGCACGGATCCGGCATGTCGAACAGCACGTGCATCTTTCTCCAGGGCACGGGCGTCGTCGACACGGTCCTGGACGACGGCGTGATGTGCACCGGCGGGAGCCTCGTGCGCTTGCGCTCCCGCAGGAACGTCGCCGGGGCGAGCTCGTTTCCGGACTCCACCGACACGGTCACGCTCTCGATGCGCGGCGGCGTCGTTCCGGGGAGCGGCCAGGTTCGCATGTACCAGACGTACTACCGCAACGCGGCTCCGTACTGCACGCCGGCGACGGCCAACTTGACGAGCGGCGTGATCGTGCACTGGTAGGTCACGGCGCGAAAGTTTGACCGAGCGGCCCGGCTGGCGCGAGCCACGCCGGGCCGCATGCGTTCGGCGGAAGGGTGCGAGCTCGTCGCGGGACGGAGCACGGCCACGCGTCCACGCGCCTGGCGCACTCAGCGCACGAGCTCGAACTTGCGCACGGTGACGAATCCCCAGCGCGCGCTCGACTCGTCGGCGATTTCCACACGCACGCGTTGTCCGCGGAAATCGTCGATCGTCCAGCGCGCCTGCGTCTCCACGTCGTTCGTCTTGCGACCGCGCGTTTCGCGCAGGAGCTCGTCCCCGCGCCACAAGCGCACGCTCTCGCTGCCGCCCTTGATCAGGAAACGCAGCTCGCTCGCCTCGGCGGGCACGGTGAATTCCTGCGACAGGCTTCCGCGCGTCGCGTCGCCGAGCGGCTTCACGTAGGTCGTGAGCTCGCGCGAGCCGTCGGCGCAGAGCGCAATGGCGAACGTCTCGCCTTCGGACCTCCAGCCGCGCGTGTCGCCACTCGCGAAGTCGGCATTGACGAGGTCCTTCGTGGCCGCGACACCCGCGACGCGTTGCGGCGGCGTCCACGTCACACCGGGCTCGGTGAGCCACGCGCGCATGAGGTGTACTTGATAGGGATTCCAGCTCGAGAGCGTGAACACGAGACCGTGAGCACCCTCGACGGGTTCGCTGCACCACGCGGGCACGAGATACGGACCGTATTCGCCGCCCCATTCGTTCTCGCGACCCGCTTCGGAGAGTCCATCGTCGAACCCGACGGCGCTCGCGCTCTGGTGCATGAACCCGCCGTAGCCTCGATCGCGCGCGGGATCGAAGATCACCTGCGGCGCGCTCCACGGTCCGGTCGGAGCACTCGCCGTGCGGAGGTGGATGCCGCGCGGCGAGCCGGAGTTCGCGCTCATGCACCACAACCCCGAGCGCCGCAGACGCCGCACGCTGAGCTCGCCGTAGTCGCTCGCTTCGACCAGCGGTTGCGCTTGCGCTTCATCGGCTTCGAACGACGGCCAGTAGCGCCACGCCGAACGATCGGCGATGTCGGCGAGCCGCACGCGCGCGAGGTACACGCTGCTCTTGCGGTAGACGCCCGTGCCGAAGATCCAGGCCATGCCGGCGTCGACGACGACGCTCACGTTCAGGAATTTGTCGCTCGCGACGCTGTGGTCGAGGGTCAGGCTTCCGAATTCGTGCTTGCGAGTGTGGGCGAGGATCGAGTGCGTGTGGCGCTTGAGCGCGGCATCCCAACCGCCGTCGAAGAAGACGTAGGTGCGGTCCCCGCTCGCGACGCCCTCGACGGGCACGTTCATGCCGCCGAGGGCGAGGTCTTTCGGCGCGAGCGGCAGGAAGCGTCTCGACGACGCGCGCGTCAGCCACTCGAGCTTGGGCAGCGATTCGCGCGCGAGCGCCGACAGCGGAGCGAGTGCGACGGAGTCCGCATCCCAATCCTGCTTGTCGACCGTCCATGAGTCGCCGAACAAGAACACGAGACGCCCGCTCGCCTCGAAGCTGACGCCGAGATCCGTCCCCGCGAGCCCGACGTCACGAATCTGGTTCGTCGCGGTGTTCGTCAGGCGACCCAGGTGCTCGGTGGCGATCCAGCGCGGCGCGAGAGTGCGCGCTGGGGCTTCCTGCGCAGCGAGCGCCGCGACGAATGAGGGCAGCAACGGGAGAGCGCAACCGAACATGTCGCGCGCATCGTAGTCGCTCGCGGGCCCGCGTCGAGCGAACCGCACACGTTCGAGTCGTCCGCCCGCGCGGTCGACAGGCGTCGCCACGTCCGGACGTGCGACGCGCAATGCGATTGGCGCTCGCGTGTTTTCGGGCGACAGATGCAGGCGCCGCGACGACACTGGGGCCGAGCACTCGCGTCTCGCCCTCGCTCCGATGCCCAGCCGCATGGAACACACTCTCCACGTCGCCGCCGCTCTCTTCGCCTGCTCCGTCACCGGTTCTCTCGGACACGCGCAATCCTGCGCACGCGCGTCGAGCGGCTTCCACGTGCCGTTCGTCAACGGCACCGTCGAAGCGTTCGAGGAGCTCGACGACGGCTCGGGCCAGGGACGCGCGCTCTTCATCGCCGGCGACTTCGAAGGTGCGGGTACGGAACCGGCGCGCCACCTCGTGCGCTGGCACGGCGACCGCTGGTCGAGCTTGTCCGCGATGCCGAACGCGAAAGTGTGGGACCTGCAGCGCTTCGATTTCGGCGCGGGCGAGGAGCTCGTCGCGTGCGGACAGTTCACGTCGATCGGCGGCGCGCCGTTCGCGCACGTCGCACGCTGGAACGGCGCGAGCTGGAGCGCGCTCGGCACCGGGTTCCCGAGCACCGTTTTCGCGCTCACCTCTTTCGACGATGGACTCGGCGCGGGCCCGCGGCTCCACGCTGGCGCGCCGATCGCATCGGGTCCCGTGAGCTCCGTCGTCGCACGCTGGACTGGCGCACAATGGGTCCCTGTCGGCACGACGCTCGGCGGGAACGTCGCCGAGCTCGCGACGCACGTCGAGCTCGGCGTGCGCAAGCTCTACGCGGCGGGACTGCTGTCGGTCGCCGGCGTCCCGACGCGCCTCGCGGAGTGGGACGGCGCGACCTGGCAGCCGACGGTGATCAACGAGCCGGTGATGGCGATGTTCGACTTCGACGACGGCAGCGGGAGCGCGCTCTACGTCTCGACGTCCGGCGCTCCGCAGCGCATCCAACGGCTCCAGAACGGCGCATGGACGACGATCGGCGCGTTCCCCTGGTTCGCGAGCTCGTTCGCGGTGCACGACGACGGCTCGGGGCCGGCGCTCTTCGCCGGATTCTTCGGCGCGTCGCCTGGCTCGCTCGTCGCGCTGCGCAAGTGGACGGGCACGGCGTGGATCGACGGGCTCTCGTTCCCGCGCGGCGGCGGCGTGCAGGCATTGTGCTCGTTCGTCGAGCACGCGGGCGCGCAGCCGACGCTCTACCTCGGCGGCGGTTTTGACGGGCTGGGAGGCGACGGCATGCGCAGCGTCGCGCGCTTCGACGGCGTGGATGCGCGCGCGCTGGGCCACGGCGACGGGCTCACCGCGAGCGTCTACGCGAGCGCCGTGTTCGACGACGGCAACGGGCCGCGTCTGTTCGCCGGCGGACTCACTCTGATGGCGGAGCACGCCGAGCAGCGCTACGTGCTCGACTTCGACGGCAGGAGCTGGCGCGCGCCGGGGACGACCGCCGTCTCCGTGTTCGAGGCGATCGCGGCGACCGTGTACGACGACGGCAGCGGTCCGGGCGTGTGGTTCGCCGGCAGCGTGAACACGAGCGCGCTCATCCGCTGGGATGGGACGGCGTGGTCGCACGCGGCTGGACAGGTGCTGAACTCCGTGAGCGCACTCGGGACGTACGACGACGGCGCGGGCCTGGGTCTCTACGCCGCCGGCAACTTCCAGATCGGCGCGCAGTTCTTCGACATCGCGTGCTGGGACGGCACGAGCTGGTCGCCGCTCGGCAACGGTGCGGGTGGCGTGGAGTCGATGGGCGTGTTCGACGATGGCACGGGGCCGCAGCTCTACGTCGGCGGATCGTTCAGCAGCGTCGACGGCGGCAGCGTCCCCGCGTTCTCCGTCGCGCGTTGGAACGGAACGAACTGGAGTTCGCCGGGCACTGCGATTCCATCGGGCGGCGAGGTGCGCGCGCTCGTGCCGTTCGACGATGGCTCGGGGCCGGCGCTCTACGCGGCGGGCTTCTTCCACACGCTCGGTGGCATTGCTGCCGAATCGATCGCGCGCTGGAACGGCGCGAGCTGGAGCCCCGTCGGCGCGGGCTTCGACTCGCGAGTGAACGCACTCGAGGTGTTCGACGACGGCAGCGGTCCCGCGCTCTACGCCGCCGGTGTGTTCACGCATTCGGGCGCGACGATCGTGCGTGGGCTCGCGCGCTGGGACGGCGGGCAGTGGAACGAGGTCGGCGGCGGCTTGCGCGCGATCGGGAGCGGCACGGCCGAGGGACAGGATCTGTGCGTGTACGACGACGGCCTCGGCGGCGGCCCCGCGCTCTTCGTGTTCGGCCACTTCGTCGCGCTCGGCGACGTGCCGTGCACGAACGTCGCGAGATGGAGCTGCTCGACCTCCAGCTCGGGCAACGTCGGCGAATTCTGCTTCGGCGACGGTCTCGACGCGAGCCACACGAGCGCGTGCCCGTGCGGCAACACGGGCGCGGTCGGTCGCGGCTGCGCGAGCTCGGTGAACGCCGCGGGAGCTGTGCTCGGGACGAAGGGCGACGCGCTGCTCGACACGCTCGTGCTCTCGGGCTCGGGCATGCCCGCGAGCTCGACCTGCATCTACCTCCAGGGCGATGCGCGCGACGATCAGCTGTTCGGCGATGGAGTGCGCTGCGCCGGCGGAGTGCTCTTGCGCCTGCGCGCGACGCAGAACAGCGCGGGAGCGAGCCGATTTCCGTCGCCCGCGGACACGCTCACGTTGTCGCAGCGCGGCGGCGTGATCCCGGGCAGCGGCGCGACGCGTTTCTATCAGACGTACTATCGCAATGCCGCGGCGAGCTTCTGTCCGCCGGCGACGTTCAACGTGACCAACGGCATCGTCGTGACCTGGTAGCGGCGGCGTCCGTCGGGCGAGCTCGCCCGCCGCACGTTCCTCGCCGCCTCGCGAACTCGATCGTCCACGCCGGCGGCGGCGAGTCGGAAGGATTGTCTCCACGTGGCGCGTGGCGAGCGCGATTCGACGGATCGAACGCCAAAGTCCCGGGCGCGGCCGCAAGCGTTCGTCAGGCTGCCGGCGATGTCGTGATTCGGCAACTCGGTCGTGCCGTCGCGTGTCATTCGACGCAATGCGCCAGCCGCTACGAATCCGTCACTCAGCCAGCCGTCGCAGGAGTCGATCGCTCATCCACGTCGCCGGCGGTGGTGGCGTCGGACATGCAGGAATCGAGCTCCGACATCGGAGTGCGTGGGGCCCTGGGCGGGCGAGCGTCGCGTGGACCGACATCGAGCGCCAGGTCATCGGCTCGACGCACGCCGAGCTCGGAGCGTATCTGCTCGGGATCTGGGGTCTCCTCCAGCCCATCGTGGAGGCGATCGCCTATCACCACGCGCCCGAGGCCATCGATCCGACGTCGCCGAGCCTGGCAACGGTGCTGCACGTCGCGGACGGCCTGGTGCACGAACAATGCGGTCACGCGGATCGATTGGACATGAGGCATCTCGAGCGTCTGCGCCTGACGGAGCGGCTCGAGAGTTGGCGGTCGACGGTCGCCGACGCATGCGGCGCCTCGGCTGACCGAGGTGCGAACGAGTCGGGCCGGGCGTGACGCGCGCGTCGCACGTGCCGCGTTCCGCGTCGGGCGAACTCAGCGCACGCCGGCCGGAGCAGCGTCCTCGGGCGCGACGGCGCCGGATGCGCCCTGACGCTCGATGCGTTGCATGACCGCGGGCGCCGATTCGCGCAACATGCGTTCGACCACACGGTGCATCCACCACAAGCAACCGACGGCAACCAGGAACAGGAACATCCAGCAACTGGTCCACAGACCGGTCATGTCGAGCAGCTGACCGAACAGGATCGGGCACACGAAACCACCGAGACCTCCGATCACGCCCACCAGTCCTCCGACGACGCCGACTTCTTCGGGGAAGTAGTCGGGAATGTGCTTGTAGACCGCGGCCTTGCCGATGCCCATCGCGATGCCGATGACGAAGACGATCAGGGTGAACACGTAGACGTTGGCCTGGAAGGAGATCTGCGTGCGGCCGGCGGCCAGGAGCTCCTTCTTCTTGATCGTGTCGCCGACCCGGAACGGCCGGCGCGTCTCGGTCCCGTCCGCGCCGATCTCGATCTTCTGCGCCCACTGCTTCCACGACACGCGCTCGGGCAGGATGCGTTGCTGCCGTGGCGCGAGCGCCGCGCGTTCGAGAGCGCTCGTGCGCTCGAGCGGGGCGCCCTCGATGGTGTAGGACGCCGTCTTTCCGCTGCTGGCCAAATGCACGACCATCGTCGTGTCGGTGATCGATTCGATCCGGCCGTCGGCGGTCGCGCTGAGTCCATCACCCGGCGAGAGCACGTCCATGCGCGGAAAGATCAGAAGGAAACAGCCGGCTACGCAGGTGCCGAGAACCCAGTACATCACGCGTCGAGCGCCGAAGCGATCCGACATCCAGCCGCCCAGAGCCCGAATGAGCCCCGAAGGCAGCGAGAAGATGGCGACCAGGAGGCCCGCGGTGGCGAGCGGGAACTCGTAGAAGCGCACGTAGTACGGCACGAGCCACTGCGACAGTGCCACGAACGCGCCGAATACGAGGAAGTAGTACGCGCCGAAGCGCCACACGCGCATGTTGCGCAGCGGAGCGAGCCGTTCTCGCAACGTCTTCTCGGCACCGTGCGGCGTCGTCCGCGGATAAGTGAACAACCAGAAGAGCACCGCGATCACGACCAGCGCCCCGGCATAGATCAACGGCAACGTGCGCCAGCCCTCCGGCCTCGCACCACGCTCGGTCAGCGTGGTCAGCAGTCTCGGCGCAACGAGCAGCGTGATCGCCGAACCGGCGTTGCCGGCGCCGAAGATCCCCAGCGCCGTGCCTTGCAGCTGTTTGGGGAACCAGACCGACGTGTACGCGATGCCGACTGCGAACGAGGCGCCGGAGATCCCGAATCCCAGCGCGGCCAGGAAGAACCCGGTGAAGCCGTGGACTCGCGAATTGAAGACGAGCGCGAGCGCCGCGAGCAACATCAGGACGAAGTACACCGGCCGTCCGCCGTAGCGATCGGTCAGCAGGCCCGCGGGCAGCCGCAGGAGCGACCCCGTGAGTACCGGCGTGGCCATGAGCACACCGATCTCGAGCGCCGACCAATCGAACGCGCCGGTGGTGACCAGGTGCGTCACCAGGACGCCGTTCATGGTCCACACCGCGAAACACACCGTGAAGGCGAGCGTGTTCATCGCCAGCACCAAGTTGCGCTTGCCTGCCTCCGTCACGTGCTCGACCCTTCCTCGGCGGGCTCCTTGGCTCGCAGGCGAATCGCAAAGCCGTGGAGCAGGTTCACCAGGCCGAACAAGGTGATGAGCGTCGCGACGGAGATCATCGTCAGCTGGAACACGTGCTGCCGGAGGTTGTGCACGAAGAGACTCCAGGGGTCTCCATCGCCGGCGATCAACGGATGCGTGCCCTCGAGGAACTCGCGCGAGTCGGGGATTCCGTCCGAATCCAGATCGCTCTCGAAGCCCATTTCCGCGGTCAACTGTCCGGGCGCCGAGCGCAGCTCGAGAATGCGTTTCTTGCCCACGCGCTGGAGGATCAGGTCGCCGAAGTCGTTGAGGATCGGGCTGTCGACGTTGGCGCCCGGCTCGAACGCACCGCGCGCCCGTCCCAGGCGCGACAGTGCCTCCGCCGAAAGGCTCCCGATCTGCCCTGCGCCGGTTCCCTCCGGACCGTTCGAATGGACGTGGCACAACGCGCAGTCCACGGCCCGCCCCGAATTCTTGCGCACGAACTGCTGATACTCATTGTGTGCCCAGGCGCGCGCGTCCAACGCGGCAAGGACTGCGCAGGCGGCCGCCATGGCGCGGAATTTCATGAGTGCACCCCCTTGAATGCCTCGTAGATGACTTGACCGAACAGGGTGATCACGACGAGGTACAGTGCCGCCGCGATCGCGATGGCGCGCAACGTCCTTCGAGTCGCGCCGCGCAAGAGCCACGGCGCGAAGAACAACCCGACGATTGCGGCGGTCATGCCGAGCATCACCGCCCAGTACGGCAGGAGCTCGAGCGGATAGTAGACGAAGAAGAAATACCACTCCGGCTTGATGCCTTCCGGCGTCGAGCCGAGCGGATCGAAGGGCTCCATCAGCGGGTAGGCGAAGAACGACTCGAACGGCAGGCACGCGCCGAGCACGAACAGCACCAGGAACGCCACGCCCCACACCGACAGGTCCTTGATGACGAAGAACGGGAAGAACTTCTCGCTCTTGTGGCTCTCGCCGTCGACACCGCGGCTCATGCCGTGGATCTGGACCTGGAAGAGGTGCAGGGCGAGCAGTCCGGCCACCAAGAACGGCAGCACGATGACGTGCAATGCATAGAAGCGCGACAAGGTCGCCTGCCCGACGGCGGCTTCGCCTTGAATCGTCTCGCGCACGTACGTCGGCCAGGTCGCCATCTCTCCGGGCAGGTATTGACCGACCGCTTCGATCGACTGCAGACCGACTTTCGTCGCGTTGACGGCGATCTGGTTCCACGGCAGCAGATATCCCGTGAAGCCGAAACCGAAGACGAGCAGCGCCAGCGCCACGCCTGTGACCCAGGTGATCTCGCGCGGCTTCGCGAAGGCTTTCATCGCAAAGGTCGTGAGGACGTGCACGATGATCGTCAGGATCATCGCCGACGAGCTCCAGGCGTGGAGGTTGCGCACGAGCGCCCCGCCGCTCACGTGCTGGGTGATGTACTCGACCGACGCGTGCGCATCGCTCACGGTCGGCTGATAGTAGAAGAGCAGCATCAGTCCCGTGACGACCTGCACGAGGAAGAAGAAGAGCGCCAGACCGCCCAGGTAGTAGGCCCAGCTCATGCGGTGGACCGGGACCACCTTCTTCGTCAGCATCGATTCGGGATTGAGCTTCGCGACCGGGAAGCGATCGCGCGCGAATTCCGCCGTGCGCCCCGCGATGTCGTGGAGTTTCACGCCGGCCTCCGCTCCTCGCGCTTGGCGATGTAGACATCGAGGTGCTCGAGCTGCGCCGGGTCCAGCTTGCCGTGCACTTCACCGTCCGGCGAGCGGCTGGCGACCATGTTCAGGTCGGCGTCCATCAACACCCAGCCGATGGCGGGCAGGGGCTCCTTCGCTGGCGCGCCATCGTTCGGCCGCCCGCTCTTCACGTCGAAGTACGAGACGTGGCACGGACAGAGGATGCGGCCCTGGGCGTCGACATCGCTACCCACCGTGCAACCCAAGTGCGTGCACTTCGCCGAGCGCAGCACGGGCAGACCGTCGTCGCCACGGAATGCGAGCGCCGGCCGCATCTCGTAGTCGACGAAGTAGCGCCCTTTCTTGGCATTCAATTCCGACAGCTTGGCGACGCGGATGTGTGCTTGGCGGATGCGCTCCAGCTCGAGCTTCTTCTGCGTCGCGTTCTGCTCCAGCTGCGCGAGCTTCTTCTCCATCAGCCCGGCCGACTCCTTCTCGCTTGCGCGCGGGCCGAAGAAGAAGTGCGCGAACTGGTTGAACGTGCCGACCGCGAGCAGCGACCCGCCCGCCGCGAGCCCCGTCGCAGCGCGCAAGAAGTAGCGGCGCGCCTCGATGCGCTGCACGAACGCCGTCGCGCGCTCGAAGCGCCTCGGATTCGCCCACACGACGACCAACGGGGCGCGGAACAGATACAGCACGGGCAACGAGAACAGGTGCACGAGGCGCGAGAACGGCACCAGGATCAGGACCACCCAGGCGAGCGCCAGGTGCGTCTGCACCAGAGCCGGCAGGTCGGCGACCAGCGTCGGATCCGGCCGGAACGTCAGCAGACTCAACAGGTACGGCGCCGCCGTGCCGGTCGACCATGAGGCTCCAAAGCGATGCAGCATCGCGGTCAAGAGACCCAGCACGAGCTGCGTGAGCAGGATGGCGAGCACGACGAGATCGAGCGGCGTCGTGACCGCCTGGACGCGACTGTTGCGCAAGCGGCGCAGCGCGAGAACGAGGAGTCCGAGAATCGCAAGCAGCGCGGCTCCCATGCCGAGCACCTCGACACTCAGGAGGACACCGCGATTCGACATCAGGCTGGCCCACACACCGGGCAGGCAGAACGCGAGCGCGTGGCCCGCGAGCACGACGAAGAGGCCGACGTGCCACGGTGCCGAGCCCCACAGGAGCTGCCGATCCTCGAGAAACTGCGAGGAGAGCGCTGAGTAGCTGAAGCGCTTCGATCGGAAACGCCATATCGATCCGAGCACGCAAATCAGCACCGCCGCGTAGGGCAGACCGACGAGCAGGAATGTCTGGATCATGGCTCATCTTCTCCGTGCTTGACGGAACATCCCGAGCAACCGTCCTGGTCGGGCGCCTGCGCCGTGCGAGCGATCGACGCACGCACGCTCTCGGGCACGCCTTCCGGCGCGATGCACGCTTTCAGTCCCGCCAGGAGATGCCGGTACGGATTGCGCGTCTCTGCCAGCGACGCGTGCATGGCCGTCACCGGGAGCGCCAGACACCAGCGCATGAGATCCGCGCGCTCGTCCGCATCGAGATGGCGTGCGAAGCGCAGGAGGACGGCGACGTGATCCGGCAGCTCGTTCCCGGCCTCGAAGCCGACGCGGCGGAAGTGCTCGACGAGCTGCGCCATGAATTGCGCGCGCTTGAAGCTCTCCTCGCCGAAAAGATGCACTCCGACATACGGAGCCGAGGCCGGCGCGACCAGGAACGTGCGTACGTGAGCCTCCTCGAGCAGCTCCGGCTGCAGGGCGCCGATCTCGTTCGCGAACTCGGAAAGGTGCTGCCTGGCCGCCTCGTCCGAAGCCTCGCGCGCGGCGCGCTGCGCGTCGGCGATGAAACCGGCGCGCGGATACTCGAACAGTCCGGCGATGAGGGCCAGCTGGGCGACTTGCTCGCTGACGAGTCCGATCACGGTCAACCTCCTCGCTCCGGCGCCTCGGTCTGGCCCAGTCCGCACGAGCCTTTGCAGTGCTCGGCCGAACAGCCCGCGGGCAGCGCCTCCTCGCGCTGGATCGGCGGCAGGACGTAGCGCTCGTGCATGCTGGCGATCGCGGTCAACTCGTAGATTCCCTCCGCCTGCTCGGGCGACAATTGAGCTTCGCGGAGGAGGCGTTTCGCATGATCGACGTCGTCGTGTCCCTGCGAGCGCTTGAAATGGCGCACCGCGATCAGCTTCTTGAGCACGCCCTCGATCAACTGGCGATTGCCAGCGGCGAAGAGGTTGGCCAGGTACTGGATCGGAATACGCGCCGATTCGAAATCACCGAAGAGACCCTGGGCGTCGTGCTCGTAGATTCCGCCTTCGACCTTGCCCATGATCGGCATGAGCGGGGGGACGTAGAAGAGCATCGGGAACGTGCGGAACTCCGGGTGCAGCGGCAGCGCGAGCTTCCACTCCATCACGTACTTCCACACCGGCGAGGAGCGCGCGGCGACGATGAACTCCTCGCTCACGCCGCTCATGCGCGCCGCGGCGCGCACGTCGGGATCGTTCGGGTCGAGCAGGCAGCTGCGATAGGACTCCACCAACGCTGCGTCGGGCACCTGGCCCGCTTCGGCGACGCGCTCGGCGTCGTACAGGAGCACGCCGAGGTACCGGATGCGTCCGACGCACGAGTGGAAGCATGCCGGAGCCTGACCGGTCTCGAGGCGCGGGAAGCACAGGATGCACTTCTCCGACTTCCCGGTCTTCCAGTTGTAGTAGATCTTCTTGTACGGGCACGCCGACACGCAGGCGCGCCAGCCGCGGCACTTGTCCTGGTCGATCAGGACGATGCCGTCTTCTCCGCGCTTGTAGAGCGCACCTGACGGGCACGAGGCGACGCAGCTTGGATTCGCGCAGTGATTGCAGATGCGCGGCAGGTACATCATCGAGATGCGCTCGACCTCGAACAGTCCGGCACGATCCTCGTCGCTCAACGACTCCAGGTTCAAGTCGTTCTCCGCGTACAGCGGAGAGCCGGAAAGGTCGTCGTCCCAATTCGGCCCGCTCTCGATCTTCATTTCCTCGCCGGTGATCTGCGAGATCGGGACCGCAGTGGGTTGATCGTCTCCCGCCGCGGCATCGAAGAGATCCCCGTAGCGATAGGTCCAGGGCTCGTAGTAGTCGTCCAGGCCGGGTTGATTGGGGTTGTAGAAGAGCTTGATGAACGAGTCGAGCTTGGTTTGCGAGCGCAGAGCGAGTTCGCCACCCCTGTCGAGCTTCCACCCGCCCTTGTAGCGCTCCTGATCCTCCCAACGCGTCGGATAGCCGGTGCCCGGCTTCGTCTCGACATTGTTCCACCACATGTATTCGGCGCCCGGACGATCGGTCCATACGTTCTTGCAGGCGACGCTGCACGTGTGACACCCAATGCACTTGTCGAGGTGGAACACCATCGCAACCTGAGCGCGAACGTCCATGGTCAGAACTCCGGCTGCGCGAGTTTCTTGACGACGACGAACGTGTCGCGATTCACGCCCGGCGGACCCCAGTAGTTGAAGGCGTAGGAGAACTGCGCGTAGCCGCCGATCATGAAGAGCGGCTTCAACCGGACACGCGTCAGGCTGTTGTGCCCGCCGGCGCGCTTGCCGCCTCGTTCGGGCGACTTCGGCACCGAGAGCGTCCGTTCCGGCGCGTGGTAGATGAAGCACAGTCCGCGCGGGATGCGCGCGCTGACGCACGCGCGCGTGCAAACGACGCCGTGGTCGTTGTAGACCTCGACCCAATCATTGTCCTCGACGCCGAGCAGCCCGGCGTCGCGGTCGTTGATCCACACCGGCTCTATGCCGCGCGAGAGAGTCTTCATGCGCAGCGTGTCGCCGTAGGTCGAGTGGATGCCCCATTTGCCGTGCGGCGTCAGGTAGTTCAGGACCAGCGAGCCACCCGGGACACGCGAACGCTCGAGGTCGCGCGTGACGCTGGCCGCCTCGGGCCGCGGCTTGAAGGTCGGCAGGTTCTCGCCAAATGCGACGTAGGCCTCGTGATCGAGATAGAAGTGCTGCCGACCCGTGAGCGTGCGCCAGGGAATGCGCTCCTCGAGGTTCTGGCAGAACGCCGAGTACGTGCGCGGTCCGTTGGTGATCCCGGTCCAGAACGGCGTCGTCAGGAGCCGGCGCGGCTGGCTGATCACGTCGGCGAAAGTGATGCGCACGGAGCGGTTCGGAGCCGCCAGATGCGTGTGGTCGATGCCGGTCTTGTGCGATTCCGCCTCGAAAGCGCGGAAGGCCAGCTCGCCATTGGTTTCCGGCGCGAAATGCAGGATGACTTCGCACACGTCGCGATCCAGCGACAGCGATGGATACGTCACTCCGCCGAAGGTCTCCGTCGCATGCTCCGTGAGATAGGCGTCGTACAGATCCGCGACCTCGTACTTCGTGCCGTGCATGCCCAGGCCCGCATCACGGAACACGCGACCCAGCGAGATGAACTTGTCGTGGACGCGCGTGTAGTCGCGCATCACGACGCTCAAGTTGGGCATCGTCTTGCCGGGAATCGCGTCGCACTCGCCCTTGCGCCAGTCGCGGATGTGCGGCTGCGTGATCTCCGCCGGGGTGTCGTGCTGCAACGGGGTGGCGACGATGTCCTTGATCGGATGCGGCAGGTGCCGCTTGGCCAGCTCCTGCGTCGCCAAAGCGAGCCCCTTGAAGATCTCCCAGTCGTTCTTCGACTCCCAGCACGGCGGCACGGCCGCCTGCAGGGGGTGGATGAACGAATGCATGTCCGTCGAGTTGAGGTCGTTCTTCTCGTAGTACGTCGCGGCCGGGAGGACGATGTCCGAGTAGAGCGCCGAGCTGTCCATCCTGAAGTTCAGGTCGACGACCAGGTCCATCTTTCCAGTGTCGACTCGCTCGTGCCACTTCACGTCGTGCACGTCGGCGCCGGCGCGTTCCTCGGCGATCGCATTGTTGTGCGTGCCCAGGTAGTGCTTGAGGAAGTACTCGTGGCCTTTGGCCGACGACAGGAGCGCGTTGCCGCGCCAGATGTAGAAGATGCGCGGGAAGCACTTGGGATCGTCGGGATCCTCCATCGCAAAGAGCAGTGAACGGTCCTTCAAGCGCTTCACGACGTGCGCGACGACCTCGGCGTCGGACTGAGCGCCAGCCTGCTCCGCGGCGCGTACGACGTCGAAATTGGACTCCGTGAACTGCGGCTGGCACGGCAGCCAGCCGAGCCGCACGGCCAAGGCCTGTTTGTCGATCGTGTGTCCGCGGGCGAGCGGATGCTGCCCATCCGCCACGGGGCACATCTCGTTGAAGCTCGCGTCGTAGCGCCATTGATCCGAATTCACGTAATGGAACGACGGCGCATTCATCAGGCGCGGCGGTCCACCCCAGTCCATCGCGAAGGCGATCGGAGCCCAGGACGCCTGCGGAGCGAGCTTCTCCTGGCCGACGTAGTGGTTCCAGCCACCGCCGTTCTTTCCCACACAACCGCCGAGCATCAGCGGCACGATCACGGCGCGGTAGATCAGATTGTTGTGGTACCAGTGGTTGACGCCGGCGCCGATGATGACGCTGCAGCGTCCGCGGCTCTTCTCGGCGGTACGCAGCCACTCGCGCGCGAAGCGCACGACCACGGAGCTCTTGACGCCCGTGAAGCGCTCCTGCCACGCCGGCGTGTACGGGGCGTCGCCGTCCTCGTAGCCGCGCGGCCACTCGCCCGGGAATCCGCGTCGCACGCCGTACTGCGACACCAGCAGCTCGAGCCCGGTCGTGACCCACACCGGGCCGTTCCTCGTTTCGACTCGCTTGGCCGGGACGCCGCGCCGGATGCGCTTTTCGTTCGTCGCCTCGGAGAAGTCGGCGAACGAGACCTCGAGCACCTGCTCCGCGTGCGAGCCCAGGAAGAGCACGGGCTCGATGCGTTCGCCGCTCGCGGGTTCACGCAGGTCGAGGTTCCACTCGCCCTTCTTCTTCTGCCAGCGATGTCCGACGGTGCCCAGCGGCAGCTTCAGCGCTCCGGCGGCGTCGAGCACGAAGAACTTCCACTCGGCATTCTCGACTTGCGCGCTCTCGGCCATGTCGCTCGCGCGCAGGAGCGAGCCCGCCGTGAACGTCCCGTCCGCGTTGGGCCGAAGCGTCACGAGGAACGGTGCGTCCGTGTACGTCTTCACGTAGTCCAGGAAGTACGGCACCTGTCGATCGACGTACGCTTCCTGCAGCATCACGTGGCCGACCGCCATCCAGAACGCGCCGTCTTGTCCCTGGTGGATCGGCACCCACTCGTCCGCGACCTTGGCCGTCTGATTGAAGTCGGGTGCGAAGACGACCACTTTGGCGCCGCGATGGCGCGCCTCGACCAGGTAATGCGCGTCGGGCGTGCGCGTCATCAAGACGTTCGAGCCGACGACCGCGATGAAATCGGAGTGGTACCAGTCCGCGCTCTCGGCGACGTCGGTCTGTTCGCCCCAGATCTCGGGCGATGCCGGCGGAAGATCGCAGTACCAGTCGTAGAAGGAGAGGCTGATGCCGCCCAGCAGCTGGACGAAGCGCGCGCCGGCCGCGTAGCTCACCATCGACATGGCCGGAATCGGCGAGAAGCCGGCGATGCGATCGGGTCCGTATTCCTGGATCGTGCTGATATTGGCCGCCGCGAGCAGCTCATGGGCTTCGTCCCACGACATGCGCCGGAATCCGCCCTTGCCGCGCGCGCGCTGATAGCTCTGCTTCTTCTCCGGATCGGAGACGATCGATTTCCACGCCGCGACCGTGTCACCCGGATGCGCGCGTTTGGCCGCCCGCCACAGATCGAGCAGCGCCCCGCGGCCGTAGGGATACTTCACGCGCAGCGGGCTGTAGACGTACCACGAGTACGAAATCCCGCGCTGGCAGCCGCGCGGCTCGTACGGCGGAATCTTGCGATCGAAAACGGGGTAATCGAGCGCCTGCATCTCCCACGTCACGATTCCGTTCTTGACGTGGATGTTCCAACTGCACGAGCCGGTGCAATTGACCCCGTGCGTGCTGCGCACGATGCGGTCCGACGACCAGCGGTTGCGGTAGAAGTCCTCCCAGGTGCGTCGCTCGGGATCGAAGATGTCTTGAATCCAAGTCATGAGCGTCTCCGCGAAGCGAGCGCTTCACGCACACCCGTTCGTTTCGAACTGCGAGTCCCCACCACGAGCGCAGCCAGGAAGATCGCAGCGCAAGAGGCTGCCGCGGGCAGCATCCGATCGGACCTCGGGGTGACGGGGCGGGCATCCATCGTTTCGATCCAGCGCACGATGTGCAGGATCTCCTGCCGCGTGAGCGGCTTGTCGCGGTAGACGGGAGCCATCACCTTGAAGGGCGCTTTCTCGAGCGCGGAAAGCAGGCCGGTGCGACCCATCCGTCCGAAAACGCCCGTGAGATCGAGCCCGAGAGTGCCGCCACCGACGTCGCCGATGCGGTGGCACGCGAGACAGGCCATGCCGCCGTTCGCGAGGACGTCTTCCCCGCGGAACAGACGCTCTCCGGCCGCGGCACTCGGAGGCTCGAGCTGGGCCGCGAACAGCTGAGCGATGCGCGCGTCCTCGGCGGCGATGCGGTCGTTCACCGCCGGGTCCTTGAGGAAAGCGATCAGGCCCGCGATTTCGTCCTTCGCCAAAGGGCCCGCCTTCTCCTGCATGCGCACGATGGCAATCTCGAGATCGGCCTCGCGCCACGTGATCGCCTTCGTGAGATCGGGGCCGGTCAAGGTTCCGCGGCCGATGGTGTGACAGCCGGTACAGCGATTCACGAACAGCCGTCCCGACGTGTCGACGGCGGGCTTCGGCGGCTCTTGAACTTGTACTTGTGCTTGCTCCTGCGCTTGCTCCTGCGCTCGCGCTTGTTCGCCAGGGGCCAGCGCGATCAGTGCGAGCACCAGGCAGACGCGATGGATCCCTTGTCTTTGCACGCTGGCCTCCTAGCAGGGCACTTCTGCGCCCTTGCGCGCGTAGAACCACCAGTTCACGGCCAAACAGGTGACGTAGTAGATGGCGAATGCGTAGAGCGCGTACTCCGGCGTCCTGGCCTTGATCTGTGCGCCGAAGACGGTCGGGATGATGAAGGCACCGTACGCCGCGACCGCCGAGGTCCAGCCCAATACCGGGCCGGCCAGCTCCTTCGCGAAGATGATCGGGATCATTCGGAACGTCGACCCGTTGCCGATCCCAGCCGCGACGAACAGGACCAGGAAGAGCAGCAGGAACGGCGTGAACCACGTCTCGGGATTCTGTGCATGTCCGGCGGACTGGATGCACCACGCCGCGCCCAGCGCGGCGACGACCATCAACGCTGTGTCCCAATGCGTGACGCGCGCACCGCCGACCTTGTCGGAGAGCCAGCCGCCGAACGGCCGCGCGATCGAACCCACCAGCGGTCCGAGCCACGCATACGCGAAGGGATTGGGTGCGTGCGGATTGATCGTGCCGTCGGGCAGGTAGCCGAAGACGTCCTGGATGAGCTTGGGGAACGCAGCCGAGTAACCGATGAACGAGCCGAAGGTCATGACGTACAGCCACGTCATCACCCAGTTGTGCCTGTTGCGGAAGATCGCGAACTGGCGCACGAGCCCTTGCGTCACGCTCTTCGGCGTCAGGAAACGCATCAGCGCCAGCGTCAGAACGATCGTCAGCGGCAGGACGATCCACATGTTCCAGCCGCGGCCGACGAGCAGGTAGAGCCCCGTTCCCGCGCCGGCGAATCCGAGCACGAGCAAGCCGAACATGCGAGCCAAGGCCAGCGCGGTGCCGCTCGTGCAGTGCTGTGGCAGGTTGTCCATCGCGAGCCAGGCGACGAGCGCCAGCATCAGCAGGATCGGGACCCACACCAGCCCGCAGTTCTGGACCCACGTCGTGGCCTGACCGAGCGCGCGCCCTTCGCCGCCGAGCGCGCCGAAGAGCGCGAAGCTCATCACGTACGGCAAGAGCACCTGCATGACACTCACGCCGAGATTGCCCAGCCCCGCATTCAGTCCGAGCGCAAGGCCCTGCATGCGTTTGGGGAAGAAGAAGCTGATGTTGGACATCGACGACGCGAAGGCGCCTCCGCCGAGGCCCGAGAGCGCCGCGAGCAGCGCGAACACGCCGTAGCTCGTGCTCGGATCGCGCAGCGCGATCCCTGTGCCGAGCGCGGGCAGGATCAGGAGCGCCGTCGTCGTCGCCACGACGTTGCGACCGCCCGCCAACGCGATGAGGAACGAATTGGGAATACGCAGCGTCGCGCCGGCGAGTCCCGCGATCGCGCTCAGTGCATAGAAGAGCTCCTTGTTGCGTCCGGGATCCGCGTCGAAGACGAAACCCAGCTTCTGCATCTGGACCGTGATGATCGACCAGTACATCCAGATCGCGAACCCGCACATGAGACAGGGGATCGAGATCCACAAATTGCGCTGGGCGACTTTGCGTCCGGCGGCGGCCCATTGCGGCTCGTTCTCGGGGTCGAATCGTTCGAGCGACCGACCCGGAACGCCTGCGAAGGAGGAGCTTCCACCCGGGTCGGCCACTCCGATCGGAGTCGGAGACGACTTGTCCGGTTTCATCTCCGACAACGAGCTCGACGGTCCGCTTCGATCACGCGTCATCGCTTCGGCCCTCGTTTCCTCGCCTCGAGCAACACTTCGATGCCCGAGAAATTCATCCTGCAGTCGACTCGCGGGGCGCTGCGGCCGCGCAGCATCGGCGCGGGACAGGTCAAGAGCTCGGCGAGCGTGCAGCCCGACAACGTGCGCACGATCTGTCCATGGAGCTCCGCCATCACGCGGTGGTAGCGGCAGGACATCGCCACTTCGTCGGCTCGGATTCCCCGGCAGTAGTCGCCCAGGATCGCGCCCTGGCAGTCCTCCACGATCTCGAGCAGAGTGATGCTGGCGGGCTCGCGGGCGAGCACGACGCCGCCGCGCGCACCGCGCACCGAGCGCAGGATCCCGCCGCGCACCAGGTGCCCCAGGGTCTTGCTCAGGTAGCTCGGAGAGCACGCGAGCGTTTGCGCGAGCCGGCGCGGAGGAACAGGCGTCTCCTCCGCCGCCAGTCCGATCAGGATCAGGGCGCGAATCGCGAGCTCGGTCGTGGCCGTCAACATGCTCGGGGATGAATCGGACATCGCATGTCCGACTTATCCATCAGGATCGGCTCTTGGCGTTCGCAACCCAGGCTCCGATGGGCGAGTCCCGGACTCTCCAAGTGCGTAGCGCTGCGTAGCGCGATGGCCGCGAGCGCCGCTCGAGACCTCCGCGATACCGGCGTCGTCGAAAGTCGCTGTCGCGAGGACTCGTTCCGGCGAACTCGTCCGCGCGCGCGGATCGCGCACGCGACGCCCCCGGCCGCGTGAACGCCTCGCGCTCACGGCCTGGCGATCCAACCGTCACTTCGCCTTGGCCCCACCCGCCTTGTCGAGGATCTCGTCGATCGTCGCGCTCGTCATCGCGTGGTAGCGCGGGCGGGCGCTCGCGTAGATCGCTTTCGCGCGCGTCAGGCCGGCGGGAGTCTTCGAGAGCTCCTTGTAGAGCGGTTCGAGCAGCTTGCGGCGGCCGATCGTCATCAGGAACTCCTCGATGCGCGCGTCGGCCGGGTGGTAGTCGTGCTGGATGGCGAGGCGCAACCACACGTCGGCGATCTCGCAGTTGCCGATCGGGGTGAAGTGGAAGCGCTTGTCGAGCGCGGCCATCGACGTCGCGTCGAGCTCGCTCGCGATGCCTTCGAGCAGGTGGAGCCACTGCTGCGTCACGTAACCCTGCGTCTCGAGCTTGCTCGCGTCGCGCGTCTCCTTCCAGCGCGCGATCTCGCGATCGACGCGCTCGAGCGAGGTCGTCGGCTCGAGCGGCACGTCGCTCGGCAGGCCCGGCTCGTCGAGCCACACGTGCAGGTCGATCGATCTCGCGAGCTTGGGATCCTGCGCGAAGAGCTCTCTCTGCAGGAACGCAACGAAGGTCTCCGTCGTCACGCTCTGGAACGAGTGCGCGTCGAACCACTTGCGCAGGAACACGTCGAAGCGCGGGCGGCCGTAGAGCTGCTCGACGCGCTTCAAGAACGCCGCGCCCTTCGTGTACGGCACGCCCGAGAAGCCGTCGTCGGGGTGACGCTCGCCGAGCTCGAGGTGCAGCGCCTGCGCCCACGGCTCGAGCTCCTTCATCTCGCGCTTCAAGTCGTCGACGGCGAGGCGCCACTCCATGCGCGCGCGCTCGACGCCGTAGACCTTCTCCATGATGCGCTGCTCGAAGAAGACGGTGAACCCCTCGTTGAGCCAGAAGTCGCGCCACGTCGCGTTGGTCACGAGGTTGCCCGACCACGAATGCGCGAGCTCGTGCGCGACGAGCGAGACGAGCGACTTGTCGCCCGCGAGCACCGTCGGCGTCGCGAAGGTCAGGCACGGATTCTCCATGCCGCCGAACGGAAACGCGGGCGGGAGCACGATCAGGTCGTAACGGCCCCAGCGGTACGGACCGAAGAGCTCCTCGGCCGCGCGCACCATCGTCTCGGTGTCCTCGAACTCCGCGCGTGCACCGTCGACGACGCTCGGCTCGGCCCAGATGCCGCAGCGCTGCGACACCGGACGGAACGCGAGCTCGCCGCACGCGAGCGCGATCAGGTACGACGGGATCGGATGCGTGAGACGGAAGTGGAAGGCGCCGTCGGATTGCTTGCCGAGCTGTTCCGCGCTCATCACGACGGTCAAGCCCTCGGGGGCGCGCACGCGCGCGTCGTAGGTCACGCGCACGCCGGGTGAATCCTGCAACGGGATCCACGTGCGCGTGAAGATCGACTGGCCTTGCGTGAAGAGGAAAGGCTCGCGCTTGCCCGCGGTCTGCGACGGAGCGAGCCACTGCAGCGCGTCTGCGCGCTCGCCGGTGTGGTACGCGATCGTCACGCTCTCGTCGCCGGGCGCGAGCGCGATCGTGAGCGCCGAGCCGAGGTTCTTGTCCTCGGGACCGATGTCGAAGCGCCGGTCGGTGCCTTCGGGGCGGTCCTCGCCCTTCACGCTCTCGATCGCGAGCCCCTGCACGTCGAGCACGAGCGGCGCGCCCCGATCCGCGCGCGCGAGCGAGAGCCTGGCCGTGCCGGAGACGACCTTCTTCAACATGTCGATCGAGAGATCGAGGCTCACGTGCGTCACGCGCACGCGCTCGGGCTCGGCGTGACTCTGGCGATCCTTGGCGAAAGCGAGCTCGGCGGACTTCGTGGAGTGCATCGTGGCGCAGGCCGACGCCAGCAGCGTCGCGAGGAGAGAGACGAGCAGCGGTTGCGGGGACTTCATCCGGCGCCAAGGTCGCGCTCCGCGATCGGTTTGGCAACTTCGGAGGCGTTCGAGGCTGTCGCGCGGCTCGATTCGGCTGTGTTTTCGCAAGGCTGCTGACACCACGCTGTCAGGAGCGCCCGTGCAGAGTGCTCCGCGTGCCCGACGAACCCCGGGCCCGAGGAACATCGACCATGAACATCCAGAACGTCACGCCCATCGTCACGACTTCCAACCTGCGCGCCGCGCGCGAGTTCTACGTGCGCCACTTCGGCTTCCAGGTCAGCTTCGATCACGAGCACTACCTCGGGCTGCGCGCGGGAGCCTCCGGCTCGCCCGAGATCGGCTTCATGGCGCCGGACGAGATGGCGCCCGAGAGCTTCAGCGGCGCTGGTGTGAGCTTCAGCTTCCGCGTCGAGGACGTCGACGCCGCGCACGCCGCGCTCGTGAAATCCGGCGCGCCGATCGTGCAGGCTCCCGCCGATCAGCCGTGGGGCGCACGCATGATGATCACGCGCGATCCGATCGGCGTGCTGCTCTTCGTGTCGCATCCGATCCCGATCGCACCCGAGCTCGCGACGTCGGTACGCTGAGACGACGATGCGCCGCGCCGACCGACTCTTCCAGCTGGTGCAGATCCTTCGTCGCGGTCGGGTCACGACCGCGGCGCGCATCGCGGCGGAGATCGAGGTCAGCGAGCGCACCGTCTACCGCGACATCGCCGATCTCATGGCCAACGGCATTCCGATCGAGGGCGAAGCGGGCGTCGGCTACGTTCTCCCGGCCGCCTTCGATCTTCCGCCGCTGATGTTCGATCGCTTCGAGATCGAGGCGCTGGTCGTCGGCGCGCGTCTGGTGACGACCTGGACCGATTCGGAGCTCGCGCGCGCGGCGCGCAGTGCGCTCGGCAAGGTCGAACAGGTGCTGCCCGAGCCCTTGAAAGCCCGCTTGGGCACGACGCGCGTGTTCGCGCCCGACGCCGCCGTGTCGAAGGACGCGCACGCCGCGCTGCCTGCGATCCGCGCGGCGCTCGAGGAGCAGCGCGTGCTCGCCTTCGAGTACGAGAGCGCGACGCGCGAGCTCACGCAGCGGCGCGTGCGGCCGCTCGGGCTCTTCTTCTGGGGCAAGGTGTGGACGCTCGCGGCCTGGTGCGAGCTGCGCGAGGACTTCCGCAGCTTTCGCATCGATCGCATGCAGCACGCGCGCTCTCTCGAGGAACGTTTCACCGACGCGCCCGGACGCACGCTCGAGGACTTCCTGGCGCGCGTCGTCGCCGAATCGGCGCGCGAGGACGAGCTCGGCCCCGCGAAGCGCGAACGAGCGCTGCGCGAGCCGGCATCGTCGAAGCGTGCGACGCCGGTTTCGACGCGGGAGAGAGCGCGTCGCGCGCTCCCGATGGACGCGAGCGCAATCTCCGCCGCTCGCCGCAGCAGTTCCACGACGAAACGACCCGCTCCGGCGAAACCGCCCAAGCTCGATCTCGATGACGACGAGCGCGCTGCGTTGCGCTCGGCGGGGATCACGCTCATCGAACTCGCCGATCTCGGCGCCGACGCCTTGCACCACCGCGTGCACGGCGCGATCCCGCCCGCGCGCTGCGCGGAGATCGCGGCGCTGGCCGACTTCCAGCGCCTGGGCTCGATCGGCCTCGAGATGGCGCGCGATTTCGTGCAGCTCGGCTTTCGACGCGTCGGCGATCTCGTCGGCGAGCAGCCGGTCGAGCTCTACGAGCGCTTGCAGCGACTGACGCGCTCGAAGCAGGACCCGTGCGTCGAGGACGCGCTGCGTTGCGCGATCGCGCAGGCCGAGGAGCCGAGCTTGCCGAGCGAGCTGCGCGACTGGTGGCATTGGACCTCGGTGCGCGGACAGCCGTCGACCGCCCGTCCGCAGCGCGCCAGCGCGAGTTCACCCCGGCGCCGTCGCTGAGCTCGCCCAGCATCCGCCATCGCGACGCGCGCTCCGAACCGTCGCCGCGCGCGGCTCGCGCACCCGACGCGCGCGCCGAGGCTCGAGCGGCTCGCGCGCGCGCGGCTCGTCGACTACGCTGCGTGCCGCCCTCATGCCGGTCCTCCGCAATCCAACGCGCGTCATGCTCTGGATCGGCCTCGCCGCGCTCTTCGTCGGCGCCTGCGAGCTCGCGTTGCATCTCGCGCAGTTCGAGTTCCTCTCCGACGCTCGACGCACGATCGTGTGGAGCAAGGAACGCGACGAGGAGCTGCGCTCCCCCACCGGCCTGCACGTGCTCGATCGAGAGCGCATCTGGCGCCCGCGCCCCGGCGCGCGCATCCCGTGGACGCGCGACGAGACGGTGAACGCCGAGGGTTTCCGCGGTCCGCGCCTCCCGCTCGACAAGCGTCCGGGCGTGCTGCGCATCGCGACGCTCGGCCCGTCGAGCACGTTCGGCGACGGAGTCGCGTGGAACGACACCTACTCCGCGTTGCTCGTGCGCCTGCTCGCGGAGCACGGCATCGAGGCCGACGTGCTCGACGCCGCGATCATGGGCTCGACGATCCGGCAGGGATTGGAGCGCTACCGCCTCGACGTGCGCCGCTACCACCCCGACATCGTGATCAGCGCGTACACCGGCCTGCACGAGCACACGCAAGCTCCACGTTGCGCGTCGGACGATTCACGCATCGTGCAAGGGCTCGCGATGCCCGCCGAAGACACCTCGTTCTTCAGCCCGCTGCGCAACCACGCGCGCATCGTGCAAGCGCTCGCCTGGCTCGACCATCTCTACTTCGAGGACGGCTGGCGCGAGCGCGAGAACGAGCTCCAGGAGCTGCGCCTCGCGCGCACCGTCGGCACGTTCGACAGCCCCGGCGTGCGCCGAGTCGCCCCGCCGGACATGCGCGACAACCTCATCCAGCTCGCCACCGAAGTGCGCGAGGACGGCGGCAAGCTCTACGTCCTCCTCATCCCGCACAAACCCGGCGGCCCGCTCGATTCGCCGGTGATGCACTACTACCAGAAGGCCGTCGAGATCGCCTGCGACCTCGAGCACATCGACGTCGTCCAAGGCCGCCTCGCGTTCTACGAAGGCGTCCTGCGCGGCGGCATCCAACCCACCGATCTTTTCCTCGAAGACGGCGAATCCTCCGACTGCGGCCACGTCCTCCTCGCCCAAGCCCTGCTCGACGCGATCCTCCCCCACATCCCGTCCCTGAAGCACTAGCGGTCGTTACTCGTCCATCTCCCGCTGCGGATGCGGGCTGCTCGCGGAGATACCGGAACCACCTCCGATCCGCAGGGTGGTATGCCAAAGGGCTCGCATCCATTCGCCACGAGTGGTTGCCAAGTATCGAAACTCCCCTGGCACATTTGCCTTCAGCGCATTCGCTATGCACAGTGATGCGACGATCTCACCCTCAGGCATCGATTCGTGTGCGTATTTGAGGTCGCGACGACGAGCAGCGGGCTCCGCCAAC
This sequence comes from Planctomycetota bacterium, assembly GCA_044228975.1. Taxonomy (GTDB): domain Bacteria; phylum Planctomycetota; class UBA1135; order UBA1135; genus JADJNY01. The sequence goes on along the minus strand of JBGATX010000008.1, from coordinate 15,284 downwards.
GCACACGATCGAACGGATCGCGGCAGCGCCAACGCATCCATCGCTGGGGCGCGGCTGAGTGTCGTTGGTGCACGGAGTTCGACCCCGAGCGCTGGACGGAAAGGTAGAGAAACGATGGCGACGCGCGCGAGTTCACGAAAAGCGAGCGTGCGGCAAGTCCTTGCAGCGGGAGCCGTGTCGGCGTTGGCCGCGACGCCTGCCATCGCGCAGGTGACGCGGCGTGTCAGTCTGAGCTCCGCTGGAGTTCAGGGGAGCGGGCATAGCTACTCGCCCGCGATCTCCGCTGACGGCCGCTATGTGGCGTTCCATAGCGAAGCCACCAACCTCGTCCCCGGGGACACGAATCTCTGCCCTGACGTGTTCGTCCACGACCGCCAGAGCGGCATGGTCGAGCGCGTCAGCGTCGACTCGTTCGGGGCACAAGGGAATTGGGACACCTACAATCCCGCGATATCGGCGGACGGTCGGTTCGTTGCATTCTGGGGCCTAGCGACGAATCTCGTCCCCGGAGACACCAATGGCGCCGGAGATGTGTTCGTCCGGGATCGCCAGAACGGCGTGCTCGAGCGCATCAGCGTCGACTCGTCGGGCAACCAGGCGAATGGTTCCAGTGACGGGCCGTCGATCTCAGCAGATGGCCGGTTTGTCGCGTTCGAGAGTAACGCCAGCAGTCTGGTCCCGGGCGACACGAACGGGGCCGTGGACGTCTTCGTGCGGGACCGCCAGAGCGGCACGACGCAGCGCCTCAGCGTCGACTCGAGCGGCGTTCAGGGCAATGCGTTCAGTGGTTCCCCTTCCGTTTCCGCCGACGGCCGCTACGTGGCGTTCTACAGCGACGCATCCAATCTCGTCGCCGGCGATACCAACGGCAGTTCGGACGTGTTCGTTCACGACCGCCAGAACGGAGCGACCGCACGCATCAGTGTTGATTCATTGGGTCTGCAGGCAAACGGTCATAGCCAGTACCCTGTGATCTCCGCAGGCGGCCGATTCGTGGCGTTCTGGGGCGACGCGAGCAACCTCGTGACTGGAGACACCAATTCCTTCTTCGACGTCTTCGTCCACGATCGCCAGAGCGGCATGACCGAGCGTGTCAGCGTCGACTCGGTCGGCGCGCAAGGAGACCAAGAGAGCATTTGGGCTTCGATCTCCACCGATGGGCGCTACGTGGCATTCCAGAGCGTCGCGACCAACCTCGTGTCAGCTGACACGAACGGGAGTTCCGACGTCTTCGTGCACGACCGCCAGAGCGGAGCGACGGAGCGCGTCAGCGTCGATGGGGCCGGCGCCGAAGGTAACGGCTACAGCGAGTGGCCCTCGATCTCCGCGGATGGCCAAAGCGTGGCGCTCGTGAGCGCGTCGAGCAATCTGATATCGGGCGACACCAACGGCAGCTGGGACGTGTTCGTCCGCGACAATCAGGGCGTCGCGGGCAGCACGTTTACGCCGTTCTGTTTCGGCGATGGAACCAGCGGCGCGTGCCGATGCGGCAACAGCGGCTCATCCGGCAATGGATGCGCGAACTCCGCGTTCGCCGGTGGAGCGCATCTCGGCGCGAGTGGGACGGCCAGCGTTTCCGCCGATTCGGTCTCGCTCAGCGCTGCGAGCATGACAGGATCGGTCACCATCTTCTTCCAGGGTGCCACGGCGACGTCGTCGACGATCATCGACGACGGACTGGGTTGCGTCGGTGGCCCGATCATCCGCCTCGGAACCAAGCGCGTGTCTTCGAGCGCGAGCTCGTTCCCGCAACCCGGCGACCCCTCGATCAGCGTGCGCGGCGCGATCCCGCCCGCCGGAGGCACGTTCCACTACCAGACGTTCTATCGCAACGCGGTGGCGGCGTTCTGTCCGCCGGCGACGTCGAATCGCACGAACGGCGTGAGCATCACCTGGGCGCCGTAAGGGCGCGCGCAACGACGGGCCAACACGCTGGAGCGACGATGGGAACGGCGTCGGAACCCGTGCGTCGACCGTGAATGCCGTCGCCGAGTCTCTTGATTCGGCCGAGATCCTCAACGCGCGTTTGAGGCGCCGCCCGCGGTCGCGAGCGGCGCTTCGCGCCGCGCAGTGCGCATGACGCGCTCGAAGAACGCGCGCAGCGTCGCCGAGTCCGCGCCGTCGCGCGGCTCGCCGCCCGCGTACTTCGGCGCCGCGAGCAGGGCCTCATACGCCGCGTCATCCTGATCGAGCCGCGTTATCTCCTCGACGAGCGCCTCGACGCTCGCGAAGTCGCGCCGGTGGACGAAACAACGCCGATCGAAGTCGAGCGTCACCGTCGGATCCCCCCAATAGATCGGCACGCAGTTCGTGAGCAACGCATCCGGCAACTTCTCGCTCGTGTACCCGACCGTCGCCTCGTTCTCGAACGTCACCGCGAACTTGCTCTCGCGATAGAGCTCGTACTTGCGCTTGCGGTCCGCCACGAACCCCGTGTTGTTGAGCGACGGCCCAGCGCAATCGACTTTCTTGTACTTCGACAACGCCAGCACGAGCTCCTCGCGCATCGGCACGCGATTCCCCTGCACGTACGTGCAGAACCGCGTCTTCGAACGCCGCAACGCACCCGGATCCGCCGGCGCACGGAGCAGCGCATCGCTCTCGAACCCGTGCAACCGCTGCGTCCCGACGTAATTCGGCACGCGCAAATGCCTCTCATCCACGATGTCCCGACAGAACGACATCGCGAAATCACACGCTGCCATGTCCGGCCGCAGGTTCTCGCCCGTGTAGAAGAGTCGGACGGCGTTCGTACCCGTCCGCACGCGCGGGTCACGCACTCGCGCCGCGCGCCGTCCGTCAGGGAAACACGAGAACACGACGAGCTCCGCCGCGCGCGCGTCGTCGACGTAGACCAGCTCCGCGACCTCCCCGAGCTCCGGGAAGCGCCGCGCGAACTCCGCCGGCTGGAAGCCCGGCCAGAAGTCCGCGAACGCGATGCGCAACGTCGGCCGCGCACTCACGCCGGCACCGCCAGTCTCCGCGCATCGAGCTCCACGCGCACCATCTCCTCCAGCATGTCCGGCACGCGGCGCGTCAAGCTCCAGCGCGGATGATCCGCGCGGAAGCGCCGCAGGTCGCTGATGTAGCAGATGTGATCGCCGGCGCGCGCCTTGTCCTCGCGTCGCGTCGCGACGGTCCGGCCGAGGAGCTGTTCGACCATCGCCAGACATTCGAGCACCGACGCATTGCTCTCGCGCCCGCCGCCGAGGTTGTAGACCGCCGCGGGCAGCGGCTTCTCGAGCCACGCTTCGATCGCCGTGCACACGTCGTGCGCATGGATCTGATCGCGCACCTGCTTGCCGCCGTGACCGATGATCGTGTACTCGCGGCCGCTGACCGCGCTCTTCACCAGCCACGAGAGGAACCCGTGCAGCTCGACACCCGCGTGCTGCGGCCCGCTCATGCATCCAGCGCGGAAGCACACAGTCGGCATGCCGAAGTAGCGCCCGTATTCCTGCACGAGCAGATCCGCGGCAGCCTTCGAGACTCCGAACAGGCTGTGCATCGACGCATCGATGCGGCAGCTCTCGTCGATGCCTTGCTGGTCCTCCTCGCGCACGTAGTCGAAGCGCGAGCGCAGCTCGACGAGCATGAGCTCGTTGGGCGCGTCGCCGTAGACCTTGTTCGTCGAGAGGAACACGAACGGCGAATCCGGACAGCTCGCGCGCGCCGCCTCGAGCAGGTTCAGCGTGCCGACCGCATTCGTGTCGAAGTCGTCGAAGGTGCGCGTCTTCGCCAGATCGTGCGACGGCTGCGCCGCGCAATGGATGATCGCCGCGGGCCGGACGTTTGCGACGAGCCGAGCCAGCCCCTGTCGGTCGCGGATGTCGAGCTCGACGTGCTCGAAGGCGTCGATGTCGCGCTGCAACGCGCTCAGCGTCGCGCGCGTGTCGCCACTCGGCCCGAAGAAATCGCGCCGTCCATTGTTGTCGATGCCGACGATCGAGTGCCCGCGCGCGGCGAAATGACGCACGGCCTCCGAGCCGATCAATCCGCTCGAGCCCGTGACGAGGATCCTGGACTTCATGCGTAATGGCGCTCGTTCACGTAGAGCGCGTCCGCCGTGGTCACCTGCCCGTCGGGCTGGCTCCACACGTGATAGAGATGGAAGAGGCGGAATCCGGCGGCGCGCAGGAACGCGTCGACGTCCGCGAAGAGCGGTTGACGGTCGTAGAGCGGCACGAACTCGACTTCGCTCAGGATCGTGCGCACGTCGCGCAGCTTCTCGCCGAGGCCCATCAACGCTTCGAGCTCGTAGCCCTGCAAGTCGAGCTTGAGCACGTCGATCGGCTCCTGCACGACCTCGGAGAGCGGCAGCGCGAGGACGTCGAGCTCGCGTTGCACGTCGACCTGCTCACCGTGATAGCGGCGCTTCAACGCGCTGGGCCGCAGCGCGGACGACGTCATGTCCTGCCGCAACTGGTGGAAGCGCAGCAGTCCGCCCTGCGCCGCGAGCGCCGCGCGGTGCACGACGAGCTCGCGATCGTCGGCGAAGCGCTTGCGGATGCCGTCGGCGAGCTCGGGGATCGGCTCGAAGGCGTGGATGCGCGCGTCGGGAAAGAGCCCGCGCAGGATCGCGACCGTCTCGCCGCGATTCGCGCCGCCGTCGACGATCAACGGTCGCGGCGTTTCGACGAGCTCGCGCAGATCAGCGTACGGATCGCGCTGCGTCATGCGCCCCCACGCGCCCGGCGCGATCGCGAGCGCGCGTCCGTCGCTCGCTCGCGTCGCGCGCAGGATGTACTTCAAGTTCTTGCGCGACTGCGCGTGCAACGGGTCGCGCAGGAGCGCCTCTCCGATCGCCTCGAGCGCGCCGTTCACGTCGCCCAGGAGCGCGAGACACGCGCCGAGATCGTTCCAGGCCTCCGCGGAGCCGTCGTTCGCCGCGAGATCGGCGCGCAGCTGGTTCACGAGCTGCTGCATGTCGCCTTGCGCTGCGCGAGCCGCGGGAGATGGAGCTGCACGGCGCGTGGTCGAGCTCGCCGGCGCCTGCTCGCCCGCGAGGGTCGTCGGCGCGCCGACGTGAGCGACCGCCTGCGTGCCGGAGTAGAAGGTGATCGAGGAGGTTTCATGCGCGCATTCACCGCTCCCCACGCTCGACGGGGTCGACGACGAGCGCGCGCGTTCGGTGCCGCGCCGCGCCGCACGCGCTTCACGACGCGTGCTCGCGCGGACGCTCCCCGCGCTCGCCTCCGACTGCTTGCAGACTTCCGGCAGCTTCTCGTCGAGGCGTTCGAGCAGCTCCAGCCTGGGCCCGAACTGCAAGAGCCCCCAACCGCGCAGCGGATGCCACGGCGAAGTGTGCTCCGAATACGCCGGGTAGTAGAGCCGCCAGGCGACGCCCGGAGCGATCGACGCGCGCACGTACTCGAACGAGCACTCGTGGCCGTCGTACGCGTCGAAGCCGAAGCGCGCGTCGTGCGGCACCCGGAAGTCGTCGATGAGCAGGAACCCGCTCGCGAACTTGCGCGTGCAGAAGCTCACTTCGTCGCGCAGCGGCCACTCGAAGCCGTGGTCGTGCGCATCGAGCCACGCGAGCGGCGTGAGCGAGAGCAGCTCGGAGTGTTCGCGCTCGATGCGCTGCAGGAACTCCTGCGAGCGTTCGTTGCGCAACACGACGTGCGGCCGGGTGCACGCATGCTGCACGGCGACCGCGTGCGCCGCCGCGTCCGGCTCGCACGCGTGGCAATCGAGCTTGGGGAAACGCTGCGCGACGTACGCGAGCGTCGAGCCGACGTTCGAGCCCGTCTCGAGGAACACCTCCGAGCGCGCCGCGAGCTCGTCCACGAGCTTCAGCAGGTACGTATCCCCGTGGAAGCCGAGCGGCATGGGCGTGAGGGAACGAGTGCTCATCGATGGTCCTGTCGAACGACGCGAAACCCGCGCGTCGTCGTCTTCGACCGGGAGAGCGGGAGCCTGAACCGCGCCCATTCACGACCGATGGGTCGCCTTCACGGCCGGGAATGCCGAGCTCCGCCGATGCCCGAGTCAGCCGTGATGCCCATCGACTCACCGACCGGAAAGGCTCGCGCTGTCGGCACTGGCGGCGCGTCGAGTCGGTTCCCGATTCGTCTGGCGCTTCGTCCGAACGCCGATCTGCTGCGCGCGCGCCTTTGAAGCGGACGGTTTGTCGCAGGCTGCCCGACCCGCCCTGGCACAGGAGCACGCGCCGCACGCGGGGCGAGCAACGTGCAATCGGCGGGAGACGCCCTCGGTGAACTCGAACCTGGGAGGCGACTCGAGCCGCTACGATGTCGCGCCGCGACGAACCCAAAGGGACTCCATGCCGACGAAGAGAACGAAGCTCCGTGCCCCGCGATCGTTCTGTTTCATGGTGATGCCATTCGGCAAGCGCACCCTCGAGGTGCCCGACACCAGGCGCAAGGTCGAGATCGACTTCGATGCGCTCTGGGACAAGGCCTACGAACCGGCGCTGAGCGAGCTCGGGTACATCGCGGTGCGCGGCGACGACCGCACGCTGACCGAAAACATCCTGCGCGACATCCTCGAGAACCTCGCGTTCTCCGATCTGGTGGTGGCGGACATCACGGCGATCAATGCGAATGTGTTCTACGAGGTCGGCATCCGGCACGCGGTGCCCGGTCCGCGCGATTGCGTGCTGCTCGCGGCGGAATGGGCCAGGCCGCCGTTCGACGTTCAGGGCATCCGGCAGCTGCGCTATCCGCTGCCCACGCGCACGCTCGTCGCGCGCGACTACGCGAAGATCCGCGACAAGCTCGTGCGCATGATTCCCGAGATGGTCGAGTTCGGCACGCCGATGAGCCTCGTCAAGGGCTATCCGAAAGGGGACGAGCCCAATGGTCCGGCCTTCGAGAAGCGCCTTGACGAGCTCCAGGGTTTCCAAGCGGACGCGCGCGCCGTGCGTCTGGCGCCCGACTCGACTCGCGCCGGCAAGGCGCGCGCGTTCCTGAATCGGTACGGCCAGGGAATCGGCGCCGCGCACTACTTGTCGCCGGCCGTCGCCTTCGAGCTCGTCGTCATCGCGCGAGACTGCGTCGACGCGCGCGCGAAGACGAACTGGAGGACGGTGCGGTCGATCATCGAGCGGTTGCCGCCGCGGCTGCGCAAGTTGCCCGTGTTCATCGAGCAGGCGCAGCTGGCCGCGGCCAAGCTCGGCGACTTCGACGAGTCCATCGCGCGCCTGGAAGAGCTCATCAGGCGCGACGGTTCCACGCCGGAGCGCGAAGGGCTGCTCGGCGGACGTTGGAAGCAGAGGCTGGAGAAGGCGCGCACGGCGGCCGAGCGCGAGCGTGCGCTGGATCGCATGATCGAGCACTACACGCGCGGGATGCAGCTCGATCTGAACGAGTACTACTGTTCCACCAACCTGCCTCGGCGTTTGCGTCAACGCGGCCGCGACGGGGACGAAGCGCGCGCGCTCGCGATCATCCCGGTCGTGCAGCAGGCGGCCGCTCGTGCTCTCGCGCTCGTCCCGGAAGACCGCTGGGCACTGTTCACGCTCCTCGGCGTCTCGTGCGACGCCGGCGACGTGGAGCGTGCGAAGGAATTCCTCGAACTCGTGCGCCGCGCCGAACCCGCGACATGGGAGGTGGACACGACGCTCGCCGATGTCGAGCTCTCGATCTCGCAGCAGCCAGCGCACCTGAAGCGTTCGCTGCAGCCGATCGCCGACAAGTTGCGCGCCCTGCGGCCGACGCGCAGCTGACGGCGTCGTCGCCGTCCATTCCGCTCGGACAGGCCATGTTCCGCGCGCAGCCGCGGCGCGCCGAGAGCCGCCCGCATGGCCGGCGCGACGGCCACGCCGATCGCGCCCCATGGACCTCCTCCCCGTTCGCGGGTCACAATCGCCGCGTGCCGACTCCGACCGACGTCTCGACTCCGCGCAGGTCGCGCTTCGCGCGGGTGTTCGCCAATCAGCACCTGCACGGCGCGCTGGCGCTCTTCCTGCTGACCGTCGCGTTCCTGTGGACGCCGATCGCGAACTACGACGACGTCTTCTACAGCTCCGCGGACCTGCTGCAGGACTTCAGCCTCACGCGCCTTTCGCCGGGGTTCCAGGCGAAGAACAAGCTGATGTCGGACGAGATCACGGAGATGCAGCCGTGGGCGCTCTTCAATCGCGACGAGCTGATATCCGGACGCCTGCCGATCTGGAACACCTGGAACGGGGCGGGCTGTCCGCACGTCGGGAACTACCAGTCGGCGGTGTTCTCGCCGTTCACGCTCCCCTTCTATGTGCTCGACACGAAGGCGGCGTTGCTGACGAGCTCGTTCCTCAAGATCTACCTGTGCGGGCTCTTCACCTTCCTGTTCTTGAAGAAGGTGCGACTGCGCCAGATCCCCGCCTTGATCGGCGCGACCGCGTTCATGTTCGGCGGGCACAACATCCTGCTCGTCAGCTTCCCGCACGTCGCCGCGCAGTCCGTGCTGCCGGCGGGCATGTACTTCGCCGAGTGCGTGCTGCAACGCTTCGAGACGTGGACGAAGCGCTTCAGCGTCGACGTGCCGCCGGGGAGCGCGGGACCTTTCGTCGCGAGTGAGAGCGCGTCACTCGCGGCGCCGAGCCTGCGCGGACCGTTCATCGGGCTCACCCTGACTTTCGCGCTCGGACTGCTCACCGGGCAGCCCGAGGTCTTCTACTTCTCGTTCCTCGTCATCGCGACGTGGATCCTCGCGCGGCTCGTGCGCATCGCGCGCCTGACCCGCGGCGTGAGCGGGAGCTTGCGGCGCGTCGCGCAGCTCGCCGGCAAATTCAGCTTCGCCGGGCTCGTCGGCGCGGGATTGGCGGTGTTCCAGCTCTGGCCGTTCTTCGAGTTCCTGCAGAACAGCCGGCTCTACGAGCAACGCAGCCTCGTGCAGACGCCGCTCTCGACGCAGTACTGGCCGCTGATCGTGTTCCCCAACGTCGTCGGCAATCCGTCGCTCGCGTACAACCTCGCCTACGACGTTCCCGCGCCGAACTACGAGCTCGTGAACATGGCCTACATCGGAGGCCTGGTCGTCTTCCTGGCACTCGTCGCGCTCGTCTTCGTGCGACGCGACAGGCGGATCGTCTTCTTCGCCGCCGGCGCGATCGCGTGGGCGTTCTACGCCTACGACCTCTTCGGCGCGGCGCGCTGGTTCGCGCTGATCCCGTCGGTCGACATGGCGCCCATGAACCGCAGCCAGGGCGTGTGGCTCTTCTGCGTCGCCGTGCTGGCGGCGCTCGGCGTGGAGCAGCTGATGCGCGGCACGACGCGCTGGCGCTTCGCGCTGCCGCTGGCGATCGCCGGAGCGCTCTCGGTGTTCCTGTTCACGTTCCTGCTCGGCGCGGATCGGCTGATCGAGTCGTACGCCACGTTCGAGAGTCCCAACCACTCCAGGTTCGCCGAGTTCGTTCCGGCGCACATCGAGTGGATGACGACGTTGCTCGTGTGCGGCGCGGGAGCGGCGTGCGCGGCCTGGATGTCGGGCTACGCCTGGCTGCGCGGCGTGGCCGGGCTGGTCGTGCTCGCCTGCACCTACCTCGGCAGCGGCGATCTGCTGCGCGACTACAACCCGGTGACCGAGAACCGCCTCTTCTATCCGGTCACGGCCGCGGTGCACGAGCTCGTCTCGCGCGTGGGCAGCGAGCGCCTGGCGATCCTGGGCGAGGACAAGCTCCCGCCCGACGTGAACCTCGTCTACCGCCTCGAGACGATCGACAACTATGACGGCATGTGGGTGCGCTACTACGACCACCTCTACCGCGACCAATTCGGCGACACGCACAACTGGCGCCCGATCATGAAGGCGAGCCAACGCGCGCTGAAGATGTTCGGCGTGCAGTGGGTGCTCGCCAAATGGGGCTGGAACTACGTCGATTCGGGCTTCAATCCGCTCAATCGCGAGGCGGGGCTGAAGTTCCTGATGCACGAGATCGTGCCCGGCGGGACGGTGACGCAGACCTTCAAGGTCTTCCGTCCCGGACTCTCGGCGGTGTCGGCGTACTTGAGCACCTACCCGCGCGCCAAGGGAACGCACCTCGACGTGCGCATCGAGGAAGTCGAAGGCGGACGCGTGGTGTTCGCGCGGCGCTTCCCGATCGAGGAAATTCAGTCGACGGTCTTCACCGGTGCGCACATCGCCTTCCCCAACGATTACCACGTCCAGCCGCCGGGGCGGCACGTCGTGTTCGAGTTCCCGCCGCTCGCGGACTCGCAGGGCAAGACGTTCAAGCTCACGCTCAGCTCCGACGACGGCGTCCCGGGGCGCTGCGCGTACGCGTGGTCCGCGCCCGTGCTCGCCTACGGCAACGGCGCGTCGACGTGGAAGGAGAAGCCGCTCAAGGGCGAGATCCTCTTCGACTACTCCGTGCACTACGAGCGCTTCGAGGAGACGGCGCGCATCGGCGACTACGTGCTCTACCGCTACAAGGACGCGCTGCCCTTCGCCTACGTGGTGCGCGGCGCGGTCGTCGCGAAGGACGACGAGGAGGCGCTCGCGCTCCTGCGCGTGACGAACTTCGATCCGGCGCAGATCGTCGTCCTGAGCGACGACGAGAGCCTGCCACCCGAGGTGCGCCGCGAGCTCGGGCCGGTCGACAACTCGCAGCGCCGGCTGGTCAAGTTCGAGAACGACGACAAGGTCTACGTCGTCGAGGAGGCGCGCCACCGCCTCGTCCACGTGCAGAACGAGGTCGTGTTCCTGATCAACAAGTTCAAGTGGGAGAAGATCGAGACCGTCGCTCCCACCGAATTCGCCGGCTGGCCGCGCACCTTCGAGGACGTGCAGGCGCAGACCGAGGCCGGCTTGCGCGTCATCGTGCCTGAAGTTCGCAGCCAGGAACCGCTGCGAATCGTGGAGCGCACGCCGACGCGCCTCTCGATGCACCTCGATCGACTGTGGCCGACCTACGTGGTCGTCTCGCAGGCCTGGTTCCCCGGCTGGAAGGCGTACGTCAACGGCGAGGAGGTTCCGGTGTGGCGTGCGAACTTCGCCTTCAACGCGATCCCGGTTCCGGCCGGCAGCAATTCGATCGAGTTCGTGTACGAGCCGCACAGCCTGCGCGTCGGCGGGTTGATCAGCCTCGCGTCGCTGCTCGTCGGTGGCTGGGGTCTGCGGAGGCGTCGCAAGGACCCTCTCGCTGCTTGAGAGCGTGCGAGCGCCCGGCCCAGGCGCTCGCGTTCAGGAAGAGCGCGCCGCGCGCCGATCGATGGCTCGCGAGGTCGCGTGCGAGCGGAAGTTCGTTCCAGCGCACGAACACGCGGACGCCGGCCTCGAAGCTGCTCGGAGCGGGCTCCCTCGCTTGCTATCTTTTTCCGCCCCGATCGCGCGCCGACGTCCACGCCGGACGCCGCGCCGCGGGCCTCGAACGACGACATGCTCGACGACCAAAGCACACTCAACGCTTCCAACCTGGCCTTCGTCGAGGAGCTCTACGCCCGGTACCTCGCCGACCGCGAGTCCGTCGAGGCGCGTTGGCAGAGCTACTTCGACGGCTGGTCGGGCCCGAAGACCTCGAACGGCCCCGCGCCGATGCGCATCGGCCCGAGCTTCGAGCCGCGCAGCATCTTCGATCCGCCGGGAGCCGACCGAACGGGGAGAAACGGCTCGAACGGAGCCGCGCATCCGTCCGCGGGCAGCGCGACGAGCGCGAAGCAGGCACAGGTCGACGAGCTCGTGCGCCGCTGGCGCGAGCGCGGGCACCTGCTCGCGCGCATCGATCCGCTGGGTTCCGAACGTCCGGCGCGCGCGGACCTCGACCTCGCCGCGTGCGGCCTCGGCGAGCGCGATCTCGACTCGAACTTCCAGTTCCGCGGCCACTCGCTGAGCTTGCGCGCCATCGTCGCCGAGCTCCAGAGCGCCTGGGCGGGCTCGATCGGCGTGCAGCTCGCGCACATCGAGGACGACGAGAAGCGCGCCTGGTTGATCGAACGCTTCGAAGCGCGCCCTGATTCGAAGACGTCGAGCGGCGAGCGCGAGCTCACGCGCGACGATCGTCTGGCGATCCTCGGCGGTCTCACGAACGCGATCGCGTTCGAGGATGCGATCCAGAAGAAGTTCGTCGGCGCCAAGCGCTTCTCCGTCGAAGGCTCCGAGAGCCTGATTCCGGCTCTCGAGCAGCTGCTCGAACGCTGCGGCGAGCACGCGATCGAGGACGTGATCATCGGCATGGCGCACCGCGGGCGGCTCAACGTGCTCGCGCACATCGCGGGCAAACGCGCGCGCGACATCTTCCGCGAGTTCAGCGACCTCGACGGCGCGAGCTATCGCGGCAGCGGCGACGTGAAGTACCACCTGGGCTGGACCAGCGAGCGCACGACGCGCTCGAAGAAGAAGGTGCGCGTCTCGTTGTGCTTCAACCCGAGCCACCTCGAGTTCGTGAACCCCGTCGCGCTCGGGCGCGCGCGCGCGGCGCAAGAGCGGCGCGGTGACGAGCGCGGCGAGCACGGTCTCGCGCTCCTGATCCACGGCGACGCGGCTTTCGCGGGCCAGGGCATCGTGCAGGAGACGTTGAACCTCTCGCAGCTCTCCGGCTATCGCACGGGCGGTACGCTGCACGTCGTCGTCAACAACCAGGTCGGCTTCACGACCGATCCCGAGGAAGGCCGCTCGACGACGTACTGCACCGACGTCGCGCTCTTCCTGCAGGTGCCGATCCTGCACGTGAACGGCGAGGATCCCGAAGCGTGCTGCCGCGCGATGGCGATCGCGCTCGACTACCGGCAGAGATTCGGCTCCGAGGTCGTCGTCGATCTCGTCTCGTTCCGCCGCTACGGACACAACGAGAGCGACGAGCCCGCGTTCACGCAGCCCTTGCTCTACAAGACGATCCGCGAGCGCAAGCCCACGCGCGACTACTACCTCGACAAGCTCGTGCAGATGGAGGTCGCGACGCGCGAGCAAGGCGACGAGCTCCTGCGCGAAGCGCGCGCGCGACTCGATCGCGAGTTCGACGACGCGCGCGATCCTTCCTACAAGAAGCCCGAGACGCCGAAGGACAGCTCGTGGAAGGACTACCGCGGCGGCGCGGATGCCGCGACGCCCGAGATCGACACGGGTGTGCCGCGCGCGCGTCTCGCGCAGCTGCTCGAGGCGCAGACGAAGCTCCCCGCGGGCTTCAAGGCGCATCCGAAGATCGATCGCTGGCTCGAGCAGCGCATCGAGATGTCGCAGGGGAAGAAGGGTCTCGATTGGGCGGCGGGCGAGGCGCTCGCGTGGGCGACGCTCGCGACGCAAGGCCATCGCGTGCGCTTGACGGGCCAGGATTGCGAGCGCGGCACGTTCACGCATCGCCACTCCGTGCTGCACGATCCCGAGACGGGCCGCGAGTACATGCCGCTCGCGCATCTCGCCGCCGATCAGGCGCGCATCGAGATCGTGAACAGCCCGCTCAGCGAAGCCGGCGTGATGGGTTTCGAGTACGGCTTCACGCTCGACACGCCGCGCGCGCTCGTGATGTGGGAAGCGCAGTTCGGGGACTTCGTGAACGCGGCGCAGGTGATCCTCGATCAGTTCGTCACGAGCGGCGAGGACAAGTGGAAGCAGTGCTCGGGTCTGACGCTGCTCCTGCCGCATTCGTTCGAAGGCCAGGGGCCGGAGCATTCCAGCGCCCGTCTCGAGCGTTTCCTGCAGTCGTGCGCGAACGACAACATGCAGGTCGTCTACCCGACAACGCCAGCGCAGCTCTTCCATCTCTTCCGCCGCCAAGTGCTGCGTCCGCTGCGCAAGCCGCTGGTCGTGATGACGCCCAAGAGCTTGTTGCGCCATCCGCGCGCGGTGTCGCCGCTCGATGAGCTCACGCGCGGTCGCTTCCAGCGCGTGCTGCCCGACACGCTCTCAGGCGCGAAGAAGTCGAAGAGCAAGCTGCCGCGCGTGATCCTGTGCTCGGGCAAGATCTACTTCGAGCTCGAGGAAGAGCGCGAGAAGCGGAAGCTCGAGACTCCGATCCTGCGCGTGGAACAGCTCTACCCGCTCACCGCGCAGCATCTGCTCGACGCGCTCGCGCCTCTCGGCGACATCGCCGAAGTCGTATGGGTCCAGGAAGAACCGGCCAACATGGGCGCGTGGCGTTTCCTGCACGAGCACTTCGGCGACGCGATCCGCGGCAAGATTCCCTGGCGCGCAATTACGCGCCCCGAAGCCGCGAGCCCGGCGACGGGATCACCGAGCGCGCACAAGCTCGAGCAGGCGGAGATCCTCGAGGCGGCGTTCAGCGCTTGAGTTCGCGCCCGTCGCTCATTGCCTTGATCCGACGCTCGAACGCCGGATCAGCGCCTTTTGCAACACCACCACTGTGATCTCGCAGTAGCGCGAATCGTGCACTGAGCGATCACGGTGGTTCCGAAGCGTGTCCGGTCAGTTGAATTGCACGAACGCGGCGACCGACGGAATCAGCATTGTCGGGTTGACCAACTGATTGCCTTCTAGGACGAAGACCAGGTAGTAGCCTGGTGGTCCCAGGTCTTCTCGCACCGCTCCCACCGTGAGCGTGTTCGTTCCAGGCCAGACGGCTCCGATTGGATCGCTGAAATTGAGTTCGATGTAGCGCTGGTCAGTGTCGAAATGATGGGTGACAGCGGCAGGACGCAGCGCGACCACGCGCTCGATCCTCCCGAACGTCGTCGCCACGTCGATCGGGAACGTGATCTGAGTCGTCGCCGTGGATTGTGTGACCTGTGCCTGCACCGGGTTGACGAACGACGGCCGGAACCCTTGACGCATGTAGTTCGGGTAGAAGACCTGCCCGCTGTACGCCGGATTGGGCGCGTTGGCAGGCATTCCAGGCGCGCCCTCTTCTCCACCAGCGACCAACACCGAGCCATCTGGCAGGAGCGTCGCCACGTGGTGATACAGTCGGGCGTGCGGCAGACCGCTGGGCGGGATCGGCGGCGGGGTGGGGGCAAGCGCGACGGAGGCCGGCGCGCCAGGCGTCCGGCCTGGATTGAAGATCTCCGGTGCGTAGACGGGGCTGACCTGCGTTCCGTTGCACCCACCCACTTGCTGGTAGCCCGTCCGGCTTCCACCGTGGAGGAAGATCGTGCCGTCGGGCAGGACGACCGCGTTGAGGAACTCGCGTGGCTCCAAAGTCATGCCAGCTTGCAATGACACTGTCTGCCACGTTCCAGCTGTGGCGCCGCCGCTGGCGACCGGTCCGGGGGTGAATTCCCGCACCTCGTTGTTGACTGTCCACATGAGGCTCGTGAGCGCGGGAGGCCACGGGGCTGGGGAGTACGGAGTTGTGGCTCGCAGACCGCCGAAGACGAGCACGCGGTCGAGGGCCGGAAACGGGCCGTTCTGCATGTGCATCAGCACGGCACCTCCGAAGTTGCGGTCGA
>JBGATX010000215.1:0-9217 GCA_044228975.1 Planctomycetota bacterium | reverse complement strand
TCTGGACTACGTGCCGGGCAGCGCGCGCCAGATCGCAGTGGAGAACGCGCTGTCGAATTCGCTCGGCTTCGGCGGACACAACGTCTCGATCTGCATCGGCCGTGTGACGTGAGTGCGACCGGAATGGGCGCCCGCCGGCGCGCGCGCGGCAGCTCCCCTCGGCGTCCGGCCCGCACGCGCGCGTCTTGCGCCGCGTTCGGACGCCGCTGCGCTCTTCTGCGCGCAGCCGCAGCTCACGCGCGCCTTCCGGTGCTCGCCGTGCCCGTCTAGAATCGAACCGGGCGCGCGCTGCGCGGCGCCCGGACGCCTGGGGACGCGCCGCGCTCGGCGCTCCCGTTCATCCCCCCAATCAACCTACCGGAGATCGCGATCGTGCAACGCAACTTCAAGCAGCTCCTGCATCAGTACAAGCTGGAGGTCTTCCACGTCACGCACGACAAGAAGACCGCCGAGGAGATCGCGACGGAGTGCCTGAAGACGACGGAGGACGTTCTCAAGCACAAGTTCCACTTCCACTTCAACCGCCTGCCTGACGCGGACCGCGTCGAAGTGGTCAACATGATCAACAACTACGTGCGCGAGGCGATCCTGCCCCCGGTGGTGGAGAAGCTGGTGCACCGCCAGATCATGCTCGAGAAGAAGCTCGACGCGCTCGCTCACCTGCAAGAGCAGATCCTCGAGACGCTGTCGCAAGACTCGGCCGTGCGCTGAGCGGCGCGCGCAGCGGCCGATGATCCCGGTTCCCGACGAGCGCTCGCGTCCCGAGACGATCGCGGCGCTCGCCGAGCGCCTGGAGCGGCACGGCCAGGCGCACGTGTTGCGCTTCGCCGGCGAACTCTCTCCCGCGGAGCGTGCGAATTTCCTGGCGAGCGTCGCCGCACTCGACCTCGAGCTGATCGATGACCTGGCGCGCCTCGCGCGCGCAGGCGCGCACACAGCTGCCGTCGAGAGCTTCGCTCCAGCGCAGGTGGATCGTCCGCGTCGCGATCCGAGCGCCACGATGCGAGCGAACGAACTCGTCGACGCCGGTTCGGAGCTCCTGGCGCGCGGCGCCGTGGGCTACCTGCTGGTCGCCGGCGGCCAGGCGTCGCGACTGGGCTTCGACGGGCCCAAGGGCGTGTTTCCGGTTGGCCCCGTCTCCGGGCGCAGCCTGTTCGAGATCTTCGCGCGCAAACTGCTCGCCGCGCAGCGGCGCTATGGCGCGCGCACTCCCTGGTACATCCTGACTTCCGAGGCCAACGACGAGGCGACACGCGCCTTCTTCGCGCAGCACGACTGGTTCGGCCTGCAGCGCGCCGACGTCGTCTTCTTCCGCCAGGCGATGCTGCCCGCGCTCGACTCGCGCGGACGGATCCTGCTCGCGAACAAGGGTGAGCTGTTCCTTGCGCCCAACGGCCACGGCGGGGTGCTCGCGGCGCTCTCGTCGTCGGGGGCTCTCGACGACGCGCGCCGTCGTGGGATCGAGGTGTTCTCGTACTTCCAGGTCGACAACCCTCTCGCTCCGCCAGCCGATGCGCTGTTCCTCGGCCTGCACCGCACGCGGCGCGCGGACATGTCGAGCAAGGTCGTGCGCAAGCGCGACGCCGCCGAGAAGGTCGGCGTGCTCGGACTCGCCGACGGCCGATTGACCTGCATCGAGTACTCGGACCTGCCCGCAGGGCTGCGCGATGCGCGCGATGCGCGCGGCGAGCTGGTCTTCGGCGACGGCAACATCGCCCTGCACGCGCTCGAGCTCGACTTCGTCGCGCGTTTGACCGAGTCGGGATTCAAGCTGCCCTGGCATCTGGCGCAGAAGCGGATGAACGTGATCGACGAGCACGGTCGCAGCGTGCAGGCCGAGGGCTGGAAGTTCGAGACCTTCGTCTTCGACGCGCTGGGACTCGCCGATCGCGCCGCGACGCTCGAGGTCGAACGCGGCGAGGAGTTCAGTCCGGTGAAGAACGCCGCGGGCGCCGACTCGCCGCGCACGGCCCGCACGGATCTGTGCCGCCTGCACGCACGCTGGGCGCGCGAAGCGGGCTTCGAGCTGCCAATGGTCGACGAGCACGGCGTCCACCCGGTCGAGATCGATCCGCTCGTCGCGGAGAGCGTGGAGGAACTGCGCCGCCGCGTCGGCGTGCGCCCGCGCATCACGCCGCAAGGCCACTGGTACCACCCATGACGCTTCAACTCGATGCGTCGCTCGGAGCGGCGAGCGTCGAGCGCCGCTGCGCGCGCGCGGCGATCGCGCAGCATTCGCTCGCCATCTTGAGCGGTGGCCGCTCGAGCGAGCGCGAGGTCTCGCTCTGGACGGGATCTGCCGTATTGCGCGCCGTGCGCGCCGGGGCTCTCGCTGGCGAGCCGCCCGCGCCGTGCGCGGTACACGCGGTCGAGATCGAGAGCGACGGGCGCTGGACGGTCGACGGCCAGAGCGCGTCCGCCGGCGAAATCGTGGCTCGCCTCGGTGCCGATTGCGTCTGGTTCCTCGCGCTGCACGGCGGCGCGGGCGAGGACGGGACGGTCCAGGGCCTGCTCGAAGCGCAAGGAGTGGTGCATACGGGCTCGGGGGTGCGCGCCTCGGCGATCTGCATGGACAAGCACGTGACGCGCCTCGTGCTCGCCGACGCCGGTCTGCGCGTGGCTCCGGGGCGCGTCGTCGACGCGCGCGCGTGGCGCGAGCGGCGCGCGGCGCTCGAACGCGAGATCGACGCGCTCGCGCAAGCCGGCGCTTGCGTGAAGCCGGTGCACGGCGGTTCGTCGGTCGCGACCTTCCTGCTCGACAGTCCGCGCGGTCTCGCCGAGAGCGTCGAGCGCGTGCTCGCGACCGGGGACCAGGCACTCGTCGAGGCACGGGTACACGGCAGCGAGGCGACGTGCGGAGTGCTCGGCCTGCCGCAAGGCGAGCTGCGCGCGCTGACTCCGGTCGAGATCGTGCCCAAGGAAGGGCTCTTCTTCGACTACCAGCAGAAATACGATGCGCAGGGAGCCGCGGAGTACTGTCCTCCGCGGACGCTCGACGCCGCGACTTGCGCGCACATCCAGGAGCAGGCGCTCGAAGCCTTCCGCGCCGCGGGCTGCGAGGGCTACGCGCGCATCGACTTCATGCTCCCGCGCGACGAGCGCGGAGTGTGCGGTGCGCCGGTCGTGCTCGAGATCAACACCCTGCCGGGGCTGACCGACCGCTCGCTGTTGCCGCAATCGGCGCGCGTCGACGGCCTGTCGTTCCGGGCGCTGTGCCTCGAGATCGTCGCGCTCGCGCTCGAGCGGCGCGCGCGTGGCGCGCGGAGCCCCGCGTGAGCGCGCGACTGCGAGTCGCGTTGATCGGCGTGCATGGACGCCTGGGCCGCTGCGCGGCTGCAGCCGTCGAGACCGAAGCCGACTTCGAGATCGTCGCGCGCATCGGCTCGAAGGAAGACCTAGCTGGTGCGCTCGCAGAGGCGCGCCCCGACGTTGCGTTCGAAGCGACGCGCGCGGGACTGGGCTTCGCGCACGCGCGCACCTTGCTCGAGCATGGCGTGCGACCGCTGATCGCGACGAGCGGCGTCACGCCCGACGATGTCGCGCGCCTCGATGCACTCGCGCGCGAGCGCTCGTTGGGGGGCCTCGTGGCGCCGAACTTGAGCCTCGGGATGTGGGTCCTGCAGCGCGCCGTTCTCGAAGCCGCGCGGTGGTTCCCGCAGGTCGAGATCGTCGAGCTGCATCACGAAAGGAAGCGCGACGCCCCCTCCGGGACTGCGCTTGACACCGCCCGTCGCATCGAGCTCGCTGCAGAACGCGAGCGTTCGGTGCCCATCCACTCCGTGCGCCTGCCTGGTCTCTACGCGCATCAGGAAGTCCTGCTGGGCTCGGTAGGGGAGCTGCTCACCTTCCGCCACGACATGAACGGGCCTGAGGCCTTTCGCGCGGGCATCGTCGCGGGGCTGCGCTACGTCGCGCAGGCACGCGGCGTGGAATGCGGGATCGAGGCCGCGTTCCGCCACGCGGGACATCTCGATTCGCGCGCGCCGTCCGCGCTGTGAACGCACGCGGCCTCCGTGCGCCAAGCTTGCAACGTGTGGACAGCGGCGCGACCCGACGGCAACCTGTGCCGTCCCCTGTGCCGGGGTGGCGAAATGGCAGACGCGATGGACTCAAAATCCATTTCCCGCAAGGGAGTCGGGGTTCAAGTCCCCGCCTCGGCACCCATCGAGCTCCCGTCGTTCGCGCCCGCTGCGGACCGGAGCGCGGTGGAGCTCGAAGCCGATCCATTCGTGCGCGCGGCGCTGCCCGTGCTGCTCCACCGGCTCAACAACGCCGCGCAGATCGTCCTCGGCGTCAACGCGCTGCTCGGCCTGGGAGCGCGGGCCGACGTGCTCGATGCACGAGCCGGAGACCTGGCGCAGGTCGCCCGCGACTACGCCGATTCCGGCTGGTTGCTCGGCTTGTGCGCCGCGGCGCTGGGCGGGGTCGATCGCTTCGAGCGTCGCGACCGTGACGGCCTGGACGTCGTCTTCCGTCTCTGTGCCGAGCTCGCGCGTCGCCGCGGCTGCTCGCTGGAGCTGGCAGGCGAGCTGCCGCGCCTGCGCGCGGACGCCGGGGTTGGATGGGAATGCTCGTGGGCCGTCGGCAGCTGGTTGCACGCGCTCGCCGAGGCCGCGCCGAGCGGCGCATGCGTGCGCGTCGTGCATTCCTCCCTCGACGGTCGCTCGCGCCTGACCGATGACGCTCCCTGGACGGAGCTGCGCGCGCAACGCGCGGCGAACATCGGCGCGTGCGTCGCGGGTCTCCACATGGAACCGGCAACGCACGCGCTCGAGATCGAACCGTCCTGGCTCGCCAGCGGTCAGAGCAATGCGGCACTCGACGTGCCGACGTAGTGGTTCGACGTGTCCCGGATCACCGCCTGCAGCACGCGCGTCCCTTGCAGCGTTCCCGGGTTCGTGAACGAGAAGCTGCCCGTGCCCGTGGCGTCGGTCGGCACGATCAGGCCGGTGCGCCGGATGACGTTCATGCCCGTGTGGAACAGGAACGTGCCGGTGTCACTCGTGAACTCGTTGGGGTCGAATTGGGCGCGCGGACCGAGCAGGACGAGGAAGCTCCCGCCCGGGACCGCGCCCGTCAGCGTGAAGGTCACCGTGCCCGGTCCCGTCGTGCCCGCACCCGAGAGCGTCGCGACCGGGCGCGCCGGCGCGACGCGCCAGATGGTCGACGTGGATCCGACGTAGTCCGTCGTGCGGTAGGAGAGCTGCACGCCCGCGGGCTGATAGGCCTGGAACGAGCCGATGCCCGCGACGGGGAAGAGTTCCAGGTTCGAGACCGTGCCTGTGCTCTCGATCACGTCGCCGAAGCGTTGTCCCAGGCGATCGAACGCGGCGATGCGCGAGCCGCCCGAGAACGTCGACTCCGAGACGAGGAGATGCCCGTACACCGGATCCAAGGCCATCGCCGACGCGCCGTCGAGCCCCGTCGAGAACAAGGCCGCGTCGGCATCGGTCAACAGCACGCCCGAAGCCAATTGAGCGGCCGTGTAGCGCACGACGTCGATGCTGCCCGCAGGCGGCGGGAAGACGTTGGACTGGCGGCCGTAGTACACATCGCCGTTGCTCGCGCGCACGAGCGGCCCCGACGGCCCGGTCACACTCGCGAGCAAGGTCGTGACGCCGCTCGCGATGTCGATGCGGTACAGCTCGCTGAAGCCGCAGAAGACGCACGAGGACGCGCTGACGATCGCGTGCGTCGCGTCCTCGAACACGGCGTCGTAGTTGAAGTTCAACGTGCCCGCCGGAGTGAGCCCGCCGTGGACGATGTCGACGACGTACATCGAGCCGTTCGAGCTTTCGCCGATCAGCGCGTGCTTGGCATCGGGAGCCACGCGCACGAGGCTTGCGAATACGGGCGCGGGCACGCTGCCGAGAGGTGCGACGACCGAACCGTCCTCGGACTCGCGTCGCACGCTCGAACCGTCGAAGACGATGCGCTCGCCACCGGGCAGTGTGGCGTAGGCGTCGAAAACGCCGACCGCGTGCGGGTTGGGAAGCAGGGAGAAGCCGCTCGAGATCGCATCCGGCATTTGGGCCGGCGCGGGAAGCGTCGAGAGCACGAGAAGGCCGCCGCTGGCGGCCACGAGGGATCGCAATCGCATCGAAAACTCCGTTCGAACGTCCGTCGAAGGGTCGGTCGGCGCATGGCCAGACCGACACGGAGTCTCCGCGCCGACGTCTGGGCCCTGCTCCGGGGCCGACGGTTCATGACGCAGCGCGACGGGTATCCTGACTTGCCTCGAGTTCGCTGCTGCCGGCCTTCCCAGGGATCGCTCCCCAGTGACCCGGCGCGTGCACACTGGCACGCGCCTCGGAGACAACAGGACGTTGGGCTCACAGTGGCGGGACCGCGCAGGAATCACACCTGCTTCCCCGCTCACGCGGCGGTTCTATCTCAGAGAACGCGCGCAGCGTACCCGGCCCGAGTGCGATGTCAATCGCACGCGGCGGCGCAGGTCAGCGAGGTGACGGATCGATCCCGAGGGACCGCGACGTTTGCGCGTCGACGAGTCCGGGCACGCCACTGCCGAGTGTCGCGAGGAACTGCTGGCTGTGCGAGCCGCGCACGCGCGCCTGGGCCCAGTCCGGCGGAGCGAGGTGTGCCAGACACAACAAGAGGGCCGCGTGAACGAGCGCTCCGCTGACGCCACCGGCGACGGCACCACCGACGCGGTCGAGGAAACCGATTTGAGGCGGCGCCTCTTCCTCGGCCGGACTCGTCCAACGCAGCACCAACGCCACGACGAGCAGTCCGGCGCCGATGAGCATCGTCCACGCGAGACCTTCAGCGACCCGAGGCTCCATGTCGCGGAACACGCTCGCGATCCACGTGGAGCACGTGGGAGCGACGGCGCGCGCGACGGCGATCGTGGCCGCCAGACCGAGCAGTCGGACGAGCTGCCACCAGGTTCCGCGGCGCGAACCGATGAGCGCGAGCACGACGACGAACAAGACGCCAACGCCATCCAGCCAACGCCACTCGCCTCCGGTTGCTGGAACGAGGAACGCGAGCGCGACGGGGGCGGTCGGTGAGTCAGGCTGCATGGCTTCGCGTCGGCGGTAGGGAGCGGCGATTCCGCGGGCTACACTAGGCGATCGATCGCTGGCAAGCAATCGCTCGAAACTCCGCGGCCGAACGACATGCAAGGACCCTCGCTTCATCCCATCGATCAAGTCTTCGAGGAGATCGATGACTTGATCGAAGCCGATCCCGGCCTGCGTGCCGAGCTCAGCGCGTGTGCGGCCACGTTCGGCGACGGTGATCCGGGGGACGCTGACGAAGGCGGCCTGTGGCGGCGACGATTGCTCGAGTGGTTCGTGCTCGAGCGGCCCGGCGACGGACTGCGCGTTCCACCGCTGGTCGGCTTGCTCGAGAGCGCGACGAGCCGTCCTCCGGGAGACGCGCGTGCGCAGCGACTGCTCGATGCAGCCGCCGCCTTGCGCGCCTCCCTCGTCGGACTGTTCGACGTCACGGGCGTCGAGGCGGGCCGCGGACTGTGGCTCTCCGATCTCGGGGCGCGCGGTGAGTATCCCGCGGCAGAACAACACGCTGGCGAGCTCTTTCGGAAGGGCGATCTGATCGCCGGCCGCATCTATCCGCTCGAGGACGGTTCCTGGCATGTGTCGCGCGCGGCGGCGTTCTTCCGCAGCCCTGAACTGCGCGCGGCGCTGGTGGCCGACATCGAACGCGCGCGCTCGCAACGGCGCGGCGCGGTGCGGGTCTCGCAGCTCGAAATCGAGCGGATGTTCTTCGGCGCGCAGCGGCGCACGCCGCAGGACCCGGTGGGGGACGCGCGCGCACTGCTGCTCAACGCGGGGGTCGAGCGCGACGAGGTCGAGCGCGTGTTCGATGCGCTGGCGCTGGAGCCCTTCGATCGCGAGCTCGTGCTCCAAGGCACGCACGACTTCCTTGCGGAACTGCTCGATCGGCTCGCATTCGAGACTTCGGTCGATCTCGATCACGCTCGCCGCGCGCTGACCTTCGCGTGGGAACACCTCGCGCAGAAGGGCCCCGGCCGCGGCGCGACGATTCCTCGACCGAACACGGCGAGCGCCGACGTGTCGCGTGCCCTGGCCGATTTCGAACGCGCGCGTGCGAGCGGAGTACCTCTCGAACGCGCCTTCCGCGAACTCGAAACCGAACTGCAGCTCGAGGCCGAGACGGACGACGACGACCCGAGCGCCCTCGAGCCGGCGCCCGATTTCCCCGGTGTCGTCGGGGCTGTGGTCGAGGAATTCCTCTGGGAACGCTCGAGCGTCGCGGGCGAGGCGCTGACGAGCGAACTTGAGAGCTTGCGTCTGCTGTCGAGCTTCGCCGCGCCGATCGGCGTGTTCGAGAACCTCGGACAGCGCGATCTCCTGGCCTACACATGCCATTGGCTACCCGAGACCGAGCTCACGTCGGTGCGCTCTCGAGATTCTGCCGCTGGGTCGAGGAGACGCATGGACTCCCGCTGCACTCGCAGTTCAAGCCGACGCTGAACGGGCTGCAGAACTCGCTTCCGCGTCTGGTAGAAGCGAATCGGAGGCGAACGCGCGCCTCGGACCCGGCGACCGGCGAGCTCTACGAGTGTCTCGCCGTCGATGGAACCCGAGCGCGTCTGCGCGATCGAGCGGGAAACGAGCGTAGCGTCGACCTCGACCCCGACCTCGCGTCGTGGTTGCGGGCCGGCGACCATCTCCGCGCCCGCG
This sequence comes from Planctomycetota bacterium, assembly GCA_044228975.1. Lineage (GTDB taxonomy): Bacteria > Planctomycetota > UBA1135 > UBA1135 > JADJNY01. Next base: position 527 of record JBGATX010000215.1, on the reverse strand, counting down.
CGCACGACGATGGACGTGCGGCCGTGTACTGCTGTTACCCCCCGGAAGCCCGCGGCCTCGTCGCACGTTGATTCTCTTCAGGGTCGCGGTGCCGCGGGGATCTGCACCTCACAGAGCAACTCGGCGAAATCCCGCACGCTCGACGGCGGGACGAGATAGATCTCGCGCACCGGGCCGTTCTCGACCCAGCCCATGCGTTGCATGTAGGCATGAAGACCGGGAGAGGCTCGCGGCACTTCGGGATACGCCCCCCCGATGACTGCGTAGACAACGTTCGCGCGCGGCAAGACGTCGTACTCCAGGCGTGAGTTCGTCGCTGGTGGGCGCTCGACCGGAATGCACGCACGAGAATGCAGCTGGTCGGTAGGTGTGCTCCCCGGGTCGTCGAAGTACAAGCCGAACGGCGGACCACTAGGCTCGATGCCGGACGTCCGCATCCGAGACACCAACTCGGCGAGTTGTCGACCAGTCCCCGTGTAGCTCCCTCGAACGTCGATGAAGACGTAGGGCTGTTCGAGGCGCTCCTT
>JBGATX010000214.1:0-9256 GCA_044228975.1 Planctomycetota bacterium | reverse complement strand
CAGCCGATCGACCTCGTGGGTCGTGCGCACGAGCTCGCTCGCGCGATCGAAGCCGCTGATCCACGAGTCCTCGACGCGAGTGCGCGCTGCCAGGAGGCCGGCGAGCGCGCACAGGACGACGATGGCGCAGAGCGCGGCTTTCCATCGGCGCGCCACGAAACGCGCGAGACGCTCGTGCTGCACGGCGCAGCGCTCGATCCAGCGCGCGCGCCGGCCGGAATGCGCGCGTCGGAACGGCCGAGCGTCGCACAGCATCAGGACGGCGGGGACGCCCATCAGCGTCCAGACCAGCAAGCACACGACACCCAGCGTCGACCACACGCCGAAGGCGCGCACCGCGGCGATCGGCGAGAACACGAAGCACGCGAAACCCGCCGCGGTCGTCAACGCCGTGGCGAGGATCGGGGCGCACAGCTCCTGCAACGTCGTCGCCAGCGCCGCCGCGCGACGGGCGTCGGGCCGCGCGACGAGCTCCGTTCGATAGCGGTCGAAGAGGTGGATCGCATCCGCGACGCCGACGGCCGTGAGCAGCACGGGGACGAGCAGCGTCGTGAGCTGCACGGGTTGCGAGCACCACCCCATCGCGCCGAAGACGGCGAGCTGCGCCGCGCCCACGCCCGCGAGCGGAATCCACACGGCCGCACTCGCGCCGAACGCGACGAAGAGCACGAGCGCCATGATCGCGAGCGCGAGCGGCACGAGCACGCGCAGGTCCGCGAGCAGGTGCGCGCCGAGCTCGGCTTGCGCGACCAGCGCTCCCACGACGCTGACCTCGAGACCGGGCGTGGAGTGACGCCCAGCGATCGAACGCACGCGCGTCAGCAGTTCCTCGTGCGACTGCGCCTCGGGAACACCGAGGACGATCGCGGCCGCGCTCGGCGGCGTGTCGGTCGAGAGCAACGTTCCGCGGTAGATCGTCGCGCGATCGAGCGCGCGGCGCAGCGCCGCGGTCTCGACCTCGGTCACCGGCAAGGGATCGAGCCAGGGGCGCAGCTCGAGCGAGCCCGGACGCACGTGGTCACCGGGTTCGGTGGCCAGACTCTGCACGCGCTCCATCCCGATACCGGGCAGCGCGGCGAGCTCGCGCGACAGCTCGTCGATCACGCGCAGCGCGTGCGGCTCGAGCACGCCCGTCCGCGCGACGCCCGGCGCGTTCGAACCTCCCGGCGTGCTGACGCGCACGACCAGCACGAGCTGGTCTTCCACGCCGAACTGACGCTGGATCGCGCGCGAGAGCTGCACCGCTCGCGAGCGCTCGGGCAACAGCGCGCGACCGTCCGTCGAAAGCTCCAACCGCGTGAGACCGAACGCCAGCGCGGCGATCGAGATCGCGAAGAGCGCGAGCACGGTTCTCGGCCGCGCCAACGCGAGCTGCCAGCCGTGCTGCATGCGAGCACGTGTCATTCTGTCGACGCCGCGGCGCGGCACAACCGCGGGCGCCGCACGAGATCGAAGTCTCGCGCGCGCGATCCCACTCCGGCCGCAACTCGTGCGTGAGGCTCGATACCGAGGAAGGCTCGCTCTGACGAGAGACGCGGATCGCGCGCGCATCGACGCCGCGTTCGCGATCTCGTCGGAAGCAGCTCCAGCGGCTCGCGGGCGAGCGCGCAGCGAGCGTCCTTCCGCCATGGCGCCGCTCGACACGCGCTGGCGCTCCGCGCGCGCCGCCGGTCCAGCGAGCGCATCGAGTCGACTCTCGATGCGAACCTCGCGGTGTGGGACGAGTCGCGCTCGATTCCCGCGCTTGACAGGTGGAGCCGTGTGGCGTGTCATCCGTCGTGTGCGCTCCGCCGCGCGTGACGCGCGCTGCGCGGCAGCGTGCGAGCGCGCGACATGCGTGGAGCGCGCTCCCCCTCGGTCTGCGCGCGAAGCCAGACTTCGCTCCCGTCGCCCCTCGGCCTGCGCCATGCTTCCCACGGACCGACACGGATCGTCCGGCTGGACCGCCGCGGAAGCGCAGCAGGGATCGAGCACCCCGCCCGAGTCTCCTTCGCTCGCGCGGCGCATGGTCGCGCGCTTGCTCGATCTGGCGCCCGAACGCATCGGCGTCGTCGCGCGCGGCTTCGCCGTTCCTGACGCGACCAAGCGGCGCCGGCTCGAGCGCATCACGAGCACCGTCGCGCGGGGCTATCGCGCGGCGCTGCGCACGCCCGATCCGCACGAGCTCGCGCAGCGTCTGTCCGCCGACACCGAGTCCGAGCTGCGCGGATTCGCCTTCGAGGGCGCCGGCCTCGCGTTGCAGGTCCTCGACACGCTCCTTCCGCGCTGGGGCGCAGCGCGCTGGAGCGTGTTCGCGACCGATGCCGCGCAGCATCACGTCTACATGGTCCACGTCGGCGCGGGCCTCGCGCTCGGCCGCCTCCGGCGTCGATTGCGCCTGCCGCGCGAGCCGTTCGATCCATTGCTCGGCGCGCTGGTCGCGGACGGCTACGGTTTCCATGCCGGCTACTTCGGCGACGCGCGGCTCGCGCTGGCTCGCGGTGCGCCGTCGCGCGTCGCGCGCGCGCAGCATGCGAGCTACGACCAGGGTCTGGGCCGCAGCCTGTGGTTCTTCGCAGGCGCCGACGCGCGCGCCGTCGCCGAGCACATCGAGAGCGCCGCGCCCGAACGGCGCGGGGATCTCTGGAGCGGCATCGGACTGGCGGTCGCCTACGCCGGCGCGGCGACGAGCGCGGAGCTCGGCGAGCTGCGCCGGAGCGCCGCGGAGTGCTGGCCGCGGTTGGCGCAGGGCGCGGCGTTCGCCGCCGAAGCGCGCGAGCGTGCAGGCAATCCAGCCCCGCACACCGACCTCGCCTGTCGTGCGTTCGCCGGCTGCTCCGCGTCGCTCGCGGCGAGCGTCGTTCGAGAAGCGCGCGCGCAGCTCGCCCCCGAGGACACCCAAGGCGCCGAACGTGTGTACGCGCGTTGGCAGAGGCTCACGCACGAGCGCCTCGCGACTCGCGCGCACGTCGAGGAGCGCGCACCGTGAGCACGCGACGCAGCTTCGGCCGCGGAGAGCTGCGTGTCGTCGTGGCGCTGGCGCTCCTGGTACCGCCGTACCTGATGTCGCGCCTGCCGGAGCTCGATGGAAGACAGCGCGCCGAGATCGCGCGACGCTTCGCCTTCGAGCGCAAGAGCATCGACGTGCCGCGCGAAGGCCCCGAGCGCGCGAGCCGCGACGTCAGTCCCGCCGCGGCGCGCGTGGCGGGTTGGATCAACGTGCTCGGCGCGTCCGCGGCGCTCGCGGATCTCGACGGCAACGGCCTGCCCGACGATCTGTGCCTGGGCGATCCGCGCCGCAATCGCATCTTCGTGCTCCCCGTGCCGGAGAGCGGCGCGCGCTACGCGCCTTTCGCGCTCGATCCGAGTCCCCTGCGCTTCGACGATCGCACGATGGCTCCGATGGGCGCGCGCTGCGCGGACGTCGACGAGGACGGGCGGCTCGACGTGCTCGTGTACTTCTGGGGCCGCACGCCGATCGTGTTCGCACGCCGCGACGTCGATGGTTCGCTCGGGCCGCACGCGTTCGAGCCCGTCGAGGCGCTCGCCGGCGACGAACGCTGGTTCAGCAACGCGGCGACCTTCGCCGACGTCGACGGCGACGGGCACGCGGACCTGATCGTCGGCAACTACTTCGCCGACGGCGCGCGCGTGCTCGATCCCGATGCGAGCGACGCGCACGAGATGCACGATTCGATGTCGCGGGCGAGCAACGGCGCGCTGCATCACGTCCTGCGCGGGACGGGATCGCGCTCCCAGCCGTTCACCGAATGGACCGACGCGCTGGCGCCCGCGGACGCGCGCGGCTGGACGCTCGCGCTCGGCGCCGCGGATCTCGACGACGATCTGCTGCCCGAGCTCTACTTCGCCAACGACTTCGGCTCGGACCAGCTGTTCCACAATCGATCCGCGCCCGGCCGCGTGACGCTCGCGCCGCTGCACGGCGTCCGGCAGTTGGGCACGCCGCGCTCGAAGGTGCTCGGCGGGGATTCGTTCAAGGGCATGGGCGTCGACCTCGCGGACATCGACGGCGATGGACGGCTCGATCTCCTCGTGAGCAACATCACCACCGAGTTCGGCTTGATGGAGAGCCAGTTCGTCTGGGTCTCCAGCGGGCCGAAGGAGTGGATGCAGCGCGGCATCGCGCCCTACGTCGATCGCAGCGAGGAGCTCGGTCTGAGTCGCAGCGGCTGGGCCTGGGACGCGCGCTGGGTCGACTGCGACAACGACGGGACGTTCGAAGCCATCCAGGCGCTGGGTTTCCTGCACGGTGACGTGAATCGCTGGCCCGAGCTGCACGAGATCGCGACCGCCGCCGACTTCCTGGTTTCCGATCCGGGCGACTGGCATCACTTCAGCGCGGGCGACGATCTCTCCGGCCGGCAGCATCCGGCGTTCTTCGCGCGCGCCGCCGACGCGCGCTACTACGAGATCGGCGCCGACGTCGGCCTGGGCGATGCGCAGGTGTCTCGCGCGGTGGCGGTGGCCGACGTCGATGGAGATGGCGACCCCGACCTCGTGCTCGCCAATCAGTGGCAGGACTCCTTCCTCTACGTGAACCGCGCCGCGGCGCCTGGAGCGTGGCTCGGCCTGCGCCTCTTGCTGCCGCCGCGGGGAGCGCCGCCGAGTGCGACGCGCGCGCTGCCCGGACGTCCCGCCGGACTGTGCGCGCGGCCGGCGTTCGGAGCGCACGCGCGCGTGAGGCTCGCCGATGGTCGCCTGCTCGCGGCGGAGGTCGACGGCGGCAACGGACACTCTGGAGCGCGCAGCCCCGAGCTCCTCTTCGGCCTGGGCGCGGTGCCGGCGCAGACCGAGCTCGAGGTCGAGCTCGCGTGGCGCGACGAGGCGGGACGCGTTCGGCAGGAAACGCAGCGTCTGCAACCCGGCTGGCACACGCTGATCCTCGGCGCCGGGGAAGTGCGTCGATGAGCGCGCCCGTGCACGCCTCGACGGATGCAGCGGCGACCGCGCCGAGGAATGGGCGAGCGTCGACCTCGTGGAGCGGCCGGCAGCGCGTGGCCGGCCTGCGACGCTTCGCCGCCGCGATCCCGCTGCTCAACGTGCTCGGACACTTCTGGCTGGGGTTCGAAGGTGCGTGGCTCTATCCGCTGACCGCGCTCGCGACGGCCTACACGCTGGAGATCGCGCTCGAGCTCTTCGACGCGCGGCTCGACGGACGCCCGGCGCGCTTCCTCGGCGGCGGCGAGTCGCTGATCGACTTCCTGCTCTCGGCGCACATCAGCGCGATGGCGGTGTCGATGCTGCTCTACTCCAACGCGCGCGTGGCGCCGATCGCCTTCGCCGCCGCGGTCGCGATCGTCTCGAAGTTCGTGCTGCGCGTGCGCGTCGATGGCCGGCCGCGGCACTTCATGAACCCGTCGAACCTCGGCATCGTGGTCACGTTGCTCTGTTTCCCGTGGGTCGGCATCGCTCCGCCGTACCAGTTCACCGAGAACCTCGGGCCGGTCGGCGATCGGATCATGCCGCTCTTCGTGATCGCGCTCGGAACCACGCTCAACGTGCTGTTCACGCGCCGCTGGCCGCTGATCCTGGGTTGGCTCGGAGGCTTCGTCGTGCAAGCCGGCACGCGCCATCTGCTGCTCGGGCAGCCCGTGCTCGCGACGCTCGCGCCGATGACGGGCATGGCCTTCCTGCTCTTCACCTTCTACATGGTCACCGATCCGGCGACCACGCCCGCCAGCCGGCGCGCGCAGATCGGCTTCGGCGCGGCCGTGGCGGCCGCGTACGGCGCGTTCATGGCGCTGCACGTCGTCTTCGGCCTGTTCTTCTCGCTCGCCGTGGTGTGCGGCGCGCGCGGCGCGTGGCTGTTCGCGCTGTCGTGGCGCACGAGAGCGGCGCGCGCCACCGCGACGTCGGCCGCGGCGCAAGTGCACGCCGCAGCGTCTCCGCTGCCCGCTGGCGCCGCCAGCGCGCGCTTGCCCGAGCTGTCCCTGACCCCGGGGGAATGAGCGAACATGCCGGACTTCGAATGGACGCACGTCGTCGGGTTCGGCGAGACGAACGTGATGGGCAACGTCTACTTCTCGCACTACTTCGACTGGCAGGGAGCCTGCCGCGAGAGCTTCCTGCTCGATCACGCGGCGGAGACGATCCCGCTGCTCGAGCGCAAGGAGCTCGCGTTCTTCACGCGCAGCGCGTCGTGCGAGTACATCGGCGACCACGGCTTCAGCGCGCTCGATCGGATCGTGCTGCGCATGCGCTTGAAGCGCTTTCGCGGCGGACGGATGACGCTGGGCTTCACCTACGCTCGCGCGAACGCGCCGAACGACGTCGTGGCGCACGGCGAGCAGGAAGTCCATTGCAAGGCCGAGCGCTCGAGCGCGTGGGTTCCCGAGCCGTTCCCGGTCGCGCTGCTCTTCGCGCTCAAGCGCTTCGCCGAGGGCGCGGAGCTCCAGGCAGCGCTCGACGATGCGCTCGAGTTCCACGCCTCGCGCGGACGCGCCCCGAATCCGGAACTCTGACTCGGCGCCGAGCCCGACCCCCGGGGGTGGCGCGCCGAGACAGCGCGCCGATCCGCGCGGGCGAAGACTCCGAGACGCAACGACGCGGCGTGCCAGCGGGCTCAGACGCGTTTGCGGGCGTGCAACTTCGCGTGCTCGGCGTCGTCGACCGGCCGCGTGTCGCGACCGCGCGTGGCGGCGAGCGTCAGGCGTGCGAGCCCTTTCACGTGCACGCATTCGTCGGCGTGGCCGGGGACGAGCAGGCGGAACGGACCGCCTTTCTCGCGCGCCAAGGGCGCACCGTCGAGCGCATAGACGACCAGCGCGCCGCGCAAGGACTCGAGGCTCTCGCTGACGGCGAAATTCGGATCGAGCGAGCTCACGTCGACGAAGCGCGCGCGCGCATCGACGCCGGCGGCCTCGAGCAGCGCGCTCAGGCGCACCGCGCGGCCCTTGCGACCGGGCACGAGAGGCTCGACGTCCTCGATCTGTGCCGGCAGGCTCGCCCTTCGGCTTGGGATCGTGCGGACGTGAGTTCATGCTCGTGCTCGGCTGCGAAGCGCTGGGAGGTGCGGCGCGTGCTCGTTCGCGCGAGCGCTCGCACGCGCGATCGCCGCGCGGCGCGCCGCTAGGATAGGCGCCCTTCGACGCGCCCTCCAGCGAACTCATGAAAGCCATCCGCTCCTGCCTGCTCGTCGTCGTCGTGCTGCTCGCGGGCGTCTTCCTCGTCGGCGCGTTCCTGCGCTCGGAGTGGAAGGTCGAACGCTCGATCGTGATCGACGTGCCGCCGGAGCGCGTGCACGCCTTCGTCGACGACCTCGAGAACTGGCCGCGCTTCATCCCCGACGAGGCGGGCACGACCTACACCTACGGAGCGACGCGGCGCGGAGCGGGCGCGCAGGCCACCTGGAGCTCGCGCGGCGCGACGCACGTGCTCTCGATCCGCTCGAGCGATCCGCAAGTCGGCCTGCACTTCTCGATGGAGCAACCGCAGACGAGCGAGACGTCGACCGGCGAGCTCGCTTGGAAAGCGCAGGGCGCGGGTACGCGCGTCACCTGGAGCGAGACCGGCGACGTCGGCTGGAATCCGATCCCTCGCATGCTCCTGCCCAAGGTCGTGGAGCCCTTCCTCGGCAAGGTGCGCGAACACTGCCTCGCGAATCTGAAGGCGCAGCTGGAGCCGCCGCCCCGTGCGACCCCGCCGGCGCCGTCCGGCGTCGGTTCCGATCCGCGTTGAGACGCGAGCGCGGAAGCGATTTCCTCTTTCCGAGCTCCGCGCTTGCAAGTGCGCGCGCCCGTCAAGCTCCCGCGCGGCGCGTGCCGACGTACGGGCGGTGGACGACCGGGTCGTCCCGCCGGTAGATTCCTCCCCCTTCATCCGTCCCGGACAACGTCCGCAGGCCTCGCTGGCCGACGCGCGCTCCGGGCACCTCAAGGGGGCCGACTCCGCCGCGCGCGACCGGCCCACACCCACACCATCTCCCTGCCGTTCGTCGCGGCCCGCGCGGCCGACGCGAACCCGAGAAGCCACCGTGCAAGTCAGCGTCGAAAAGGTCGGGCCGTGCCAGGCCAAGGTCAAGTTCACCGTCCCCGGCGACGAGTTCCAGGGCACCTTGCGACGCGCGCTCCAGAACGCCGGCAAGAACGCCAAGATGAAGGGCTTCCGCCCCGGCCACGTGCCGGTGCAGATCATCGAGAAGCACTACGGCGTCCAGATCAAGAACGAGACGATCGAGTACTTCGTCAAGCAGGCCTTCGACCAGGCGGTCAAGGAGAACGCGCTGCGCGTCGTCGGCTTCCAGCGCGTCAACCTCGACGAGGTGAAGATCCTGGAAGGGACCGACTTCAGCCACGCCTTCGAGGTCTCGCTGCGCCCCGAGTTCACGCTCAAGGAGTACAAGGGCGTGTCCGTCGAGAGCCAGCTCGAGCCCGTCATGGACCAGGAGGTCGACGCGGCGATCGAGAACTTGAAGCTGCAGCAGTCGCACCCCGAGCCCGCGGGCGACGAAGGCCTGCCCGAGACGGGCATGGCGCTGGCGAAGGTCGAATGGGTCGTCGACGGCAACGTGCTGCTCACGCGCGACGGCTTGCGCGTGTCGCCGCAGGCGCCGACGCCCGGCACCGATCCCGAAGCGTTCAAGCAGGCGCTCACGGGCGCGAAGGACGGCGAGACGCGCGAGGTCGCGATGACCGTCCCGCAGGACTTCGACAAGGCCGAGCTGCGCGGCAAGACCGGCACGACGCGCATCCACGTCAGCCAGGCGTATCGATTGGTGCCGCCGAGCGACGACGAGCTGCGCAAGCTCGTCAACGTCCCGGACGACGCGGCGCTGCGCAAGCTCGTGAACGAGAAGCTCGGCGAAGCCAAGACGACGCAGGAGCACGGCCGCATCGAGAACCTGATCCTCGAGGAGCTCGTCAAGCGCCACGACTACGAGATCCCGGCCATGCTCGTCGAGGAGCAGACCAAGGCGCGCGTCAGCCAGCTGAAGCAGCAGATGACGCAGCAGGGCGTGCCGCAGGCCGAGATCGACGCGCAGGCCGCGTCGCAGACCGAGAACGCGCGCAACGCGGCCGCGCGCGGCGTGCGCACGCTCTTCCTGATGCAGGCGATCGCCGAGAAGGAGAGCCTGCTCGTGACGCGCGAGGACATGCAGGCCGAAGTGCAGTCGATCGCACAGCGCAACCAGGCCAAGGTCGAGGACGTGGTCAAGTACTACCAGGACAACAACCTGCTCGATCAGGTCGCGATCGAGATCCTCGAGCGCAAGGTGCGCCGCTTCCTGCGCGAGAACGCGACGATCAAGGAGCCCTCT
>JBGATX010000213.1:0-9637 GCA_044228975.1 Planctomycetota bacterium | reverse complement strand
GCCTGCACGATCGCCACCGGTGGCACCGCCGCGCTCGCATTCGCGGCCTGCGCCGCAGGAGCGTGCGGTTCGGTGCTCGACGGCGCGCGCGACGCCGTGGATCCCGAGGGCGTGGCCTCGGGTTCGCCGCGACACGCGCTCCATCCCGCCGCGGCGACGATCGCGAGAAGGACGCAGCCCGAGGCGTGGACATGAACTCTCATCGCCGCAGCATGCCATCCGCCCGCCGCAGCGGTCCAACGCTCGCTGGAGCGCATGCCATGGACCTGCATCACTCGATCATGCGCGCGCGGCGCGCGAGGCACACCACGACGCGAGCCCTCGAGCGGTGCTCCGCGCGCGTCAGGCACGCCAGGAACTCGTCGCGCACGCTCGCGTAGCTCGCGCCGCAGCGCGCGCGCAGCAGCTGCATGCGCTCGAAACGCGCTCGCCACGACTCGACGACCTCGCTCGACGCCGGCCCGTCGAAGGCGAGCTCGCGGTCGCCGAGATTGCGCTCGCTCGCGATCTCGCAACCGGCCGCTTCGAGCTCCTCGCGGAGCCTGCGGCCCATGCGGAAGTCGTAGCGCCCGGCCGCGCGCGACTCGTCGGCGTAGGCGTCGAGGAGCTCGCGCGCGCTCGCGGCCATCGGCTCGTGCGCGAACAGGTCATCGACCTCCGCCAGCGCGATCCAGCCGCCCGGACGCAGGAGTTCGAGCCACGCGCGCAGCACGGGAGCGAAGTCGACGAAGTACGCGGCCGCGAAGCTCGACCACAACCCGTCGACCGGCGCGTCGATCTGAGGCAACACACGCAGGTCGCCGTGGCGGAACTCGACCGTCTCGTGGCCTGACCGCGCGCGCGCCGCTGCGAGCAGGCTTTCATTCCCGTCGATGCCGACCACGCGTGCTCCGCGCCGCGCGAGATCGCGCGCCTGCGCACCGATTCCGCAGCCCAGGTCGAGCACGCGGGCGCCCGCGAGCGACGGCAACGACTCGTACACCGGCGTCCAATCGCGCCACGTCGCCTGCCGCGCGTACTCGGCGTCGAGGTTCACGCGCGGATGATCCTGCGCGCGGCACGCGCGCGCAATGGAGGACGAGCTCACGTTGCCCACGGCCGGGTGAGCTCGGCCGAAGGGCGCGCCCGTGCGCGTCGACGTTCCGCGCGACACCGAGTCCAGCGCGCGCGTCCGCTCGCGCTCACTCGATCTCCTGCAAGGTCGAGCCGTCGTGGAACTCGATCGCTCCCGTCCCGATGCCCGGGCCTGGGGCAGGGCAATCATCGACGACGCGCGGAGATGGGTCGTTTCGAAGAGTGTCGCCGCGCATCAATCGATCTCGCGCAGCGTCGCGCCGGTTGCGCCGTCGACGACCAGGACGTGACCCCGGAAGCTGCTCGCGAACTGCAGGTAGTCGCTGATGCCCACGAGGCACTCGCGCACGCCGTCGTGATTGAGATCGTCCCACGCGCGTATGCACAGGAAGCCGCGCGCACCCGAACGACTGGGATCACAGGGTCTGCGTGTCCAGAGCAGCGAGCCTGTTGCGCCGGACACGCAGGCGAGCGTCGACGGCTGTCCGGGAATGGTGTCGTCGGCGGCGCCGAGGACGATGTCGCCGTGTCCGTCGTGGTCCACGTCGCCGATCACTGCCGAATCGAGGTAGAGGTCGCCCCTCCCGGTCTCCTCGAGCCCGGGCAGGACGACTCCCCGCTTCGGCTGCGCGTCGCGTGTCGAGTGCAGTCGGAAGCGAGCGGCGCGTGGTTCGTCCGGCTCGCCGCTGAGCACGTCGCGCCGGCCATCGCCGTCGATGTCCGGCACCGTGCGCCAGAGTTGCGCGGTCGTCTGCGTCCGCAGCACGGCGTCCCCAGAGATCGGCAGCAAGGTCGAGCCGCTGCAACGACGCAGCCCGTCGCGGCCAGCGATGCCGAGGTCTCGCACGCCATCCGCGTCGACGTCGTCGAGTTCCGCCACAGCCGCGCCGAATCCGAAGATCGTCTTCGGAGCGCCGACCTCACGCAGGAGTGCCCCGTCGCGGCCGCTGAAGACGCGCACGCAGCCGAAGCTGAAGTCGGGATCCGTGCTCGCGGGGACGCCGAGAAGCAGATCCAACGTGCCGTCGGCATCGATGTCGTGCCAGAGCGCGCACTCCGGTCGCTCGGTGACGATCCGAAATCGAGGGCGAAGCGAGATCGACTCGTAGCACGCCAGTTCACACGCCTTCAGGCCGGCGCGCTCTCCGGATGTGGCACCTGCGTCGTGCCTGTGCGAGACCACGATGAAGTCCGCCGCGCCGAGTGCGTCGATGTCCCCCGCGACGTCGAGCACGCTCGCACGCGAGCTCCAGTCTTCGCCTCGCACGCACCACACGCTCTCGAGCGACTTGCCGTCGAAGAGCTCCACCGAGCCGAACGCCGAATGCTCGCCGCCGGCCGACGGATCGCTGACAACGAACTCGGACACCCCGTCGCCATCGCGATCGCGCAGCACGACGATCGAGGCTCCGAAGCCGTAGTCGTGCACGACCCGAGGGCGCTGGAGAAGCTTCTGCAGCGACGCTGCATTGCAGCCGCTGGCCGTCAAGGCCAGAAGAAGGGCCGCGCTCCAGCCGAGCCCGAATTGCGCGCTCTCCCGCGCCGATCGCGCAGCCGCCCCGACGCCGCTGGCAGCGTTCGATCCGTTCGGGTTCAACGCGAGAACTCCATGCGCGCCGTTGAAACCCGAAGACCGGCGCAAGGGAGCGGTCAAACGAGCTCCAATCGCTGTAGACTCGCGCGTGAGCTGGATTACTGTGCCTCGACGTCCCGCGCGCGCGGGAAGCACCGAGCGCTCCGATCCCCTTCCACGCCTGACCACGCGATGACCAAGCTCCTCCTCCACCGCTGCGCGCTGCTCCTCGTGCTCCTCGTGAGCTCGATCGACTCGAAGGCCGCGACGCAGGAGAAGGCGCAGGACGCGCCGCCCGCTGCGCCGCCGCAGGAACGCGACGCTCCCAACGCTCCCGGCGCGCCGTCGAAGGACGCGATGCGCATGGGCTCGCCGCCCTCGATGCCGCAAGACTCCTCGCGCGAATCGATGTGGCCCGCGCCGAGCGCGGAGGATTGGAAGCAACCCTACCTGATCACCTGGCAGCGCACGTGGGACGACGCACTGCGCGTCTCGAAGGCGACCGGCAAGCCGATCCTGATCTGCGTCAACATGGACGGCGAGATCGCGAGCGAGCACTACGCCGGCATCCGCTACCGCCGGCCGGAGACGGCGAAGCTCTACGAGCCCTACGTCTGCGTGTGCGCGTCGGTCTATCGCCACACGCCGCGCGACTACGACGAGGAAGGCCAGCGCATCCCCTGCCCGCGCTTCGGCGGCGTCACGTGCGGCGAGCACATCGCGATCGAGCCGTTGCTCTTCGACAAGTACTTCGACGGCCAGCGCGTCGCGCCGCGCCACATCATGGTCGAGCTCGACCAGAAGGAGACGTACGACGTCTACTTCGCGTGGGACACGCAGACGATCTTCACCGCGCTTGTCAAGGGCATCGAAGGCCGCCGCCGCCGCCGCTGTACGTGCCGAACGATCGGCCGTTGATCGAGCGCGTCGCGGGCGCCGACGTCATGGATCGCGAAGCGCTCGAGGTCGCGTACCGACAAGGCACGCGCGAAGCGCGGCGCGCGCTGCTCGAATCGGCCGCGGCGCATCGCGATGTCGACCAGATCGACATGCTGCGCCAGGCGATCCTCGGCTTCGACGTCGAGCTCGCGAAGCTCGCGCGGCGCGCCCTCGCGCAATGTGAATCCGAAGGAGCGGTCGACTTGATCGCCGAGGCCTTGAAGCTGCCGATGGACAAGAGCGAGCGCGACCTGCTGCTCGCCGCGGCCGCGCGCCTGGCGGAGAAGTTCCCGCGCGCGCAGACGCTGCTCGCGCTGCACCAAGGGCTCGCGGGCGCTTCGAAGCTCATCGACGCGACGGCGTGGTCGAAGGCCGCCGACGAGCGAGCCGCGAGCGCGCGCGGGACGTATGAATCCGGCTCGCGCCTCGAGACCCGCGCGAGCGCCTCGGAGACGCGCCCCGACGACGCGAATGCGCGTCTCGAGCTCGCGGCGTCGTTCCTCGAGCGCGCCGGCGAGCTCGGGATGCAGAAGCCGTTCGCGCGCGTGCTGCTCGAGGACGCGCGGCGCAACGCGCTCGACGCGCAGAAGCTCGGCGCGAGCGGCTGGAAGCTGCACGCCGTGCTCGCCGTCACCGCGGCGGAGGTCGGCACGCGCGAGGAAGCGCTGCGCGAGGCCGTGCTCGCCGTCGAGGGCGGACTGACGCCGAGCTCCGTCGACGACGGCTCGCTCGATCGCGCGAGCGTGCGCGTCTTCGCGCTCTTCGCCTCGGCGCGCCAGACGGCGATCGGCAAGGCGTACAAGGAGCGCAAGCCGTGGCCGCCGGAGTGGCTCTCGGACGTGCACGCCGCGTACGCGGTGCTCGCACGCCATCCGTTCGGCACGGACGTCAACGTCGCCGATCACTTCGACTTCCTGCGCTGGCTCGGCGCGACGCCGCGCGCGAGCGAGGTGCTGACGCAGGGGCTCGCGCGTTTCCCCGAGTCGCGGGTCCTGCACGAGCGGCTGCGCAACAAGCTCCTGTGGGAGCGCGGGCCCGACGCGCTCGAGCAGACCTACGCGACGCTGCTCGCGAAGGAGGACGCCGCGCCGACGCTCGAGTGGTTCGCCGGCTACGCGTCGTTGATCGCGGCGGAGCACCAGCGGCGTTCGGGCCAGGCGGACAAGGCGAGCGGCGCGTACGAGCGCTCCGAGGCGCACTTCGCGAAGTACATGGAGCGCTTCCCGCTCGATCGCGACGACGCGAGCCACTACGTCGCGTTCACGCACGCCGGGCGCGCGCGCCTCGCGTTCGAGGCGGGCGAGCTCGAGCGCGCGACGAGCGAGACGCTGGCGGCGTTCCACGCGCGGCCGGCGTCGGCGGCGGCGCTCGACGGGCTCAACATCTCGGCCGTCGATACGGCGAAGATGTTGCGCGCGAGGCTCGAGGCGGAGGCGAAGGCGGAGCTGCTCGCGAAGCTGCAGGCGGGCCTCGACGCGCTCGACCCCAGCCTGCTCGAGCTCCCGGCGTACGAGCGCAACGTGCAAGGCACTCCGCCGCCGCGCGAAGGTCGCCAGCGCGAGCGCCCGCCTCCGCGCTGAAACGCGGAGCGGGGACGCAACCGAGGGTGGAGCGAGCCGCGGCGCGCGCCGTCGCCTCGTGCGTCACTGCCAGACGATGCTGACTCCGTTGGAGACGTTGAAGGTCGGCGGGCTGCACCAGTCCGCGCGCGCGTTGCGATAGAGCGCCTGGTAGTAGCGCGTGGAACCTGCGGGCGGCTGCGTCGGGTACGAGATGGGCTGCCCGCCGCTCTGCGGCGGATAACGCGCGCTGCCGTTGATGGCGAGCTGCACGCCGAACCGCAACTCGGTGCCGCCGAAACACGAGACTCCGTCGCCGAAGGGCTGTCCCGCCGGCAGCGCAGCGTCGCCCTCGACAAAGAGCGCCAGGCCGTTGGGCAGACCCGTCGCGAAGAGCACCACCGTGTCGGACATCGGAACGTGGAGCGAGCGACCGAAGGCCTCGAGCCGCGCTCCGCCGCGTTGGATCGAGTTCGGGCAACCGCTCGCGGGCGCGTGCGGGCGCCGCGGGATCGTGAACGGCGGCAGGCACGGACAATCGACGACGCCGGCCTCGCCCGGAACGCAGAAGACCGCGCTCGAGGCGGGGATCGAATTCAGTGTCAGCGTGATCGAGCTGCCGGCCGCGACCGAGCTGAAGCCGCTGATGTTCACCGTGACATCATCCGCGTTGATCCACATGTTCGCAGCGTTGAATCCCGCCCAGCTCCCGCTGCCGGTCACGACGACGAACTCATGGACGGAGTGCTCGATGTCCAGGAACCCGATGTGCTCGCCATATCCCGTGAGGTGCGGCGCCAGTGCGGTGATCACGACCTGCCGGTCGCTGAAGTCGATCTGCAGGTAGTCGTTCAGTCCGAAGGCCGTGATCTCGACGCCGGGACCGACGACGACGCTCGTGCTGAACGACCGGTAGTAGTCCGGCGCGAGCTGGATCTGGTTGGCAACCAGCAGCGTGTGTCCTTCCAGGAGCGGCTCCTGCGCCGCGACGTTGCACACGCCCAATCCGGCGAACACGAAGCAAGCGAGAACGCGCATGATCGACCTCCAGCCGCGGCGCGTATCGCCATCCGCCGTCCGCGTACCGAAGTCGTGCGTCCGGCGCGGAAGCGCCAGCGCGTCCGCTGAAGTCCTTGTAGCGCGGCGAGCGCGGCCCAGCGCGAGACGTTCGGCGTAGTCGTCGCCCTTCCAGTCCGCAGGCGCGAGGCGCAGCGCGGAGCGCGTCGGAAGTCCGCGGCAGCCTGCCCGCCAGCGCGGGGTCACCTGAGGCGGATCGCCGTCGGCGCCGGGTTGTCGGGAGCGAGCAGCGGCCGCCACGCTGCGCGTCAGCGGATCGTCGTCGATCCGCTCGCCGCCTCGTTTCCGTAGCCGCGCGCCGGGCTGTCGTTCGAGCGCGTGAAGTCGCCGCGCTCAGGATCCCGCAGCATCGGATCGCGCCCGCCCTGCGCGTCGCGTTGAGGGAGCGGGAGCTCGGGCACGCTGCGCGCGGAATCGTCGAGGCTCCACCAGTAGTTCTCCGCGATTTCGAACGTCTCCGGCGCCGTGTGCGGGCCGACGTTGATCGGCGTCGAGATCTCGTCGCGGCGGTACACGACGAGGTTGCGCCGGAACACGCCCTTGCGGCACGGCACGAAGCCCTCGTCGCGCGTCTCCTGGAGCACGCGGAAGAACCACTTCCTCGGCCGGTAGAACGTGCAGCGCTCGACGGTCGCCCCGTCGACGCCGACGAACGCGATCGGAGCCTCCGAGCCGACGAACGTGCAGTCGACGACGCGGATGTCGCGCGCCTCGAAGCCCTCCGGCCGCGGACGGAAGTACGCCAGGGCCGTCGAGCCGCCGACGTTCACCGCGCGATCGCCGGCGTGCTCGAAACGCGAGTCGACGATCTCGACGTCTCGCGTGCCGCCCTTCGCCTGCACACCCGTCGACCCGGGCTCGCGCCCGTCGCCACGGATCGTGCAGCGCTCGATGCGCCCGTCGCGGCAGCCGACCATGTCGACCGCCGAGCCGCCGCGGCCCCAGCGTTCGACGGTGCACTCGATCAGACGGAATCCGTCGATGCCCGAGAGCTTGATCCCGTCCTCGTTCCCGCCGGCGCCGATGTCGTGGACGCGCACGCGCGTCAACGTCACGTGGTGCGCCGGCGTGTCGAACGTGCCGCCGTCGTCGATGTTCAGCCCGTTCGTGCGCGAGCCCGTGATCTCGAGGTCGCGCAGCGCGAGCCAGTGCACGTCGGAGAGCTGCACCTGGCCCCGGAACACGGGCGGGCGAGAGGGGTCGGCGGCCAGCAAGGTCACCCACGATTCGCGTCCGCCGACGTCCGCGACGTGGAAGCCCTCGTAATCCCCCGGCGCGACGAGGATCTGCGCTCCATCGCGGGCCGCCTTCAGCGCCGTGACGAGCTCCGCGGTCGTCGCGACGCGCACGTCACTGGCGGAGAGCAGCAGGAACGCAAGGTCGAGCATGCACGCGCAGCCTAACGCCCGAGCGCGCTGCGCGGCACGTCCGTCACGCGCGAACGTCGGATCTGCGCCGAATCGATCGCCGCTTCACGGATGGCAAGCGTTGCAGTTCATGCCGTTGTCGGCGTGCGGCAACGGCTGGCCGTTCCCGTGGCATTGGCGGCAGTTCATGCTCGGCAGGTGATCGGCGGGTTTCGGCGTGCCGAGCGCGTGGCTCGGCGTGTGGTGGTGGCACGCGGAGCAGGTTTCGTTCGCCAGCGGCTCGTGACACGTCAGGCAGTGGCCGTCGCGCGGCGCGCCGAAGCTGCCGACGTGGTTCCGCGGGCGCGTCTCGGAATGGCAGCGCTCGCACGAGTCGGGCTCGTGGCACGTGGCGCACTTCTGCCGGTCCATCGAAGCGAACAGGCCGTGCGAGCGCAGGCGGAAGTAGTTCGTGTGGTTCGCGGGCTCCTCGGCGCGGTGGCAGCGCTCGCAGCTCGCTTCCTCGTGGCACAAGGAGCAGCGCTGCTCCTCCTTCGCGCCGCAGGAGCGGAACACGCGGCCGTGATCGGCCTTCCAGCCGAGACCGTGGTTGGCGGGCGGCGTGTCGGCGCGGATCCGCGTGTGGCACACGGCGCAATCGTTCGACGCGCCCTTCTTCGTGTGACACGCGCTGCACGCGTCCATGTCCAGGCGCATCGAGCTCGCGATCACGTCGCTCTCGGCGAGCGCGGCATGGCAGCTCGTGCACTCCTCCCCTTCCCGGGCAACGTGCGCCTTGTGCGTGAAGCGCACTTCCGCGTCGAGCGCGCCGGCGTGCGCGGCCTTGTACTGCTTGTTCTCGAAGAGGTTCGCGACCTTGTGGTCCTCGGGCTTGTCCTTGTCCTGGTCGTCGTGGCAGAGCGCGCACTGCTGCGCGATCGGCATCCCCGGCTTCTCGCCCTTCTCGGAGACGCGGTGGCAGTCCGTGCAGCCGAGGCCCGTCTCCGCGATGTGCACGCGGTGGCTGAAGGCGAAGGGCTTCTTCGCTCCTTCGAGCACGCCCGCGATCATGCAGCCCGTCAAGCACAGGCCGGAGGCGAACAGGAACGCCGCGGCGCGCGACGGACGTCGGATGCCTGCACTCAGAAGCGCCATAGAGCCCCCACGCGCACCGTGTGGAATTCGTCGCTGTCGTCGTCCTCGTAGTCGTAGACGAAATCGAAGGACAGCGCGTCGGAGCTCTTCCAGCGCATGCGCGCATACCACGTGCGCACGTCGTCGCGCTCGCTCTGCGAGAAGAGGTCGTACTTGTAGAGCGCGTAGCTCGTGCCGATCGACGCGCGCCAGTCGCGCGTGCGCTCGTAGGTCGCGTCCGCGCCGACGCTGCCGACGTCGCGCTGATCGCCGTCCCATTGGTCGCCCGTGAGCGAGAGCGCGAGCCCCGGCGCGAGCGCGTCGCGCCAGACGATCGTCGCGTAGCCGCGTTCCCAGTCGCGGTTGAACTCGCTCACGTCGCCGCTGTCGCGCACGCGGCGCGCTTCGACGCCCAGTTCGTAGTCCCAGTGGTCCGAGAGGCGCCGGGTCAGGCTCGCGGCCGCCTGGCGGTAGGGAAAGAGCTCCTGCAGCACGCTCGTGAACGGATCGAGCTCGAGCACCTGCTCGTTCTGGCCGTGGAAGAGCTCGTAGTACGAGAGCCGCAGGCCCGTGTGACCATCGGCGTCGGCGTAATTCGCGTGCAGGCGCACGTCGCGGTCGCGGCCTTCGAGGCGCGAGTACGACGCGTCGGTGCTCCAGCGCTCCGACCAGGTCTGCCAGGCGCTCAACGCGACGAGGTCGTCGCGCCGCGGGCCGAGCAGCTGCTCGTCGTCGAGGTGCATCCAGTCGGCGCGCACGCGCCCATTCTTCCACGGACGTGATTCGGCATAGATGCCGAAGACGCTGTCGCCTTCGCGCGAGGGATCGTCGAGGTGCACGGGCTTGCCGCCGTACGCGCCGCCGCCGGTCGAGCTCTCGCCGCTCGGCGCGACGCGGAACGCGGCGCCGTCGAAGCGCACGAACTCGGGCGTGAG
>JBGATX010000212.1:0-9421 GCA_044228975.1 Planctomycetota bacterium | reverse complement strand
CGAGGAACGGGAGCGCGCTCACGCCGCCACCTCCCGACGCTCGCCGGCACTCGGCGGCGCGACCGCCGGCTTCGGCGTCGTCGCCAGCGCCTCGAGCGCGCTGCGCGCATCCGCGAAGAGCTCGTCGAGCGCGAAACGCGTCGGCGCGGCGAGCGCGTACTTGATCGTCTCGGCGCGCGCGAGCAGCCGCACGCAGGTGTTGCGCACGCCCAGCGGCACGCGCTCGTCGTTCTGGATGCTCTCGCTCCACTCCGCATCGGTGAGCGCCGCGCGATCGACGCTCAGGAAGGCGTCGACGGAGCCGCGCAAGAGACGCGAGAGCTCGTAGACGGCGACGCGCTCGCGTCCGTCGACGCCGTCGGGATTCGCGAGCGACCTCGCCAGCGCGTCGAGCTGTGCGAGCGGCGTCGGCGGCGCGACGACGAGCGGCTTGCGACGGCGGCGCGCGAGGCGCCAGACGATCAGCGCCAGCACGACCACGCCCGCGAGCACCGCGAGCTGGCGCCAGCGCAAGCTCGGCTCGGCGATCGTCGGGATCGGCCGCAGGCCGTGCAGCGCGCGCGGCGCGTCCTCGCCTTCGCCGAGCGCGGCGCGCACGCGCGTCGGCGTCGCCGCGGGCACGATCGGCGCGCGCTCGCCGCCGGTCGCGAGATCGATGCCCGAGATCACGGGCGCGAGCTCGCCGGGCTCGAGCGCGAGCGCGCGGAAGCTCACGAGCGTGTGCACGCGACCCGGACGCGCGGGATCGGCGCCGCGCAAGCGCGTGGGCGGATCGATCAGGACCCACGCGCGGTCGAGCGCGAAGGAATCGAGCACGTTCACCGACGCGGCCGCATCGTGCTCGACGTCGAGCGTCCACGTCACGGGCTCGCCGATCTCGATCTCCGCGGCGTCGGCGATCAGGCGCACGCCAGGTGTCGGACGCGGTTGCACGGCGGCGGTGTCGTCGAGCGGGTTGTGCTTGGGTGGAACACCGGAAGTTCCGACAGGGCCGCCGGACTCGAGCGCGCGCCGCGTGCCCCCGCCGGCGTGCGGATCGCGCTCGGGAGCCTGCGGCGCCTGGAGCAGCGCCGCGAGGACGAGGCACGCGAACGCGCTCATCGCGCACCCTTCTGGCGCAGGAGGCGCCGGCGGAAGAACGCGTGCAGCGGCTCGCCGAGATCGCGCGTGGTGTCGAGCTCGATCAGGTCGGCGCGCGCGCGCGACAGGCCGGCCAGGAGCTCCTCGCGCCGAGCGCGCGCCGCGGCTTGCCAGCGTTCGCGCAGCGCCTTCGAGCGCGTGTCGAGCTCGACGCGCGCGCCGCTCTCGACCTCGACGACGGGCAGGATGCCGGCCGAGGGCAGTTTCTCTTCGAGCGGATCGACGACGCGCACGGCGATCACGTCGTGGCGCGTCGAGAGCTCGGCGCAGCGATCGATCCAGGCCGCGGTCGACGTCGTGCGCGAGCTCGCGCCGTTCGGAGCGGGCGGCGCGCCGAGGAAATCGCTCACCACGAACACGATCGAGCGCCGGCGCAGCACGCGCCGCGTCTGCTCGAGTGCCGCGGCGAGATCGCTGCCGCCGTCGCTGACCGGCGCGGCGATGACCTCGCGCACGCAGCGCAGCGTGTGCTGGCCGCCCTTGCGCGCCGAGAGGTGCATGCCGGGCGTCGCGCCGTACAGCAAGAGGCCGACGCGATCCTGATGGCGGATCGCGACGAAGGAGATCAGTGCCGCGAACTGCGCCGCCGTCTCGCGCTTCGTCCAGCCCTGGCTGCCGAAGTCCATCGAGCGGCTCGTGTCGATCACGAGCTGGAGCGTGAGCTCGCGCTCCTCCGCGTACGTCTTGATGTACGCGTCGCCGGTGCGTGCGGTGACGTTCCAGTCGATGCGCCGCACCTCGTCGCCGGGCTGGTAGGCGCGCACTTCGCTGAACTCGAGTCCCGAGCCGCGAAACGTGCTGCGGTAGCCGCCCGACAGCGCCGTGTTCACCAGGCGGTGCGTGCGGATCTGGATCTGGCGCACGCGCGCCATGAGCTCGGGCACGAGCAGCGCCGGATGTCCGCCGGGAATCTCCGCCGGAGCGAGCGTGCTCGCCGCCGCCGACGCGCGCGCGCGTCGCCCCGCCGAGCCGCGCAGCAGTTTCGAGAGCCGGTTCACGCGATCGATGCTCGAGGAACGGGCCTCAAGGAACGGGGATCGTCTCCAGCACGCGCGCCACGAGCGCGTCGGAGCTCAAGCCCTCGGCTTCCGCCTCGTAGGTCGGCATGACGCGGTGGCGCAGCACTTCCGGCGCGACGGCCTTGATGTCGGCCGGGGTCACGTACCCGCGCCCGGCGAGGAACGCGTGCGCGCGCGAGCACAACGCCAGCCAGATCGTCGCGCGCGGCGACGCGCCGTACTGGATGCGCGCAGCGAGCTCCGCGAGCTTGTGGTTCTTCGGCTCGCGCGTGGCGAGCACGAGATCCACGATGTACTCCGACAAGCGCTTGTCGAGCACGACGCGGTCGACGACCTCGCGCGTCGCGAGCACGTGATCCAGGTTGACGACCGTGCGCACCTCCGTCTTCGGATGCGTGCTCGCCATGCGGCCGAGGATCTCGAGCTCCTCCGCGCGCTTGGGATAGCGCACGACGACCTTGAGCGCGAAGCGGTCGAGCTGCGCTTCGGGCAGCGGGTACGTGCCCTCCTGCTCGAGCGGATTCTGCGTCGCGAGCACGAGGAAGGGCTTGGGCAGCGGATAGGTCTGCCCGCCGATCGAGACCTGTCGCTCCTGCATCGCCTCCAGCAGCGCCGACTGCACCTTCGACGGCGCGCGGTTCACTTCGTCGGCGAGGATGAAGTTCGCGAACACCGGGCCCTTGCGCACGGTGAAGCTCGATTCCTTCGCGTTGTAGATCTCCGTGCCGACGAGGTCGCTCGGCAGCAGGTCGGGCGTGAACTGGATGCGCGCGAAGCTCGCGTGCGCTGCTCGCGACGCCTGGCGAGGCTCGAGACGGCGAGAGTCTTCGCCAGCCCCGGGACACCTTCGAGCAGCACGTGGCCGCCGGTCAGGAGGCCGATCAGGAGGCTCTGGATCAGCCCTTCCTGGCCGACGATGACCTCCGACATGGATGCGCGCAGCTCGCGCACCCAGGCGGAGGCGCCTGCGAGGTCTTCGGTGGCCGGAAGGGTGGCGGGAGACGTGCTCATGCGGTTCTCGGGACGGAGTTGGGTGCGCTTACGCCCGTGCGCCGCGTGGTGTTGGCCCGGCGCTGCGCACGAACGCGCATCGTAGCGCGCTGGGCACGTCCGGCGCGCGCGCGGTCCGCCGGGAGCTCGCCGAGGATGGGTAAAGGAATGGAGCGTGCGCGTGCGCAGCGATACAACGGCCCGGATGCGCGCTCAACTGCGTCCGCTCGCTGGCCTGGCGATCCTCGTCGCGGCCTGCCGCTCCGCCCCGGAGAAGGCGCCGAGCGGCCCGTTCCAGACCGAGGCCGACGAGCGGCTGCGTTACGAGCTGCTCGAGCCCGCCAGTCACGAATTTCGCGTCACCTACGAGCTCGCGGCGACGACGGCGGGAGCGCGGACCTACTTCACGCCGGTGCGCGGCGACACGTTCGTGAGCGAGGTCAAGGCGCTCGACCTCTTCACGGGTGCGAAGCTCGATGTCGGTCTCGTGAGCGGCGCGGACGCGCGCAGGAACGGTCATCCGGGCGCCGATCCGCAGGGCTCGTATTTCGCCGTGCGCCTCGATCGTCCCGTGCCCGAGCACGGCGAGGTGCGCTTGCGCCTCGAGGTCAAGTACGAGGACCGGACGAGCTACGAGTTCCTCGGCAGTGAAATCTCGTTCCAGCGCCTGCTCGCGGTGAACGATGTCGGCGTGACGCTGCCGGCGGGGTACGCGCTCGTCGACTGCAACCAGCCAGCGCGGATCGAGCAGCTCGCGGACGAGCGGCTCTCGCTCACGTACGCGAAGTTCGGCCACGCGCCGGTGCCGCTGCGCATCCGCGCGACAAAGGTCGCCTGGAGCCAGCCCGGGGGAACGCTCGAGGTCCATCGCGATCCGCGCGACCAGGCGGCACCGATCGCGGAGCTCGTGTGCTTCGCCACGGCGCGCCCGAACGACGCGAGCGTGGCCCCGACTCCGTACGCGGTCGATTGCGGCGCGTTGCGCACCGAGCTGCTCGAGGTCGAGCCGCCGACGATCGAGCTCGTCCGGCAGGTCGCCTTCGACCGCCAGAACATGCGCGAGCTCGTCGCGCGCTTCCGCGATACGCCCGACGAGCTCGAGGTGCGCGCGAGCGACACCGGCTCGATCGTGAAGCACGTGCTAGGCGAGGACGCGCGCGCGACGGTCGTGCTCGAAGGACTGCCGGAGCGCACGAGCGAGCTGTGCGTGCGCGCGCGCAAGCGCTCGTCGCTGGTCTGGCGTACGAGCGAGAACCGCGTGACGTGGTGCGTCGCCGCCTACGCGCGATCGACCGCGTTCCTGCCGCGCGGCTGGCGCGTCATCGGCTGCTCGCAACCGGCTGGGCTGGCGACGACTGCCGACGGTCAGCAGCGCCTCGAGTTCGGCCCGATCGAGGAGGCACTCGGCTGGCCGACGGTCATCGCCGCGCGTTTCGAGCCCGCCACGAAACGGTGATCTCGAGCGTGCCCGTTCTGGGCGTCCGGCCGATCGAGAGCGAAAGCGCCGGAGTCGACACGCGATCGGCTCGTCGATCGACGGCAGCGACTTGATCCACCCGCTCCGCGGCTTCGTCATGCCCCGCGGGTCGAGCACGCCTGCGCTCGACCCGCGGTCAGCTCCCCGCGCCACCGCATGTGCACGCCGGCTGCGAAGCGCGAGACGACTCCGTCCACCGTTGCACGGCATCCATGCAACGCCTATCCTTCGAGGGTGATCCGCTCGTTCGGGGACCGCGCCACCGAGGCTCTCTACCACGGGGACACCAAAGGGCCCGTCAAACGCATTCCCGCCGACGTTCGAGCCTCCGCGCTTCGCAAACTCGACATGCTCAACGCCGCACACGTGCTCCTGGATCTGCGCGCCCCGCCGGGGAACCGGCTGGAAGCCCTCCGCGGCGAGCTCGCCGGCCTTCACTCGATCCGCGTCAACGATCAGTGGCGCATCGTCTTCCGTTGGATCGATTCGGGCCCGGCTGAGGTTCGCATCGTCGACTATCACTCCTGAGCCCGAGACATGCAGCCCAAACACCGCATCCCGACCCACCCTGGCAGCATCCTGCTCCAGGACTTCCTCGCGCCTCTGGGGGTCACGCAAGTGGACTTCGCCGCGCATATCGGAGTTTCCTTGCAGCGCGTGAACGAGATCGTGCGCGGCAAGCGAGGTGTGACCCCGGAGACGGCGTGGCTCCTGGCGCAGGCGCTGGGCACGACGCCGGAATTCTGGACCAACCTCCAGGCGCAGCACGATCTCGCGCGCAGCAAGCCGGCCCGGGGCGTCGGCAGGTTGAAACGTTCCGCGTAAAGCGCGGCGCGCGGCGTGCGACATCGGCTGCGCGCAATGAATCGTCGGCACGCCGTGCGCGACGAACGACCGCGAGCCTGCGCTCCACTCCGGAATCCCCGGCGGACCGCAGGCTCGCTGAATCGCGGCGGAGGCGCGCGTATGGGGCGCCTCCGCGTTCGCTTCGTCCCTACCAGACGAGCACCCACCCGCTGCTCACGTTGAACGTGGCCGGCGCACAGAACGCGGCCGCGTTGCGGTAGTACGCCTGGTAGCCGCGCGCCACACCGCTGCCGGGCGTGACACCGCCACGCACGGAGAGCAGCGCGTCACCCGGCTCGGGGAACTGCGCCGCGCCGCCCGACGCCGTCTTCGTGAAGATGCGCACGAGCGAGCCGTCGATGCAGCGCGCTCCGTCGCCGAACACGATGCCGGCCGAGTTCATCACGTCGCCCTGCAGGAAGATGGTCGTCGCCGCCGACGGCATGCCGCTGGCGGTCAGCACCATCGTGTCGGGGTTGGGCGTGCCGCTCGCGCCGAGCACGGCTCCCGCCGGGACGACCGAGTTCGCGCAACCGTGTCCGGCCGCGCCGGTGTTGCCGCAGGGGCAGCCGGTCGCGAGCGAGCTGTCGCCGAAGCAGAACGGCGAGCCGCCGACGTCGCACGCCGGCGTGGAGATGGCGAAGTCGTCGAACGCTGCCTCGACCACGTTGCCGGTGCCGGCATCCTCGGCCACGACGCGCACGCGCACGGTCGCCGTCGGCGGGACGAAGTCCGAGAGCGTGAACTGGTGGAAGATCCAGCCGCCGTTGTTGTCCGCCGCGGGTCCGACGGTCTCGGCGTTGACCCAGGTCGTGCCGTTGTCGTTCGACACGTCGATACGCAGGACGTCGCCGCCGTTGCTGTTCGCGAACCAGCGCCAGTAGGAGACCTGCGCGCCCGGTTGCGCGCTGAGATTGAACACCGGCGAGAGCAGCGTCGTGCGTCCGCCGTCGACGTCGGCCGTGCCCGAAGCTCCACCGGGCGAACCCTGGCCGGTCACCCAGCAGGTGACGCCGGGCGCGATCGTGTGATCGTCCTCCGGCTGGATCGTGCCGCCGCCGGTGCCGACCGGGTCGACGCGCACCCACACACCCGTCGTCGCCGTGTCACCGGCGACGCCGCCGGTCCAGCCGAGGTTCGTTTCGAACGTGTCGCTCGCCGAGACGATGCTCGTCGTGACGACGTCCGTGACCTGCGTCAGCGCGGGAGCCGTCGCCGGATCCGTGCGCGTGCCGACGCTCGAGCCCACGCTGACGTACCAGCGCATGCGATCGAGGCAGACGCCCGCCGGCAGAGTCGCGACGTAGTGGTTCGGCGTGAGCTCGGTCATCGGGAACGGGTTGAATGCTCCGCCGTTGATCGAGACGTTGAGCACGCCGGTGCCGGGTGTCGGGATCGGCCCGCCGAAGCCCGTGACGTCGACCAGGAACGAAGGGCCCGCGCCCGGCACGGCCAGTGCCGGCTTGCCTTGCGGGTACGCGAAGAGGATCTGCGCCGGCACGTCGAAGGCTTCGACGACGCCCGATGACGAGCTGCCACCCGCCGGGGACGTGGCCGAGAATCCCATGCCGCGCTTGGCGAACGCCTGCCACAACGCACCGAGGTTCGCGCCGCCGTTGTCGAGGAGATCGGACTGCAGGATCGCGTCGCGAGCGTTGAGGAAGTTCGGGTTGTTGACCGACAGCGTCATGCCGCCGATGACCAGCCGCATGATCAGGTCGTTGCCGGGGAAGCCGTGGATCGCGATCAGGTTGGCGCGCGCTTCCCAGAGCGTCATGCACCACACCTCGCCCACGTTGTGCACCTCGTTGGCGGTGTTGCCGATGACCGTGCTGCGAGGGACGGCGGGCGGATACGCCTGCTGGGCCGTGTCGATGTCGGCGTACGTCTGCGGGTTCTTGTTGAGGTCGGTGCAGTACGGGAAACGGCGGATGCCGAAGTAGTAGTTCGTCGTGTAGCCAGCGACGAGCAGGTTGGTCGTGTAGCCACCGGTGCAGTAGACGGCGTTGGGATCGTCGGCCGGTTCCGAGTTGAGGCAGCAGCCCATGAAGTCGCCCCAGCCTTCACCCATGCCGCCGGACTGGGTTCCGTTGACGGTGCCGCTGTGCAGGCGGATCGACACGCCGTGCGTCAGCTCGTGGTAGACGATGTCCGCATCGAGGTCGCCGTCGCGATCGGGCGTCGTTCCGGTGAAGACGTACATCTGGCAACGGCCCGTGCTCCCGTCCGTGCCCGTCGTGCCGAAGTTCGCGTTGTCCGTGCCGGAACCGTCCTGGCAGTCGGCCTGCACCGCGTCGCCGCCGGTGCCCTGACCGCTGAAATTGACCGTCTGGAAGTTGCCCGCGGCCTCGTCGAAGCCCATGTCGAACAGCTTGTCGTGGTAGAGATTCGAGAGGTAGAAGAGCTGCGTCACCGCGGCCGGGCGCCACGCGCTCGGCGCGAGCGCGTTGTCCTGCGCGAAGTCGAAGACCCGGAACGGCGCGCCCGCCGGACGCGGCAGGTCGGGCGAGTTGTCCGCGTTGGTGTCGGTGTGCGCGTCGACGTTGTTGCCGAGCGTCTCGTTCGCTCCGTCCGGGATCCAACCATCCGGCGAGAACGGCGCGATCGACGCGGCGCTGACCGTGACGAGCTGGCGCGGGACGAGCGGGAACTGCGCTCCCGTCGGAGTCGCGGTGCCCGGCGAGCCCGGCGCCGGGCTGTCGCTCGTGTACACGCGGTAGGTGACGTCCTGCGTCGTCGGCGGGACCATCGCGTACTTCGTCTGGTTCGAACGCTCGAGCAGCGAGCCGTCGAGCGCGGAGACGAACACCTCGTAGGTGTCGTTGCCGGGCTTGGGCACGATCACGTGCCATGCGGGAACGAGTTCGGTGCGCGAGAGCGGGAACACGACCAGATCGGTCGTGAGCGCGATGTCGTTGCGGAAGTCGTCACCGGCGGACCACTGCGTGAGCTGCGAGGCTCCCGCGGGAATGCTGATCGGTTCGGGATCGACGCCGAGCGTCATGCCCACGCTGGCCGCGGCCGCGCGCAGGCCCTCGAGCGCCGGAATGCGCACCTGCGGCACCTCGAAGCCGCGATCGGGCACGGGCAGGAAGGAGCTCGACAGATTGATCAGCTCGCCATCCTTCGTGACGTTCGACTTGAGCACGCAGCCGACCAGCGTGAGGCCGTCGATCTGCTGCTGGAACGTCAGGTGCGTCGCGCCGTTGCGGCGCGTGACGAAGTTGCGCGTGAGCGGAGCGTCGACGAGCTCCGCCGGGCGGATCTCGGTCAGCGCCGGGTGCTGCGCGACGAATTCCAGCGTCACGTCGCGCGGCGCGAGCTCCGACGGCGGCGTCAAGAAGCGCAGCGTCGAGCCGATCCATTGCGGCGTCCCGAAGTACTCGTGGTCGTAGACCGAGAGCAGCGGGATCTCGCGCTTCAAGCGCTCGATCTCCAGCGCGCGCGCGCGCAACGCACCCGCGGGGCGCGCGGAACGCAGCGCGAGACCGACGGAGTCGCGCGGAAGTCCGCGTTCGTCGAGGCGCACGTCGAAGTACGCGAAGGGAATGCTGCTGGGATCGGCGTGGCCGAGGCCGACGAGCGTCTGCGGGTCGAACTGAGCCCGGGCTGGAGCCGCGAAGCAGGCGGCGAGAGCCACGACGGAACCGACGGTGACGATTTGGCGCATGGACGTGGAGTGGTTTGTAGAGCGCTGGGGGGGAACAACGGGCGTGCAAGACGACGCCGCGACCCCTCCTAGTTAACCTCGCCGCGGGCGACCCGACCAGGAGCGCGGACGGAAACGTTTTCGAGGGCGGCGTCGGGGAGCGCGCGCGCGGCCTCGTGTTCCCTTCGAGGCAGCAATTCGGG
Organism: Planctomycetota bacterium; assembly: GCA_044228975.1. Classification (GTDB taxonomy): domain Bacteria; phylum Planctomycetota; class UBA1135; order UBA1135; genus JADJNY01. The sequence goes on along the minus strand of JBGATX010000212.1, from coordinate 97 downwards.
CGCGCAATCGCAAGCCCGGCTTCAGGGTCGCGAACCGCCCGAGCGAGCGCTCGCGGGCGGTGCGCCGCGGCCGGCGCCGGAAGCCGGCGCGAGCGAC
>JBGATX010000211.1:0-9479 GCA_044228975.1 Planctomycetota bacterium | reverse complement strand
GTAGCGATCGATCTCGTCCTGCGTCTTGCACTGGACGAAGAACGACGTCGCCAAGGACGGCTTCTCGTTCGGACCGTTCAGCACCATGAACTGGGTGCCGTCGATCTCGAACATCGCACCGAGGAACGTGCCCTTGGGCATCGGACCATCGCCGGTGTACCGCAGCTCGTTCACGACCTTCGAGCGGGGGAAAATCGAGAGGTAGTACTTCATCGCCTCTTCGGCGTGACTGGCAAAGGCGAGGCAGGGGATGATGTTCTGCATGACGTGCTCCTTCGAGGGTTGGCGGTCGCTCAGCATAGAACGCGGTCGAACTGCGCGCGCGCGGCGGTTCGCGTTCGGAAGCCGTTCGCATGCCCAACCCGCCCGCCGACCCAAGCCGACTGACCCGCTCCCCTCGCCTCTGCTCGTTCCCGTCGACTGAGTTGCGTGGATGCTCAGCATCTCGCCGAGCACGGTCTGGATTCTGGATGCGACGGAGCCGATCCCGACGCCGATCCGCATCGGCCACCGAACGGAGGTGCATGCAACCCGCGAGTCGCGCTTTCCCACTCATCCTCGCGCCGCTACTTCTCCTTCGCCCCCGCTTCCGTCGCCTTCTGCGCCTCGATCACCACCGCGCGCACATCCAGCTCCTCCAACTTGAAACCGCGCAAAGCCTCGCGCGCCCGCTGCGCCTCCTCGCGCGCTTCACCCACTCCACCGACCTTCATCCGCGCCAACGCGCGAATCGCGAGCGTTCCCGGTCTCATCGGCGGAGCCGTCAAGCCCGCCACCGACTCCTTCTCCATCCCCTCCAACAACTCCAGCGCCTTCCCCGCCTCTCCCGCCCGCACCAACGCCAACGCGAACGCTTCCAAGTACGCCCGATTCTCGGGCTCCAGCTTCCACGCGCGTTCCGCCTGCGCCAACGCGATCCGATACGCGTTCTGACCCTCGTCGGTCTTCTGCGCCACGCGCCAGCTCTGCCTCGCCGCGCTCCTCGCCTCGTCGCGCAATGCGCGCAACGGAGCCAACGTCGCCGCCCGCAACGACGGCGGCAACTGCGCATCCGCGCGCAGGCGTTCCTCGATCGCGCTCACCGCGCCGACCTCGAACGCCAGGCGTGTCACGCGCCCGCGCGCTTCGCGCTGCAGCGCCAGATGCTCCGCGCGCGTCGGATCGTGCAGATCCTCCGCGCGCGACTCGAGGATGCGCACGACGCCGCGATCGAGCGCGCACGCGATGCGATCGCCGTCCTTCGAGAGCGCGAGCCGCTCGATGTGCCCGCCGGGCTGTGCCAACGTCACCAGCGACGTGAGCGACCGCGCATCCCAGACGCGCAGCAGCCCGTCCTCCGCGCAACCGAAGAGCCGCATGCCCTGCGGATCCGCGACGAGCGCGACGAACGGCTTCTCCGCCGCTTCGATGCAATGCTCGAGCGCTCCGGTGTCCGCGTTCCAGCGCCACAACTTGCCCTGCCGATCCGCGCCCGCGAGCCAGCTTCCTTGCGGGCCGAACGCGAGGCAGTCGAAACCGGCGTCGCCCGCGACGAGCTTGCGCTCGAGCGCGCGCGTGCTCGCGTCCCAGATGCTCACGCTGCCGTCCCGCGCTGCGCTCGCGACGCGCCGGCCCGAATGTGCGAGCGCGCTGACCGCCTGCGCGTGCGCGGGTGTCGCATGCGGCTTCAGCTCGCCGTCCGCGAGCCAGGTGAGCGTGCCGTCCTCGCCGCCGAGCACGAAGCCCGAGTCGAGGACCGCGCACTTCGTCCACGCGCCGTCGACGCGCGCGATCGCCGCGAGCCACGCGAGCGCGACGAGGTGGAAGCCCTTCTCGTGCACGACCGCCGCGCGCTGCCCGTCGGCGGTGAGCGCGACGTCGCGGATTCCGCCGTGCGGAATGCGCTGCGCGCCGAGCAGCTCGCCCGTGCGCGCGTCGAGCACGCCGATGCGTCCCCAGCTCGAGACCGCGACCACGCGCGTCGCATCGGGCGTGAAGGCCAGGCCGCGCAGCGTCCATTCGGCGAGCGGCAGATCGAAGGCCGCGCCCGCGAGCTCGGGATTCCAGAAGTCGACGCGGCCGTGCTTGCCTGCCGTCGCGAACCAGCGGCCGTCGGGCGAGAGCTGGTACGCGGCCGCTTCCTCCGTGGACACGGTCAGCGTCGCGACCGGGCTCAAGTCGTGGCGATCGAAGATGCGCACGACTCCGTCGGCTCGCCCGCTCGCGAGGTGCTGCCCTCCCGAGAACCAGTCGACGGGCACGCCGGCGAGCGCTTCGGGATCCTCGCGGCTCGCGCGCACCTGCTCGAGCTTGCCGTCCCACAGCTGCGCGCCGCGCGCTCCCGTGGCGACGAGGATGTCATCGCCCTCGAACTCGAGCACGTCGATCGCGAGGCTCGCGAAGCGCCGTTGAGCGAGGATCCGCTTGCGCGCCAGGTCCCAGATGCGCACGAGACCCGAGCGATCCCAGGTCGCGATGCGCGCGCCGCGCGGATCGATCTGCAAGCCGTACAGGGCCGCGCCCGGCTCGCCGATGACGTCCACGCGCGCGCCGCTCGCGACGTCCCAGGCGAGCACGCAGCCCGTTTCGGTGTCGCCTGGCTTGGCTGCGCCGTCGAGCAGGTTGCTCGCCACGGTGTAGAGGCGGCGGCCGTCGGCGGAGAAACGCACGCGCACGAGCGCTTGTTCATGCCGGGCGAACTTGCGCGGCGCGGCGGCCTCGCGCGCGTTCCAGAGCACGACCTCGTTGGCCTTCGTCGCGCCCGCGATCGTCGTGCCGTCGGGGGACCAGGTGTAGGAGTGCGGTGCCTGCTCGTCGCTGCGCAGCTCGACGAGCAGCGTGCCGTCGCGGCTGTCGCGCACCTCGATGCGATCGGCGTAGCGCAGCGCGAGGCGCCGAGCGTCCGGACTCCACGAGAGGCTCGTGATCGCGCCCTCGGGCACGGCGAGCGAACGCGCGCGCGGCGACACGGAGAGAGCGAGGTGCTTCCATTCCCAGCCGTGCAAGCTCTCGTCGCAATCGGAGATGCGCCGGCGCGCCTCGTCGACCGCGCCGAGCGTCAGGCTCGCGCTGGCGGCGGAGAGACTCGAGCCGTAGCTCTGCAGCAACGCCGTGTCGCGCGCGGCGGCGAGGCGCACGTTGCTCGTGTGCGTCGTCCACGCGATCGCCGCGGAGCCCGCGATGGCGAGCACGCCCGCGGCGAGCAAGGCTCCGGCGGCGAGGCGGTTGCGCGCGACCCACTTCGCGAGCTCCGCGCGCGCGCCGGTGCGGTGCGCGCGCACGACGCGGCCCTCGAGATACGCCTGCAGGTCGTCGGCGAGCTCGAACATGCTCGCGTAGCGCGCCGTCTTCTCGCGTGCCATCGCCTTGTGGCACACGGCGATGAGCTCGGCCGGCGCTCGCGGCGATTCGACGAGCGCCGCGGGCGGACCGGCGACGACGGCGCGCAGCATCTCGACCGCGTTGAGCGACGTGCCCGGCCCGAGGTACGGCCGGTGACCGGCGAGCAGCTGGTAGAGCATCGCGCCGACGGCGTAGACGTCGGAGAGCTCGTCGACCGCGTCGACGTCGCCGCGCGCCTGTTCGGGCGGCATGTAGGCCGGCGTGCCGACGACCGAGCCCGCCATCGTGAGCTGCGGCGAGACGTTCGGATCGTCGCCGAGCTGCTTGCGCACCGCCGTGCTGTCGGCCGCGTGCGCGCTGACGCGCACGTCGCGCAGCTCGGGCCGGCCGGCGACGCGCGCGAGGCCCCAGTCCATGACGTAGGTCTCGCCGAAGCGGCCGACCATGATGTTCGCGGGCTTGAGATCGCGGTGCACGACGCTCTTCGAATGCGCGAAGGCCATCGCCTCGCACACGCGCTGGAGCACGAGCACGGCGCGCGTCAGCGTCCAGCCCTCGGCGCCGGTGCGCACGAGCTCGATGATCTCCTCGAGGTTGCGTCCCTTGACCAGGCGCATCGTGAACCACACTCGGCCGTGACCATCGACGCCCATGTCGTGCACGGGCACGACGCCGGGATGGTCGAGCTGGCCCGTGACCTGCGCTTCCTCGAGGAAACGCGCCAGCAGCACGGATCTCGAGCTGCCGGAGCCCGACTCGTCCTGGTCGTCCTCGCGCTCGAGCAGCACCTTCATCGCGAGCTCGCGACGCAGGATCTCGTCGCGCACCCGGAGGATCGCGCCCATGCCGCCGCGGGCGATCTCGCCTTCGCTCGAGTAGCGCGCCTGGTCCGGAGCGCGCGCGGCGAGGCGCTCGACGAAGCGCTCGGCGGACTCGTGCGCGGAGAGGCTCGTGTCGGCGGGCAGCGATTCGTGCGCGGCTTTCGACGTGTCGCGCGCGCGCGCGCGTCGGGAGTCCGGCGTGTCGGTCATGCAGCGTCTTTGCGTCGATCGAAGAGGGAGCGAGCGCAGCATACGTGCGCGCGTGCGCGACGACCAGGACGTCGCGCGCGGCGCGTGATGCACGCCGTCGGCACTGGATATACTCCGCTTTCATGAGCTTGAGCACGCCGCGACTTCGAGGTCGATTCGTTCTCGTGGCGTCGCGCGCATCGGCAGCAGGGTGGCTGCTGTCCGCAGGCGCGCTCGCGCTCGCGCAGGAGCCCGTCAAGCTGCTCGCGGACGACTCGCCGAGCGCGGTGTTGCGCTTCGAGATCGACGACGCGAGCACGCAGAAGGCGATGCCGGGTCGTTTGACGTTTCTCGGGCCGAAGGGCGCGGGCGCGAAGCTCTTCACGCGCACCGACGCGGCGCCGAAGGATCTCGCCGTGCGCTTCGACGTCGTCTACGCGCTGCGCGGCGCCGCTTCGATCACGGTTCCCGCGGGCAAGCACACGGTCTTCGCCTCGCGCGGGCTGGAATGGGGCCTCGATCGGCGCGAGTTCGACTTCGTCGCGGGCCAGACCTACGAATGGAAGGCCGTGTTGACGCGCGAGATCGACACGCGGGGTTGGATCGGCGCCGATTTCCACCTCCACACGCGCACGTTCTCGGGCCACGGCGACGCGAACCTCGAGGAGCGCGTGATCAGCCTGATCGGCGAGGGTGTCGAGTTCGCCGTCGCGACGGATCACAACCGCAACACCGACTATCGGCCGACCGTGGACGCGCTCGGCGCCGTCGGCCAGGTCACGGCGATCACGGGCAACGAGGTCTCGACGCCGATCGGGCACTTCAACACGTTCCCGCTCGATCCCGAGCGCGCGGTGATCGACTCGAAGCTGCGCGAGGCGGGCGCGCTGTTCCAGCTCGCGCGCGCCGAAACGAATGCCTTCGGCATCGTGCCGGTGATCCAGCTCAACCATCCGCGCTACACCGACATCGACTGGTTCGGGCACACCGGACTCGACGCCGTGCGCGGCGAGAGCACGTCGAAAGCCTGGTCGGACGACTTCGACACGCTCGAGGTGCTCAACGCGAACAACAACGCCGGGTACGCCGACGCCGATCTCGTGCCTGGCGAGCGCGTGAGCATGGGCTGCGTGCTCCAGGACTGGTTTCACCTGTTGAATCGCGGCGCGCGGCACGGCGCGGTGGGCAATTCGGACAGCCACACGGTGCACTTCGAGTTCGCGGGCTTCCCGCGCAACTTCGTGCGCTGCTCCACGGACGATCCGGCGCGCATCGATCCGCGCGAGATCGCGCTCGCGCTGCGCGAGAAGCGCATGTTCACGACCTCCGGTCCGTTCGTGGACTTCAGCATCGATCGACACGGACCGGGGGAGCAGGTCCAAGCCAAGGACCAGCGCGTGGAGCTCACGCTGCGCATCCAGGCCGCGAGCTGGGTCGACGTCGATCGCGCGAGGGTGTGGGTCAACGGCGAGCTCGCGGCGGAGCTGCCCGTGGCCGCCGCGCGCACGCCCGTGCGCCTGGAGCAGAAGGTGACGCTGCCGCTCGAGCGCGACGCGTGGGTGGTGGTGTGCGTCGAGGGGGACGATGCGCTCGCGCCGCTCCTCTCGAACACGGACGACCGGCATCTGCCGCGAGCGGTGACGAACCCGATCTGGATCGATGCCGATGGAGACGGGAAGTGGACGTCGCCGTGGGAGGTCGCGCAGCTGTCTGCGGCGAACGTCGAGACGGCGGAGACGGCCCTGCGTCTCCTGGACGAGCGCTCACCGGCGGAGGCGGCGTTGTTCGTGCTCGCGACGGCCGACAAGGCGCCGGCGCACGCGGTGAAGCTCGCCGGAGCGGCGGTCGGGCATCTCGCGCGGGAGGTGCGCCTGGCGGGAGCGCGGGCGGCGGAGCAATTGAGGGCGAAAGAACTGTTGCCGCAGCTCGAGCGGGCTTTCGAATCGGCGGAGAAGGACGGCTTCGCGCGATTGTGCTCGTTCCGCGCGTTGCGGGCGTGCAAGTCGGACGCTTTGTCGCGCCTCTATCCCGGATTGCTGGCGTCGCTGAGGGACGATCGGCGGGAGGTGTACAAAGGCGAGCTGCAGCGGCTCTTCCCGGGGCGATTCGTGGATCGGTGGGAAGTGCGCGGGCCGTCGGGGAAGAAGCTGGCGGAGGTCGAGAAGGATGTGGAGGCGGCGGAGGGGAATTGGCGAGGGGTCGCGGTCGACGAGGAGGACAAGGGGTTCGTCGATTTGCGCGCGCTCGCGCCCGAGGGTTGCGACGGCAAGGTCTTCGCGGCGCGGGTCGTGATCGAGAGTCCGTCGGCGCGCAGCGTGGATTATGCACTCGGGTCGGATGACGGGTGCGTGTTGCGGGTCAATGGCGCGGTCGTCGTGCGCGATTCGGAGACGCACAATGCGGCGCTGCGCAAGTTCGGCAAGCTCGAGCTCGCGGCAGGAGCGAACGAGGTGCTGTTGCTCGTGCAGAATGGCAAGGGCGCGAGCGGCTTGCGCCTGGGTTTCCTCGACCCGGCGCTCACCTGGCATACCGCCGTTCGCTAGCGGAGCTCGACGGCAGGCAGAGAAGTCCGCGCGCTCGAGAGGAACGCTAGAAGGAGCTCAGCAGCTCGTCGTCCACCGTGTCGCGCGTCCCGGAGCGGCGAGTCGCCGGCCGTCCGGCCGCCGCACTCGACAATGTCGGACTCGGGATCCGCATGCGATTCGATTCGCGCGTCCGCGACGGCATCGGCGCTCTCGGATTGGCCGTCGCGTGCGTGGACGTCGCGACCGGAGCAGAGACGCCGCCACTCACCTTGAACTGAGCCACGAGCGCGTTGAGCGTGGCCACCTGCGAGGAGAGCTCCTCGGCCGACGAGGCCAGCTCCTCGCTGTTGCCGGCGTTCTGTTGCGTCACCTGATCGAGCTGGCTGACGCCCTGATTGAGCTGTGCGATACCCGTGGCCTGCTCGCCGCTGGCGCCGGCGATCTCGGCCAGGAGCGCATGGACTCGCACGGTGCCGGTGACGATCTCCTCGAGCGCCTGACTGACGCGCTGCGCGATCAGCACCCCGTTCTCCGAGCGCTTGACCGACTCCTCGATCATCGTCGAAGTGTTCTTCGCCGCCTCGGCAGAGCGCTGCGCGAGGTTGCGAACTTCCTCGGCGACCACCGCGAACCCCTTGCCGGCCTCGCCGGCCCGCGCGGCCTCCACGGCGGCGTTGAGCGCCAGCAGGTTCGTCTGGAACGCGATCTCGTCGATCACCTTGATGATCTTGCTGATCTCCGTGCTCGACTGCCGGATCTCGTTGACGGCCTTGTTCATCTGGGTCATCTCGTGCTGCCCGCGATCGGCCGACTGCTTGCTCCCTTCGGCGAGCGAGCTCGCCTGGCGCGCGTTCTCGGCGCTCTGTTGCGTCTGTCCGGACATCTCCTCGAGCGACGCGCTGATCTCTTCCAGGCTGCTCGCCTGCTCGCTCGCGCCTTGCGCCAGCGATTGACTGGCCGCGGCGATCTGCGTTCCGCCCGCGTCGATCTGCGCCGAGCCGGACTTCACCTCGGCGATCGTGCTCTCGATCTTCTCGACGAAGACGTTGAACCAGCGCGCCAGCTCGCCGATCTCGTCCCGGCGCGAAGCGTCCGCGCGTTTGGTGAGATCGCCCTCGCCCTCGGCGATGTCCTTCAGTCGCGACGCCAGCGCGCGGATCGGGCGGGAGAGCAGCCGGCTCATGAGCCAGGCGATCAGCAGCCCCGATCCGACGAACAAAGGCACGGTCCACGCGAGGCTGCCGCCGATGAAGCTCGCGACCTGCGCGTCGACGGGCGCGAGGGGCAGCGCGACATGGAATGCGCCGTGCATGTCACCGACTTTCCAATCCTCCATGCGGAAGCCGACGACGTCGAGGCCGTCATGGGTCGGGCTCGTCGCCGGATCCCCGTGGCACATCATGCACGACTCGTCGAGCTTGACCGCGCGCATGTAGTGGAGCGTATTGGTCGCCCCGTCGACGGCGTGGATGTCGTCGCCGCCGCCGGCCGCGACCTGGTCCTTCAGGCTGCGCAGGAGCTGGCTCTGGAACGAGCCGTTCTCCGGCTCGTTGGACTTGTTGCGGGCGTCGAACGCGGGAGTGTGGAACTCGATGTTCTCGCGCTCGGCGGCGGCTCGCGCGGCGAGCCAGCCCGCCACGACCGGTACCGTCTTGAAGATCCGCGACTCGGTGTAGGGTTTCCCCGTGGCTCTGTCGGCCGCGAGTTCCGCGATCAGAGCGTCACTGTCGAAGACGTGGAGCCGGTTCAGCTCGGCCACATGCGCCTTGGTTTCGTCCGCCAGGGCAGTGAAGGTCCTCGCTCGCTCGACGAGCGCGTCTTGCGCGCTGTCGCTGTAGGAACGCACGAAGACCACATTGTTCACGGCGAGGACCGCGACCAGCACGAGCAGCGTGAGTGCGGCGATGCGCACGCCGAGGGAGAGAGTCGAGAGCTTATTCCACATTGTTCGATTGTCAGGGAGGGGATTGCGTGGCGATCCGTCGCACGGTCGGTGCGGCCACGGGCACGCATCGGTCGCAATTCCCGCTTGCTTGATGACGAGAGCGATACCGTCGCGCACAAGACCGCTCGCGGTGCTCGAGACTCGCCACTCCGGGGCCTGGACCGCGCGCAGAGTTCAGCCGTGTTGCGTACGCACTCTGCGCCGGACGGGAATCGGACTCGATCTCGCTCGGCTGTCGCACGTTCCGCGAGACGCCGGCGACGCGAACGACACGACTCGGTTCGCTGCGAATCGTCGCTGCGGGGCGACCTCTGCTCCGGTCGACGCGCGGGAGGATGTGTGTGGCGCGTGGTGGTCGAGAGTCCGTCGGCGCGCGGCGTGGATCATGCAGTCGGGCCGGAGGAGCGGTGCGCGTCGCGGGTCGATGGCGTGGTCGTCGTGAGTGATTCGGAGATGCACAATGCGGTGTTGTGCGATGTCGGCGAGCTCGAGCTTGTGGCGGGGGCTAATCGGGTGTTGTTGATGGTGCGGAATGGATAGGGCGCGAGTGGGTTGAGAGTGGGGTTGATCGATTCGGAGGGGAATTCGCACGTGACGGAGCGGCGCGCGAAGCGGAAGTAGAGCGCGAGGGGGAAGGCGGCAACGCGCCACACAAGCGTGCTCCGCATCGCTGGCCCC
>JBGATX010000210.1:0-9743 GCA_044228975.1 Planctomycetota bacterium | reverse complement strand
GCGCTGCGCGCGGCGCTGCTCAACCGGCGGCCACGCGCTGCGCGCGGTGCTGGGCCGGAGGCGGAGGGTTAGTTGAGACTGTCGAGCTTGCCGAGCTTGTCGGCAAGGAGGTAGCAGAAGGTGACGCGGAGTTTCTCTTTGTCGCCCTTCATCTGCTGGCAGATCTCCTGGACGGTCTTGTCGAGCGCGGCGTCGTCGCCGGTGAGGGCGAGCTTCTTCTTCATGAAGTTCTCGACGATGCGCTTGCGCTCGCTCGGGTCGCTGCAGGCGACGAGGGCGGAGTCCTTGGTCTGCAGGGCGATGCCGGCGTAGCGCTTGATCGCGTTGAGCGCGTTGACGTTCGGATTGGGGACGTAGCGCTTCACGTCGGCCACGTAGTCGAACTTGGTGTAGTCGGTCGTCGTCTCGGCCATGATTCGGTTGCTCCGTTGAAAGGCGAACGGACAGGATGGGTGGGTCGTTCGATGCGCTGGCGGACGGTGGATCGCGCGCAGCGCGCGTCGACGATGGCGCGCGTTCGTTCTTGCGGGAACATCGACGCGCGCGCGGACTCGCTTGGGTGGGACGTCCGCGCGTGTGCGCGACGATGTGCCGGCGGGCGCCGAAGAAGCGCTCGCGATGCGGCGCGCGTCATCGAACTCACGCTGCGCTCGACCGAGACGGGCGTCGACTAGCCGCTATGCGTAGCCTGCCTGCGCCCCTGGCGTGGAGGCGCCGCGCCGACGAACGACGATCAGCCGAGCAGCCGCGCGAGCCAGCGCCGCGCGGACGCACTCTCGGGCAGGTGCACGCGCGCCGCGCTGCTGGGCGAGCCGACGCGCACGCTGATCGCCGCGGCGGGCAGCGCTTCGAACAGCTCGTCGTCCGTCCGGTCGTCTCCGAACGCGACGATCAACGCCTGCGGTGGCACGCGCGCGGCGATGCGGCGGAACGCGAGGCCCTTCATCAGCCCGGCTGGCCGGACTTCGAGCACTTCGTTGCCCACGAGCACTTCCACGCCGAGCGCGCCGCACGACTCGAGAAGATGCAGTCGCAGCTCGCGCACTTGGCGCGCGGCCCAGCCGAGTTCGCCCGCGCGCCAGTGGAATGCGAGACAGGCGTCCTTGCGCTCGACGAACGCGCCGCGGATACGCGTGGCCCAATCCTCGAGCAGCGCGGCGATGCGCTCGGCGTACGGCAGCGGCGGCAGGTTGGCCGCGGTCCACTCGCCGCCGGGCCAGCGCGAAGCGAGACCGTGCTCGGCGTGCAGCGCGAGATCGAGCTCGCCGAACCAGCTCTCGAGTTGCCCCTGGCGCCGGCCGCTGACGAGGTGCACGCGCGTGCGCGTTCGCGCGCACAGGCCGCGCAGGAGCTCCAGCAGCTCTCCCGACGGCGTCGCTTGCGTCGGATCGATCTCGAACTCGCGCAGGGTGCCGTCGTAGTCGAGCAGGAGCTCGAGCTCGTTCGCGTCGCGCGCCTGGCGCAACGCCGCTTCCGGCGTGAGCGCGTCGGGATGCGGTGCGCGCGCTCCGCTGAGGTCGAGGCGCTCGAGGAAACCGTCGGCCCAGCGATGGACGTCGTAGCGGCGCACGCGCTCGCGCATGGCGCGCATGCGGCGACGTCGCTCCTCGCGCGGCAGCGTCAGCGCCTGCTGGTAGGTGCGCGCCGACGCGTCGATGTCGTAGGGATTGACGAAGAGCGCTTCACCGAGCTCGTGCGCCGCGCCGGCGAGTTCGCTCAGGACGAGCACGCCGTCCTCGTCGTCGCGCACCGCGGCGAATTCCTTCGCGACGAGGTTCATGCCGTCGCGCACCGGCGTCACGAGCAGCACGTCGGCGGCGCGCAGCAAGGCGCTCACGCCCGCGCGATCGAAGCTCTGGTGCAGGTACGTCACCGGCGTCCAGTTCGGCGTGCCGTGAGTGCCGTTGATGCTTCCGACGAGGCCGTCGATCCGGCGCCTCAACGATTGGTACGCCGCCACGTCGGCGCGCGAGGGCACGGCGACCTGGATCAGGCGCGTGCGTCCGCGCAGCTCGGGGTAGAGCTCGAGCATGCGCGCGAACGCCATCAAACGGCGCGTGATGCCCTTGGTGTAGTCAAGCCGGTCGATCGCGAGCAGCATCGACGTGTCGTCCGCGCCGCGGAACGAGCGCGTCTTCTCGAGCACGTCGGCGCTGCGCGCGACCTCCGCGAGCGCCTGCGCGTCGATGCCCATCGGAAACACGCCCAAGGCGACGTCGCGTCCGCCCCAGCGGATGCGATCGACCTCGAGCGACACGCCGAGCGCGCGCAACGCCGCCGCGGCGAAGTGACGCAGGTAGCCCGCGGTGTGGAAGCCGATCAGGTCCGCGCCGAGCATGCCGCGCAGGATCTCGTCGTGGTGCGGCAGACCGCGCAGCACGGCCGACGAAGGAAACGGGATGTGCAGGAAGAAGCCGATGCGCGCCTCGGGCACGAGCTCGCGCAGCATCCCGGGCACGAGCAGCAGCTGGTAGTCGTGCACCCACACGCGATCCCCAGGCTTCCAGCGCTCCGCCGCGGCCGTCGCGAAGCGCCGATTCACCTGCTCGTACGCTTCCCAGTCGCGCGGACCTAGCGAAACACTGCCGAGCTGATAGTGGAAAAGGGGCCAGAGGAACGCGTTCGAGAAGCCGTCGTAGAAGCCCTCGACATCTTCGCGCTCGAGCCACACGGGCACGAGATTCTGCTCGGCGAGTCGCGCTCCGACGCTTGCGCGCTGCTCGGGATCGACCGTGCCGGGCCAGCCGATCCACTCGCCGCCGGTGCGCGCGTGCGGTCCGGAGAGCCCCGTCGCGAGACCGCCCACGCTGCGCTCGATGCTCACGTTGCCGGCCGAGGACTTCACCGTCACGGGCAACCGGTTGGAGACGATCAGCAGGCGTTGCATGCGCTCTTCCATGGAGTCGACGCGCTCACAGCCACGCGCGCACGCGCCCGTCGCGCGCATCGAGCAGCTCGCCGATCGTCATCGCCGCATTGATCAGGCCGACGTGCGTGTAGGCCTGGGGGAAGTTGCCGAGCAGCCGGCCGGTCGACGGCTCGATGTCCTCGGAGAAGAGGCCGACGGGATTGGCGTGCGCGACGACGCGCTTGAAGACCTCGACGGCATCGTCGAGTCGGCCCGCGAGGGCCAGAGCTTCCGCCCACCAGAAGGAGCACATCGTGAACGCGCTCGTCGTCTCCCCGAAGTCGTCGGGATGCCGGTAGCGCAACATGAGCCCGTGATCCGTGAGCTTCGCCGCATACGCATCGATCGTGGCCTGGAAACGAGGGTCGTGCGCGTCGATCAAGCCGAGGCTGGGCAGGAGCAGGTTGGCCGCGTCGGGATTCTTGCCACCGAGCGATTGCGTGAAGTAGCCGACCTCCGCGCTGAAGCCCTGCTCGAGCACGTCGTTGCGCAGCGACTCGGCCTCGAGCTGCCAGCGCGCGCCGAGCGCATGCTCGCCGAAGCGCCGCGCGATCTCCGCGCCGCGCTGCGCCGCGACCCAGCACATCGCGCGCGAGAACGTGTAGTGGCGCACTTGCGTGCGGTACTCCCAGATGCCCGTGTCGGGCTCGCGCGCGACGGCGAGCGCCTGCTCGACGAGCTTCTTGATCGTGGGGAAGAAGGAGCGCGGATCCTCGTGCACGATGCGCGGATCGGAAAGCAGCGTGTCGAGGCAGAGGACGAGCTCCCCCATCAGGTCGTTCTGCGTCTGCAAAGCGGCCGCGTTGCCGACGCGCACCGGACCGTTGCCGGCGAAGCCTTCGAGGTTCGCGACCTCGCGCTCCTCGAGATCGCGCTCGCCGCCGATGCCGTAGAGCGGCTGCAGCGGACCGCTCTCGATCACGTCGCGCAGGAAGCGCATGAGCTGCTCGCCTTCGGCCAGGTGCGAGAGTCGCCGCAGCGCCTCGACGACGAAGGCCGCGTCGCGCAGCCAGCAGAAGCGGTAGTCCCAGACGCGCCCGGTGCCGAGCGCTTCGGGAATGCTCGTCGTCGCAGCGGCGATGATCGCGCCGGTGTCGTGGTAGGCGTGCAGTTTGAGGCACAACGCGGAGCGCAGCACTTCGGCCGCGGCGAAATTGGGCAGCGCGCACGTGCGCGCCCACGCGCGCCAGCCGGCGATCGTGCGCTCGAGGTCGTGGGTGACGCTCGTCAGCGTCGGTTTCTCGCGCCTTCGGCCGTACGAGAAGACGAGGAAGATGGGCGAGGTGAGCACGAACTCGCGCCGTTCGAGCACGTAGGGAACGGGCAGGTTCGTCGAGAGCTCGAGCGGACACGTCCCGTCGGAGAGCTCGATGCCGCCCGTCGTCTGGCGCAACTCGACCGGCAGCGCGCCGTAACCCGGACGCGGATCGAAATCGACGGACAGGACCGGCGCGCCGGAGAGCGGACGGATGAGGCGGATGATCTCGATCGGGACGTCGACTTCGAGACCGGTGGGGAGACGCGGCGCGAAGTCGACGACCTCCCAACTGCCCTCGCTCGAGGTGAACTGGAGCCGGGAGACGTTCGTGTTGACGACGTAGCCGCCAGTGCCGCGGATCTCAGTGCGCCGCGCGAGGATGCGCAGCGTGCCGCCGCGCGCGCGGTCGAGCAGTCGGGCGAAGACGGAGGGCGAATCGAAGCGCGGGAGGCAAAGGCCACTCGATCGCGCTGGTCGGCGAAATGAGCGCGAGAACGCGGCTGTTGCCGATCGCGACGTGGTCGAGGGTCGGGACCGGCTGAGGGGGGGCGCTCATGGGGTGGGCGGGGAGCAATGGACGGTCCGCGCGGGACGGACGAGCGGTCTCTGCCCGCTTGGCGCGAAGGAAGTCTGGGGAACAACCGGTGTCCAACGCACGCCGCGGCGGACGGCGTCGGGCCATGAATTCCAACGGCGGCGAGGCATCTCGAAGAACGGGCGAGACTACCAAGGCGCGAGACCGGATCAAACGCGCTGCGCAGACGCGGCGAGACGCGAACGGAGCCGTATCGGCGGTCGACGAGCTGGAGGCGACGGTTGGAGCGCAGGACGTTCTTGCACGCACGTGGACGTTTCTACAAACGCAGCTTCGCGTTCCGGAGTGTCGCGACTTGCGCTCCTGCGCCATGACGGACGCTTGCAAGTCGGTGCGGAGAGGACGAGGCTCCGTCGCATGGCGCTCTCCCCGAAGTTGAACGAGGACGATGTGCGCTCGCGCTTGGCGCAGGTGCCGCGCTGGTCGCGCTCCGGCGACAAACTGAAGCGCGAGTTCGAGTTCGCCGACTTCTCGGCGGCCTTCGCGTTCATGACGCGCGTCGCGCTGGCGGCGGAGAAGGCGAACCATCATCCGGACTGGTCGAACTCCTGGTCGAAGGTCGTGATCGAGCTCAGCAGTCACGATGTCGGCGGGTTGTCGCAGCGCGATTTCGAGCTGGCGCGCGCGATCGACCGACTGCACGGCGCGTGACCAGCGCTTGACCAGCGCCTGAACCGTGCGCGCGCGGCCTGGGCGCGCGGCGCGAGTTGCCTGCGCGCGTGCGGCAGCCCACAATCGGCGCGCCATGACCCTCGAACATCAGCTCGAACCGCTCGAAGCGCGCGTCCTCGGCGTGCTCATCGAGAAGGAGCTCACGACGCCCGATCTCTATCCGCTCACGCTCAACTCCGTGACCTTGGGCGTGAACCAGAAGAACAACCGCGACCCGGTGATGGACCTGATGGAGGGCGAGGTCAACGTCGCGGTGCAGAAGCTGATCCGGCGCTCCTTCGTCGGCTCGGTCCACCCGATCGGAAGCCGCACGGAGAAGTTCCGGCACAACGGCGCGGCGCTGTTGCGGCTCGAGGCGCCGCAGCTCGCGGTGCTGGCCGAGTTGATGATGCGCGGGCCGCAGCAACCTGGCGAGTTGCGCGGGCGCGTCGCGCGCATGGTCCCGTGCGAGACGCTCGAGCGGCTGTTCGAGATCCTGAAGCCGATGCTCGAGAGCGGCCTGGTCGTGCGCATCGATCCGATGCCGGGCTCGCGCGCCGAGCGCTTCGCGCAGAAGCTCGCGCCCGATGCGCATCCGCTCGTCGCGGGCACCGTGGTGCGCTCGACGCTCTCGGTGAGCGCGCCGAGCGCGAGCCACGCGGCGCCCGCCTACGCCAGCGCGCCGAGCGCCCCGAGTGCATCGGCCGCTCCCGCGCGCGATCCGCGTGTCGGACCTCTCGAGGAGAAGGTCGAGGAGCAGCAGAAGCAGATCGCCGAGCTCGAGACGGCCGTAGGACGCTTGCGGCGCCAGCTCGATCATCTCGCCTGGCAGCTCGGGAAGAAGCTCGAGGGTTGAGGCTCACGCGCGGCTCGCGAGGCGCCGGTCCAGCGACCAGCGTCCTCCCCCACCGACGATCAGCGCGAGCGTCATGCCGATCACGAGCAGGTGGTACTCGTAGCCTTCGCCCGCCTGCTGGCCGAACCAGTTCATGAAGAAGCCGTTGGCGAAGTGCGTGGTCGTGATCGCGCCGAGCATCACGGCGGTGAAACCGAGCGCGACGAAACGCGTGCCGAGCCCGGCGAGCAGGAACAACGGCCCGAGGAACTCCGTCGCGATCACGAGCACCGCGACCGGTGCGGGCAGGCCGATCTTCTGCGTGAAGAAGCTCATCGTGCCCTCGAAGCCGTAGCCGCCGAACCAGCCCAGCGCCTTCTGCGCGCCGTGCGGGAACATGACCACGGCGAGCGCGACGCGCAAGGCGAGCGGCGACCACGTCGCGCTCGTCGAAAGCGCGCGCGACCACAAGCCGGACTTCGCGTTCGAGGCCGGAGACGATGCTTGACTAGTCAACTGTTGCCGTGAAAGAGAAGCGGTCGAAGCGTTCATGGTGTCCTCACTGGGCTCGGCTCTTGCGAACCCGGTTCAAGAGTTGGATCAACGTCTGCAGCTCGCCGCGCGAAAGCTCGGCGAGGGATTCGTCATCGAGGGCGTTCATCGGCGCGTCGAGCTCCCTCAGGAGCTTCGCGGCGCGCGCCGTGATGCGGCACAGGACCTGGCGGCGGTCGGCGTCGGAGCGCACGCGCGCCACGAGCCCCTTCTCCTCCAGGCGATCGATCAAGCGCGTGATGCCGGGCGTGTGCTCGATCATGCGCACGCCGATCTCGAGCGTCGGCAGTCCGCCTTCGCCAGCGCCACGCAGGATGCGCAGCACGTTGTACTGCTGCAGCGTGAGCGCGCCGTGCTCGGCGAGCAGCTGCTCGAAGGGACGGCGCACGGCCTCGGCGGCGAGGAAGAGGGCCAGCACCGCTTCCTGTCCGAGAGAGCGGAAGGCGCGGGTCTGGCCGATCGCGGCCTGGACGGAGTCGGCATCGGGTCTCATGACGGATGTAGACTACGGCTCAATGGTTGACATGTCAACTATCTCGGTGGGCTTTTTCGGCCGTCTGGGGCCCAATCTGGTCGAGATCGGTCGCCCGGGCGCCGGGGACCGCCCTGGGCTCCCCAAAGTCGCGCACGCGTCCCGCGCTCCCACGCTCTAGACTCCGCGCGCCGATGAACCTGACGACGATCCTCTACTCGCTGGCGAGCATCCCGATGTTCGCCTCGCGCCCGTTCCTGGCCGCCTTCGTGACGGCGCTGCTGGCGCGCTTCGGCGATCACATCCCTTGGTTGAAGGACAGCCACGTCGTCCAGGCGCTGTCGCACGCGCCGGACTGGTTCCAGAGCACGACGACGCTGCTCGTGCTCGCGCTGCTCGCGACCGGCGAGGTGCTCGCGAGCAAGAACGCCGATGTGCGCGCGGTGATGCAGGACATCGACGGCTGGGTGAAGGCGGCGGTGTCTCTCGCGGTGACGCTCGCGCTCGTGGATTCGGAGACGCTGCGCGAGATCAAGGCCATCCAGCGCAATGGCTTCGGCCCCGAGAGCCTGATCGCGGTCGCGATCGCCGCCGGAACGTTCTTCGTCGCCTTCCTGCGGCGAGCGGCGCTGTGGATCATCCACCTGGTCGACGACGACGACGACATCGGTCTGCAGACGATGCTCAACTGGATCGAGAACACCTGGACCGTCAGCGGGCTCCTGTTCATCGTCGTCTTCCCGGTCGTCGCGATCGTGCTCTCGGCGCTCACGACGCTCGGCCTGTGGTGGGCCAAGCGCTGGAACGAGAAGCGCGAGGAGAGCTCGAAGGTGCCGTGCGCGAAATGCGCGGCGCCGATCCTGCCCCACGCGACGCGCTGTCACGCCTGCCGCGCCGAGGTGGCCGCGCCGCGCGCGGTGAGCGTGTTCGGCACGCCCAAGGACAAGCCCTGCGCCGACCTCTCGCGCCAGCGCTTCGAGCTCATCGGCCGCAAGCGCTGCCCCGTGTGCGCGAACCGGCTGCGCAAGCGCACCGTGCAGCAGGCCTGCGAGACCTGCCGCGCGTTGACCTTCGCGAACGACGAGGAGTTCCGCGCCTACCTCGCGGCGCTCTCGTCGCGGCTGCCGAAGACGCTCGCGATCTCCTTCGGCTTCAGCGCGATCCCGATCGTCGGAGTGATCCCCGGAGTGCTGTACTACCGGCTGACGCTGATCAGCGGCTTGCGCGGCTACGTCCCGCCGGTGCGCGGCTGCATCTCGCGCTTCCTCCTGATGCTCATCCGCTGGGTGCTGATCGCCTTCCAGCCGATCCCGGTCATCGGCGCGCTCGTCGTGCCGCTGATGTGCTTGAGCTCGTACCTGATCTATCGCCGCGCGCTCGTCGGGCGGGCGGTGAAGGACCTGGCAGCGCAACCGGCGGTGTGAGCGCGTCTAAGGTGTCCAGCGGTCGCCATCCGACGCTCCAACGCCGCGCCGGCGATTCGCGAACGCATCGACGCCGTCGACAAAGCGATGCGTGCGCGAAAAAGCACGCAACGCTCTCTCGCGGAGCGGCAACGTAGAGCGCGCTCGATGACGAGCGCGTCAACCCGTTCTCCGTTCGCACCGGAACCCGCCGACGAACTCACGCGGCCGAGGACCTCCGGCGCACGCCGCCTGAATGGGCCGGACGTCGCTCCCCCACTCCGTCGCGCACCTCTCACGCTGCCCGTCGAAACGAGGAACTGCTCCATGTCCGCGCTTCGCCGTCTGTCCGTCTTCGTGCTTCGTTTCTGGAAGATGCCTCCCCCCGCGCAACGCGTCCGCGTGAATGTGAGCGCGCCTCGAACTCGCCCGGCACTCGCCAGGATCTCGCGCGCACTGCTCGTCATGAGTGCGCTGCTCGGCGCCGCAGGCGCGCTGCACGCGCAGGAGCGCGTGATCGGTTGGGGCACGTTCGTGTTCGACAGCGAGTGGAACACGGGCTGGGTCACGCAACTCAGCGCCGGCAACGCGCACACGAGCGCCCTGCTCGGCGACGGAACGATCGCGTCGTGGGGCTGGAACTTCGACCGCGTGTGCCAGACTCCCCCGGCTCCGGCCGGCCTGACGTACGTCGAGGTCGCGACGGGCGCGTCGCACGACGTCGCGCGCCTCAGCGACGGCAGCGCGATCGCGTGGGGCGAGAACGACGACGGCCAGTGCAACGTTCCGCCGCTGCCGCCCGGCGTCGCGTACGTCGCAGCCGCCGCGGGCGCGCGGCACACGATCCTGCTGCGCAGCGACGGCGCGCTCGCGGCCTTCGGCGACAACGGCTACGGACAGCTCAATGCGCCGCCGCTCCCCGCGGGCACGAACTGGGTGCAGCTCGCGGCCGGCGGATTCCACACGCTCGCGCGCCTGAGCGACGGCAGCATCGCCGCGTGGGGCGACAACTCGAACGGGCAGTGCAACGTGCCGCCGCTCCCCGCGGGAGCGACGTGCGTGCAGGTCG